>JBGCFT010000309.1:0-12764 GCA_045107085.1 Marinicellaceae bacterium | reverse complement strand
ATTTCTTTTTCTTTATCACTTAACTCATCAATCCACCTCGAATCATAAAACAGTTGATGATTCATTTTTTTATAGTAATCATCATCTCCAGTGTTAACCATTGCATCTGAAAAACGACTTAAGTTATTAAAAGCAGCCCCATTACCGCCTAAACCATGGTGCTCTTTTTGCCAATATTGTAACGATGAATTTTCAAATGGTTTTTCAAGAAACAGGCTCAATTGTTCAGCAAAATAAAGCTCTGGCTTGATACAAAGTTCATCATAAAAAGCACGGGTGTAGTTGGTATTTAAAAGTTTTAGTTCTTGTTCAATTTGAGTATTGGTCTTTACCCATCCAGTGACGGTTTCTTGAATGTTTAATTCTGGGCTTCGTCTTTTCTGGGAAGCGATAAAGGCACGAGGATCCCTATGTAAATGTATTATTTTTGATTGGAAATTTTGATTGTTTATAAAATTTTTAATCCAATCCATCTGTTTGCTACAGTCGATAAGTCTATTTTTCTTGAAACGATTAAAAGCGAAATCAAAAGCCTCTTTATTATCAACTTTTTTTATGCCTTTTAAATAATCGCATTCACTTTTGCCTTTTGCCTGGCACAACCGACAAGCTATATGGTTTTCCATTGTGAAAGGTCGATAGTACTCACCTAAGTGAACTGAATCACTGTGGCTTCCTAAAACATAGGATAACCAAGTTGATCCACTTCTAACATCGCTAATAATAAATACCACTGTTTTATTTGAATTTGACATGATTGACTTTGTTTCAAAACTATAAGTTTACTGTAAACCAAGTAAAAAGTCCTGTTTTATTGTCTCTCAGTTTTTTAACTTGGTTAAAAAAATCGGCTTTATTAATTGTTGAATAGAGCACATTAATTTATAATCCACGCACTTTTTTATATACCAATAATCACCAATGAATCACGCTTCCATTATTGCAAATGCCATCAATGCTCAACCTCAACAAGTCACAGCCGCCATTAACTTGCTCGATGATGGTGATACCGTGCCTTTTATTTCAAGATACCGCAAAGAAGTAACTGGCGGCTTAGATGACACACAGTTAAGGCTGTTAGATGAAAAATTGACTTATCTGCGTGAATTAGATGCCAGGCGAGAAACTGTAATGGGTGTAATTAAGGAACAAGGCAAACTCACTGATGAATTAAAACAAGCTTTGTTGTCAGCAGAAACCAAAACGCGTTTGGAAGATTTATATTTACCATTCAAGAAGAAACGTCAAACCAAAGCTCAGATTGCCCGAAAAAATGGGCTAGAGCCTTTATTGGAAGAATTAATAAAACAACCCAATGCCGATATTGATTCTCTGGCAAAAGAGTATTTGACTACTGAAGTCAAGTCAACAGATGAAGCATTAGATGGCGCACGCCAAATTGCCTTAGAAGACATCTCAGAGGATGCAGACTTGGTTCAACAATTGCGTGATTGGCAATGGGACAATGCCTTAATTACATCAACTGTTGTGAAAGGCAAAGAAAATGAAGCCGCCAAATTTAAGGACTATTTTGAATTTTCTGAGATGATAAAAAACATCCCTTCACACCGAATGTTGGCGATATTACGCGGAAGAAATGAAGGGCTTTTAAGCGTTAAAATTGATGTAAATGTAGAAGATGACGCTCAACATCCAGCTGTAACGAAAATGATACAGCACCTCAATTGGGATGTTGAAAAGTCGGCTTGGCTTATGCGAACTATCCAGTTGGCATGGGTTGCCAAGCTACATGTCAGGCTTTCTTTACAGTTGACAAACCAAGCACGAGAAGGTGCAGACACAGAAGCCATCAAAGTATTTGCCCGCAACATGAAAGACGTGTTATTGGCTGCCCCTGCTGGTGGAAAAGCCACATTAGGATTAGACCCAGGTTTTCGAACAGGTGTAAAAGTTGTGGTGGTTGATAAAACCGGCAAGCTCACCGATACTGCGGTCATTTATCCGCATGCCCCACAAAAGCAATGGGACAAATCCAAACATATTTTAGCCGCTTTATGTATGAAGCATAATATCGAACTCATCAGTGTAGGCAATGGAACAGCATCCAGAGAAACCGATCAATTGGCCGCTGAAATTTTAAAGGATTACAAAGAAATTAAAGCCAAAAAAATTATGGTTTCAGAAGCGGGTGCCTCCGTTTATTCAGCTTCTGAAGCAGCAGCAAAAGAGTTTCCAGATTTAGATGTTTCTTATCGTGGTTCTGTTTCTATCGCACGCCGTTTACAAGACCCATTGGCTGAACTGGTTAAGATAGAACCCAAAGCCATTGGCGTGGGACAATATCAACACGATGTTAACCAAGTGCAATTAAACAAGGCGTTAGGAGATACGGTTGAAGATTGCGTTAACTCTGTTGGCGTTGATGTGAATACGGCTTCACCTGCCTTGTTAAAATATGTAGCAGGTATTTCAGAATCGGTTGCCCAAGAAATCATGAATTACCGTGATGAAAATGGTCGTTTTAATAACCGAAAGCAATTACTCAAGGTGAAACGTTTAGGCGATAAAATGTTCACCCAGTGTGCTGGTTTTTTACGCATCAGAAATGGCGAACAACCATTAGATCAATCGGCGGTTCATCCTGAAGCTTATGCTTTAGTTGAAAACATTGTTAAAAGTCTCAATTGCAAAATTGAAGATGTGATTGGTCAATCCAGTTTATTATCAAACATCAACCCACGTGATTTTGCCAATGATCAATTTGGCATCGAAACCATTAAAGATGTATTAGCTGAGTTGAAAAAGCCAGGCAGAGACCCACGGGGTGAATTTAAAACGGCCACTTTTGATGACAGCGTTCATAAAATTACCGATCTTGTTGAAGGCATGAAATTAGAAGGTGTGGTCACCAATGTCACGGCTTTTGGTGCATTTGTTGATATCGGCGTGCATCAAGATGGTTTGGTACATATTTCTCAACTCGCCGATGTCTTCGTCAAAGATCCCAGTGATGTGGTGAAAGCAGGCCAAATTCTTAAAGTCACCGTCATGGAAGTGGATGTCGCTCGAAAACGCATCGCCTTATCAGCCAAAACAGGAGCTAAACCAGAAAGCAAGCCCAAGTTTGAAAACAAACCACAAAACAAAAAGCGTCATTCACAGCATAAACCCAAACGCCAACAACCAACCAGCAGCCCTTTTGGTTCTTTGGCCGATGCGTTTAAGAATGCCAAGAAGAAGTAAAAACATGAGTTAGTTTCTAAAACGAGCTATTGAAAAATTAATTAGATTTATTACAAAAAAAGGAAAAAATATTTACTTGTTAACTCAACTGTAGATCTTTAACTTTTTTAATGAGGTTAATATTCATCATTACTATCGAAAAATAATAGGTCACTAACACCCCAACATTAAAGAAAAAAATACTCTCTAATTTTTTGGTATTTGTATTTTCAATAACGCCATAAAGCGCCATAATAAAAATAGCTGTGGTCAACAGCAAGGAAAGGTACAAGGATGTTTTTGGCAACATTTCAGCAAGTATTGATATTAGAGCATAAATAAAGAACAGAAATAAAAAAGCCTGAAATATGAAATAAGAATTGTTTGGGTTAAATAATACAAGCAAAGGTAAGATTATCAAACTTCCAAAAACAATGGTCTCTACTAAATCACTTAACAAATAGTCGGCACCGCTGCCTTTGATAAAACTAAAACCATATCGACTCATCATTAACCCTTAATAATTAACCTTGTTTTAAACTATATCACTTAAAAGTAAATTAATGAAGATGTCAAAAGTAACTTTTAATTCTATTCATTTAAAGCTTTGAGTTGTAGATTCTTCTCTTTCAGACACTGAGTCTGTTTGAGTTTTTTCTTCTGGTGGAATTTTGATATTAAACACACATGCTGGCAACAGTGTTACTAAGCTTAAAATAAGGACAACTCTTTTCATATATGAATCATAGCATAAAACCCAATCTCATTTAAACTCAAGATAGAGTCTTTAAGTACTATAAAAAAGTACCAACTGCTTGGATGGGAGCAGGGTTGTTGGTTTTTTCTACCCAAGCAACAAACACAGTATTCTGATATTTGCTTTGAAAAAAATCATCATCAATGGTTTCGTTCCATTGACCATTTGGTGCTTCGAAACTTTCTTTTTTTAGCATAACAAAGTCATGCTTTAATAATTTTCCATGGTTTTCACCAGCCATGACTTTGGTTTGAATGTCCATGCCTAGCAACGCCACAACCAACCTATATTCAGACTTATCTTTAGTATCAAATTTAGCTTTAATGTTGTTATTGACTATGTCTATATTCAAGATTCCCACCTGATCATTTGAAGCTTTAATTCCAGTGCTATACCAACCTCTCCACTCTTTTCCTGCTTTTAATATGCCCGGAGTATAAACAGAGTTGAGGTTTTCTAAATGCTTATAGAGTCTTTGACGCTGGCTATTTTCACGAAAAGCCAGTGCATCTGTCCAACCAATATAATCCCAATAATCAACATGCAAAGCTATCGGTATAAAACTTTTAAATAGTTCAGAGTTGTTTTTCAAAGATGATAACCAACGGTCTGCAGGCGGACAACTGCTACAACCTTCAGAAGTATAAAGCTCTATCACTTGTGTTTGTGTTTCTTGGCTTTTGAGCTGTATTTCCACAGCAAGGCTCAAAGATGTGAAGAAGAATAAAGTCAGTAATAATGTTTTCATAAGTATAATTGTAATCTAAATTTTTCACAAAATTATCACGAAGCGTATAATATTCTTATTTTTTCTATTTTCATATTATTCTATCGGTTAAAATATCCAATTATTATTTTCAAAGGACTACTATGTGGTTTAAAAACGCCAGAATTTTTCAATTACCTTCAGACTATTCAATCGATTCTGCAGAACTTTCCAACCATTTATCAGAAGATGCATTGAAACCATGCGGACCACAAGATACAGCCTCACAAGGTTGGATTTCGCCTTTTTCTCTTGATAATGAAGAACTGTACTGCCTACAAAGTGGCAATGCACAACTGTTTAGCATGGCTGTTGAAGAAAAAATACTGCCCGCTACTGTGGTTAACCAACAATTACAAGAAAAGGTTTCTCAAATTAAATCTGATACAGGCAACAAACCTGGGCGTAAACAGCAAACCGATATGAAGCAGGAGATTCTATTTGATTTGCTGCCACAAGCATTCACGAAATTAAAGAAAATGGGTGCTTATATCGATAACACACATAATTTGTTAGTGGTTGATTCTGCCAGTCAAAATCCTGCAGAAAATTTAGTTTCTCAAGTACGCCAAACACTTGGCACATTCAAGGCCACAGCATTCGGTGAGTCCTCAGGTATGGCAACTGTATTAACCAAATGGATTTCAGATGGTCATGCTGAGGGTGGTTTAGAGTTTGGCTCGAACTTGGTCCTAGAAACCTTAGATGAGGCCAAAAGTGTTATTCGCGCAAAAAATGTTAACTATTTAACTGATGAAATGCAAAGACACATTGAAAATGGTTATTTGGTGACACAAATCGGTTTGGTTTTTAATGATCGAATTGAGTTTACATTAACCCATGATTTTGCTGTAAAAAGCATCAAGTTTACGGATTTAGTTCAGGACCAATTAGAATTAGAAAGCATTGAATCTGAAGAACAATTATTAGATTCACGATTTACAATCATGAGCCTTGAGTTAGCTGAGCTGTATTCGGCATTGTTCCACATATTTCCAAAGCCAGAATAACATGAAAGATTGGACTAAAATATTTAGTGACTATATTCACTCTCTTGATTCTGCAGATGCCGCACATGATGCTGCACATGTTCAAAGAGTAGCAGTTAATGCGATTAAATTCTCCGAAATAGAAAAAGCAAATTTAGAAATAGTGCTACCAGCAGTTTGGTTACATGATTGTGTTTCAGTTTCTAAAAGCTCAGATTTAAGATCAAAAGCCTCTCAACTTTCTGCTGAGAAAGCAGAACAGTTGCTGAATCAATGGAATTATCCAACTCAACACATGAACGCCATAAAGCACGCTATCGCAGCGCACAGCTATTCTGCCAATATCACTCCTGAGACTTTAGAAGCAAAAATTGTCCAAGATGCTGACAGAATAGATTCAATAGGTGCCATCGGCGTAGCAAGAATGATGATGGTTGGTGGGAAAATGGACTGTACTTTATATCATGAAAGTGATCCGTTTTGTATTCATCGTGAGCCACAAGACAGGTCTTGGACTGTTGACCATTTTTACTCAAAACTTTTGAAGTTAAATTCTGGTTTTCATACACAGGCTGCTAAAAACGAGGCACAACGGCGCCACGATTATATGTTAAACTTCTTAAAACAATTGGAATCAGAAATCATTTGATAAAGTATTTAATACAACTTGTGCTGTTAATGACAATAGTTAATGCAAATGCATTAACTACCCAACAAGCTTTGTTTAAAAAAATGTATAAACAAGCTTTAAGCGGTGATGAAACAGCTGTCATTGATGGGAAAAAACAACTCAATGGTTATCTTTTAAGTCATTATTTGGACTATGCATTACTCAAATCTAAAATGGCACAACTTCCTTTATCAGAAATTAATGCATTTAAAGCCCAAAATATAAATAGTCCTTTGAACAAAGAACTTGATAAAATGCTGACTTATGAAATGGGCAAACAAAAACAATGGAATGACTATCTAAAAAGATACAAAAATAATCGTGCTTCACAAACAATGCACTGTTGGTATTTACAGGCTCGAATAGATACCAAAAAGCATAAGGGCTTAACTCAGGCCATTACTGATTTTTGGATGAACGGTTTATCTTTACCAGATGCTTGTAATTCAGTTTTTCAATGGTGGGAATCAAAAGGGCACATCAATGATGCTCTCATTGAAAAACGCATCAAACTAGCTTTCAAAATCAACAATGCAGCTACAGCTGGGTATTTGGCGGATAAAATGCAATCCAAACCCCAATGGATTAACCGTGCCATGTCATTAATGCGAAGCCCAATAGAGACTTTGAAACAGTCGAAAAGCTGGGAAAATTCACCCATTAATACAGAACTGGTTTATATAAAAGCCAAAAAAATGGGGCAAAAACAGCCTGAAGAGATTTATAAAATTTGGCCCGCTTTGGTTAAACGTTTCAGCTTTAGTAAAGATCAAATTGCAACCGTTGATCGAACTATTGCACTGTTTGCTGCTACTGACTATTTACCTTTTACCATTGACGCCATGGATGCCTTGCCTGAAAAACAGCATGATTCACAAATTTTTGCTTGGCGTACTCGCTTTCATTTATATAACCAAGACTGGGCAAATGTTTTAAAAACCATTGAATCTATGCCTGAATTTCAACGTAAAAAAGACAGCTGGAGTTATTGGAAAGGACGAGCACTGGCAAAAACAGGCAACAAAACTGAAGCCCAGTCATTGTTTTCTTCCTTGTCATTAAAAACCAATTACTATGGATTTTTGGCCGCTGATCACATGCGTTTGCCCTATAAAATATGCAACGAAGACATTACCGCTACTCCCATAGCAAAACTTCCGATACAAATTGAAATTGCTTTTGAATTGTTTGCTTTAGATATGATAAAAGAAGCTCGCAAGGAATGGATTATTGGATATCAAAAGCTTAAAAAAGGTGAACAAAGAGCACTGGCAGACATTGCTTATGACAAAGGTTGGTACAATAAAGTTTCCGCCATTATGGGAGCTTTGGGTTTATGGAGAAACTATGAATTACGTTATCCTCTTGCTTATAAAGAAGAAATCACAAAACTGGCCAACAAGCATAACTTGTTACCCCAATGGATTATGTCTATCATTACCCAAGAAAGCGCCTGGCAAACTGATGCCATTTCTAGAGCTGATGCCCGTGGACTAATGCAAATAATTGACCCAACTGCCAAACGATTAAGCAAGAAAATGGGGGTAAAATATTGGGGAAAACCCCAATTACATGATGCTGATTATAATCTGAGTATGGGAATATTTTATCAACGGTTACTGTTTGATCAATTTGACAATCATCCTTTACTGGCTCTGGCTTCCTATAATGCCGGAGAGTCTAAGGCCAAAGATTGGCTTAAAGGTTTTCCGAGTGCGCCGGATATTTGGGCAGAAACCATTCCCTACAAAGAAACCAGAGGTTATATCACTAAAATATTAACCAACATAACCATATATGATTGGTTGATTAATAAAAGCCCAAGAAGAATTGCCTACTGGATGCCGACTTTTCCTGTTGATGGCACAATCATGAAAAATTGGCCGAATGATACAATCTCGCAACAAACAGCCAATGTCGGGTGCCATTTATGAAAATCTACCTGGTCGGAGGTGCGGTTCGTGATAAGCTTTTAGGATTGCCTGTTAAAGACCATGATTATGTGGTGGTTGGAAGCACACATGAACAAATGATTAATCAGGGCTTTCGGTCTGTTGGTAAAGATTTTCCGGTTTACTTACACCCCAAAACCCATGATGAGTATGCACTTGCAAGAACAGAAAGAAAAACCGCAAAAGGATACCATGGCTTTGCCTTTAATACGGACAAGTCTGTTACATTGAAAGAAGATTTGAGTCGCAGAGATTTAACCATAAATGCCATAGCTCAAGACATAAAAACTGGGGAAATTATTGATCCCTTTGGCGGTCAAGATGATTTAGAAAACAGATTATTAAGACATGTATCAATGGCTTTTAAAGAAGACCCTGTCCGTATATTACGCATTGCAAGATTTGCTGCAAGATTTGCTAACTTCGATTTTGCAGTGGATGTCCAAACCAATGAATTAATGCAAGAAATGGTAACCAATGGTGAAGTAGATGCTTTAGTGCCAGAGAGAATATGGCAAGAATTAAGTCAAGCGCTTAATGAAACCAAACCTTCTGTTTTTATTAAGGTTTTGAAAAACTGTCAAGCGCTTGAAAGGTTGTTTCCAGAATTTAATAACTTATTTGGCGTTCCTCAAACTGAACGCTGGCACCCTGAGATTGACACCGGCATACATTGCATGATGGCAATGGATAAAGCCGCACAATTAGATAACGATACGGCCTTTGCAGTTTTTAATCACGATTTAGGAAAAGGCATCACACCTGATCACATTCTGCCTTCACACCGGGGACATGAGTCAACAGGTGTGCCTTTAGTTGAAGCGGTCTGTGACAGGCTCAAAGTACCAAAACAACACAAAAAATTGGCGCTTAATGTTTGTAAGTGGCACCTACATTCTCACAAAGCCTTTGAATTAAGGGCAGGCACTATCCATAAATTATTTCAAAAAACAGGGGCTTATCAAAATGCTAAACAATTTAATAAGTTTTTACAGGCTTGTCAAGCTGATGCCCAAGGTAGATTAGGGCTAGAGAACACAGAATACCCTCAAGCCGACTTCCTTAGCACCTGTCTTGAGTCAGCTTCACAAGTTGACGTTCAAAAACTCATAGACAAAGGTTTTTTAGGAGAGAATCTAGGTAGGCAAATAGATCAAGAAAGGATCAATAAGATTTCCTCTGTGAAAGCCTAGTATATTGAATAACTGTGTGTTTTTTGGTCTTCATAAATAATAGATGACACTTTTTAACAATTTGACCAAATTTTAATTTAAAAAAAACGAATAGTGTCCTTAACTATAAAAGAAGCTATAATGGCTATTAATATTTAATTTTTTCTTGGAGTACGTTATGTTAGGCGGAATCAGTATTTGGCAACTATTAATTGTCTTGGTCATAGTAATCTTACTATTTGGAACAAAAAAGCTAAAAAACATTGGTGGTGATTTAGGTGAGGCCGTTAAAGGCTTTAAAAAAGGCATAAAAGATGAGGAAAAACCAGAAGAAATAACTGAAACCAAAGCTGATTCTTCAGCTGAAAAAGTTGAATCAACAAAATCAACAAAATCAGAAAAATCCTGATTTATCATAATTATCTGAGTTTAATCTATGTTTGACGTTGGCTTTTCTGAATTATTTATGATCATGGTTATCTCTTTGATTGTAATTGGACCTGAACGCTTACCAGGAGTGGCTAAAAAAATTGGGAAATATATTGGCAAAGCCAAAAGAACTTTTGAAAATGTAAAACGAGAAGTACAAAGTGAACTAGAAACTGAGGAGCTCAATAAACGCTTAGCAGAAAATAATATTCTCAAAGACACTAAAAAAGATCTAAATGAAATTTCCGAAGAGATAAAAAAAGTCACTCAAAAAGGGCAGGATGCTCTGCCCAATAATAAAGATTGGAAAAGTTAAGGGAATTTTCTAGAAATGTCCGAACAACAACCTTTTGTCTCACACCTTATAGAATTACGCACACGCCTGATCCGTGCCGTGGTTTTCTTATTAGTTATAGTTATTGTCCAACTACCCTTTGCTGGTAAAATTTATTCTATTATGGCCAGTCCTGTAATGGCTTACTTACCAGAAGGCAGCAGCATGATTGCAACGGGTGTTTTGTCGCCTTTTTTGACGCCATTTAAAATGGTGTTTATTTTGGGTTTAATCATTTCAATGCCTTATATACTCTATCAAATATGGGCGTTTGTTTCTCCTGGCCTATATAAGCACGAAAAACGCATTGCCAGACCTTTATTATTTTCAAGTATCTTTTTGTTTTATCTGGGTTGTATGTTTGCCTATTTTGTAATTTTTCCAATCTTGTTTCAATTTATTCCTGCTATTTCTCCAGCAGGTGTGAATTATATGCCAGATATAAACAGTTATTTAGATATTGTTGTGCGCTTGTTTTTTGCTTTTGGATTGGCTTTCGAAGTACCAATTGCTGTAATACTGATGATCTTAATGGGCGTAACAACGCCAGAAAAACTGGCCAATTCTCGACCTTATGTCATTGTTGGCGTTTTTGTTGTGGGCATGATTCTCACTCCTCCTGATTTAATATCACAAACATTAATGGCAATACCCATGTGGATGTTATTTGAAGTGGGGATTTTGATGGGCAGAATATTGAAAAAAAGAAAAGTTAAAATTGAATCTAGGAAAAACTCAAAAAGTTAAAAGTCAAAGAACACCAAAAAACATGCCCTTTGACTTTTTCGCGGGATTTTGTATTAATAAACTAAAATCATTATTTCTCCACCACTCAGGTTTCCTGTCCCTATATTATACCTTTCACATCTTAAAATATTATTACTGCCATCAAGCCTGCAAGTTGCATTTCTTTGTCCTGGGATTGCGGAAGCACTAGCGTATACCGCTGATACTTGCCAATATCTGTCACTGACATTAGTAGGAAAGGTTATTTCACAGCTTCCAGAGGCACTGCCCTGTGCGATACTTATGGAGCCAGAAGAGTTTGTAATACCATTATACGATTTCACTATGCTTGGTGTAGAGTTACAATCAGCATGAACCATAAATTTCATCACTCCATCTGAATCAATCTCTTGTTTTGCATCTCCAAATAAATTAGTAGAGCCATCACCTTTTACCCATAATTTAGAAGTACCAGCAACTCTTACTCTTAGCGGATCCTCAGTATCATCAACACTATCCACTTGAAATTTAGCCTGAGGATTGGTTTGCCCAACTCCTATTAGTCCATCTGCATCAATAGTAAGTCTAGGATCGTTAAACCCCGTCACCAAATGAAAATTAGCACTAGATCCACCTGTAGTGCCTATTTCAAAATCTTCATCTGTAATACTACCGCCTGCTGTTTGAAATGAACCAATATAGCCCCTTCCTTGTCCGTTTTCCTCAAAAAATACAAACATATCATCTCCACCATTAAAATTGGCTGTATAGCCAAAAGGAGACTCAACATCAAGCCTTGCAGAAGGTAAAACAGTGCCAATACCAACATTACCATTTGTATAATTTATATCTGATCCATCGATATTCCACGGAGAAGATCCTCCTGCCGCTGGATCAGCTGGGTTCCACTGAAAACCATTAAAAGTTAATACTTGTCCATTGGTAGCATCACCATTGGTTAAATTTGTTGCTAATGGTACTGCTTGAACTGTTTGAGAACCTAATACAGTAAATGCCCCACCTGGTCCTTCTGAAGTTTTACGAATACTTACTGTTACAGTAAAGTCTTTGTAACCATCAAATTTAACTATTCCAAAATCAGCATTAACTCTAAATAAACCATTATTGACTTCTACTGGAGAATGTTCTGAGGTACTACCCCATGGGTTCATGTCACCGTCAATTAAGTCTAAATTTATATCGTATTCACCATTAGCTGGACTTCCATTATCAAGCAGCTCGCCTTGATAGGTAAAAGAGCTATCTACACTCTGACCATTTGCACTTGAAAAAGCAAAGACCATTAAGAAAATTACAAAAAGTTTGCTGTTAATATTATTTTTATTCATTTTTATCTCCTGGACTTATTCAAATCCATTTCTTTTAATTAAATCTGTGTTTTGTTGCCATACCCCAGCCCGAATCGTATAGTCTCCACTAGACAGTTCATTGCTGGCATCAACCTGAGCAATGCTGGATGTCATTTCATATTGACCTTCGCTTATTGTTGAACTACCGCTGTTTATCGAGTATTTTCTTATTTCATATTGAGCATATGATTGACTCACCGCCATGACTAGCATTATTAAAAATACTGTTTTTTTATATTTAAATGTTCTACTTAACATTCCATACTTACTCCTTTTTTAATTTGAGATACTCTTAAATACGTCAAAAGAAATATTCTGGTGACAAAAACTCACTAAATGACTTGTTGCACATGCAAAATTATCAAAATAATCTACAATATTGTTATGGAAAATTTAAATTTAATTAAACAAGAATC
>JBGCFT010000308.1:0-10216 GCA_045107085.1 Marinicellaceae bacterium | reverse complement strand
GGAGGTTTTGTTTATCGTGGTCAAACTTTCGGCTTGTTGAATGGTTGGTATTTTTACACAGACTGGTGTGATGGCGAGTTTTTTATTGCTAGAGGATTAGATAATGGATCTTGGGAGTCGCATAGTATAGGAACATTGGTTGGTGGTTTCGCCGTGACAGGTTTTGGTGAAAGTGAGTCGGGTGAACTTTTTATTGTTGCCTGGGATTCACTGATTCAAATCGTGGGTCAAGATGTTGTTTTTACAAACGGGTTTGAATCAAATTAATAGGTTAGAGAAGATAGATATGAATAAAAAAAGTGAGCTTGGTGTCCTTGTTTGTGAGCATATTGTAGCTAACAAAAGACCGATTAAAATGATTGTTCACAATCATGATGAAACATGGGAGTTTATGTGTGGGGAAATAGACCATTTCGATTTTAATGATTCAAAAGTGATCGGTATCACTCATTTGCTAAAAAAAGACGAATCCTTATACCTACTTAAGAATATTCCAGTTGGGTGCTTAGCTCAGAGAGATAAAGCAGACTCTCATTGGAAATACTCTTACATAGAAGATTAATCGACTAACAATCATTAAAAAACCATGAAAACTTTTATATTTGCTCTTATTCTATTAATCAGTTTGAGTTCTCAAGCTCAAATTCCACCAGTTCCTGCGGCATTTCCAAACAATGCTTGTATTCCAGGCCAATTACTATTTAGACAAGCGGGGATGGGAAGAATAACAAATATAGCCTATCATAATGGTCATATCTACACAAATAATGTTGCAGGTAATGCAGCCAGAGAATTTTTATTTGCCAATACAACTGATGTGAGTAGCTTTTATTTAAATGCTGACACCAATATTCCTTCCGTGACCAGTCAAGGAAATCATGGACATTATAAAATTGGTGATATCATTGCCAGTCATTGGCATCCTTCCTATCAAAGAACTGGAGTAGGTATCAACTTACAAGACCCGCCCAACCCTCCAGATTGGGTCAATTATTTAGATCAACAACCTGCTCCAGATAGTGGCTCTATTCGTATTTTTTACCCATGGTCTGTGCCATTTAATTGGCTACAATATGGACCAACACCTGCAACTGCTCGTCTTTATCGGGCTGAACAATTACTGGCAGAATGGGAGCCATTGGGTGATCATGGAATAGCAGGTAATTCTATATTATTAGGAAATATTTTATTTATTACATCAGATGCCACTATGCGAGGTATTGCCGCTTATGATATTTCACCTGTTTTTAATACTCCACCAGAAGATCCAATTTTGATAGATCGTCTGAATGGATTAATTGGCGGATATATGGGTGCAATATGGCAAGATTACATAGTCTTAGCCGGTGGGTCAGACCGCGATATACTACAAGTTATTGATATCAGTGATGTGACAGATATGCGCTTAATTAAGACATTTGATTTGTCTGGGGATGATGCCTTAAATGCTGGGACAAATGTTCCATATGTACAAACTCAAGATGAATTTATATTTGCTCGAAGGCACAAGATTAATATGGAAACCTTAGAGTTGGTTCATGAGTTTGATGAAGTGGGCAATAATAGACCTATAGACAGTGTTAGTGGCCAAGTTGATATGAGTCAGTATCTTTTGCCACTTGGGAATTTGCTGATTTCAGGAGGCTATTCATCAGAGGGAAGAGATGCCATCGGAGTTTGGTGTCATGATGCTGTTGCCGATACAACGGGTCCATATGTTGGATTTCACATACCAAAAGATGGACAAAGTAACTTTCCTCTAGGTGCTCCCATCAGCTTAGTGATAGCGGAAGAACTAGAAACATTTACCATAGTTAATGGTGAATCCTTGATTGTAAGACCTGTTGGTGGCACTGCTATTGATGTGTGGCATTCATTTTCCCATGATGGTGTATTAACCATTACTCCTAAGGAATACTTTTTAGCAGATACAACTTATGAAGTGGTTTTACCTCATGGGGGCATTAAAGATGCAGCTGGTAATGGCATTGATGGCTATTCATTCAGTTTTTCTACGGGTAATGCAGTGACTGGAACTAACTCTGCTCCAGTTATCAGTGCTTTTGTTTCAAGCGCGAGCCCAAGTCAACCAAATAACCAAGTCAACTTTTCTGTTTCAGCAATTGATTCGGAAAACGACCCCATAGAATACCGTTTTGTACTAGGAGATGGGACTCCAGCAACCACATGGTCAAACACTTCAAACATAACACACAACTTTACAGAGACTGGACACTTCAATGTTAAAGTGCAAGTCAGAGATATAAAGCCAAATGGAACATCTTCAATCATCACACAAACATTAACCCAAACCATTATTAATCCAATAAACCAAGCGCTTCCAAGCAACCAATCAATGATGGCACTTAACCAAAGTGATAATGAGTTATGGGTTGTGAATCCAGATAACAACAGTGTCTCAATAATTGATACACAATCGAATCAATTAATAAATGAAATCAATTTAAATAGTTTAATGGGAACAGTTGAATCACACCATCCCACATCTCTCACATTAGACAGCAACAATAATGTTTGGGTGACATTGCGCAACAGTAATCAAATTATAATCTTATCTGATCAAGGTCAATTACTTGATCAAATAAATACTGGATATGGAAGTCGGCCGCAATCTGTAATTGCTGAATCAAGTGGGATGAATACCTATGTGACTTTGGGTTCAGGCGGGCAAATCAAAGCAAAAAATGGTGTTTTGGTAAAATACAATGCGGCAACACGTCATGAGATTGGTAGAGTTGAATTGGGTCCTTTGCCCCGTGCCATGGCTCTTACTGGAAATGACAGTCAATTATTTATTGCTGAATTTCTAGCACGTGAAAATCATGCAGTCATTTGGGATATAAATACTCAGGACTTAAGTGTTAATCATCAATTGAAACTCAATCGCGATAGAGGTTTAAATGGCTTAGACTCAGGAGGCAGCGATGGTCCGGGCGTGCCTAATTACATTTCTGAATTAACTATCAGTCCGGATCACCAATGGTTATGGTATGCAGGCATTAAAGCGGATACATTTAGAGGTCAATTTTTTCAACAAGAAACTGACCTCAATATTGCTGCATCTCATGATAGTACGATTAGATCAGTATTAGGCCGCATAGACTTAAACTCAAACCCACCTGCTGAGCCTGAGTTTCAAGGATTTAATGGGACTCCTTCTCGATTAGACATTGATAATTCAGATTCGCCATCATCGATCACGTTTAATGAAAGTGGTGATTATGTGTTTGTAACTTTACAAGGCAATAATACATTAACAGCCTTTGATGACATGGCCATCAGAAACAATGTTGCACAGAGTTCAGTTTTTAGGGCAGAGACTGGATCAGCCCCTCAAGATAGTTTGTTTGACCCTGTTAACAATAAGATATGGGTCAAGAATTTTTTGTCTAGAAATGTAACCTCTTATGATTTGACAACATTTTTCCAAAATGGAACGGTGCAATTATCACCTGTTAGCACAGATACAGTGAAAAACGAGACATTTTCTACAAATATATTAGCTGGAAAGCAAGAATTTTACTTTGCTGGAAATAGTCCATTAGGTGAAAATGATATGAGTTTTGAAGGCTACATCTCTTGTGCCAGTTGTCATTTAGATGGATCACATGATGGTAGAGTTTGGGATTTTAACCAGCGAGGAGAAGGGTTCAGAAACACCACGGATTTACGAGGAAGAAGAGGAACTGGACATGGCAATGTTCATTGGAGTGCTAATTTTAACGAGATTCAAGATTTTGTTTTAGACATAGTGAATCACTTCAAAGGCACGGGCTTTTTAGAAGAAGGAGAGTTGCCTAATTCACCGCTGGGTCAAAATAATACAGAAACCGCTATTCAACTTGATCAAATAAGTGAATATGTTAGTAGCCTAGATGCAACAACCATTCCACAAAGTCCGTATCGATTAAGCAATGGTGATCTCACGCCAGAAGCTCAACTTGGCGAAATAGTTTTTAATCAAATTAACTGCAATACTTGTCATAACCCGTCAACTGACTTTACCAACAGTCAATTAGGCAGTAATCCGGTATTGCAAAATGTCGGTACAATTCGAGACAGTTCAGGACAAAGATTAGGTGCGCCTTTAGTCGGCATTGATACTCCTACATTGTTGGGAGTTTGGGAGACAGCCCCATATTTTCATGATGGATCGGCACCAAATTTAGAAGATGTCTTCAGTGTGACAGGTGGTAAAATAATTCAAGCAGAAATAGCTGACCTCAGTAATGGAGCAGATATTCCAGGTTACATCCAATACAATTATGACAGCAGTTCACATGGTGAATTTGTTAGATTACCTGGTACTTTGATTCTAAATAACATCGATGGTGGCATTGGTGGACTCGGTGCATTAGGATTACGAGTCATTAATGGTGCTGAACAAACACAAACACTCTCAATCATAATCAATGGTAATAATCATTCTGTTGATGTCTTGCCTTATGAAACCAGTTTAGATTGGCATGAAGTAAGGTTAGATAATATTTCTTGGTTGGCAGGTGAGTCGAATCAGCTTGAAATATCACTAGCAGCAACACAAAACAATGAACTTTTTATTGACGATTTGATTGTGGCCACAATCAATGAAATTGAATTGGCACAACCTCATCGCCAGGCACTTAATCTCAATTTAAATGACTTTGAAAACTTATTGTCTTACCTAAATCAATTAGATGGATCAGACAGTTCATTTGTGCTAGATGATTTAATATTTATGAATGGTTTTGATTGATAATTTAGCATTAGATACGGTTTTGCAGCTGTTAAAAAAGATGAGGATACTTTATTTTTAGATTTTGGCCGGCTTCAAAAGCGCCTTGAAGCGTAAAATGTCCTGCATCAAAATATAAAAACTTTTGATTGATTTCAGAAACAATATGACAGTATTTTATTGTATCACCACATTGAGCCCTTAAAATATCAACAAAATAGATATCATTAATATCAATATTTTCAATTAAACTTCGTATAGAGTCATTTGTTTTAGGGCGGTGTCCAACTCTATATTTGACGCTGTATTGATTTATTGATGCCATTCTCATATGAGAAGCTACAATTTGTGGGATAGTTTTATCATATGTCATTTTTGGCCCAAAAACGTAAATAGGAGCATCAGAAACATTTCGTATTTCAGTTAGTCGATTTCTTAAGTCTTTTTCATTAAATCGTGGCCAATTATCATGTAAATAAATTGCATCAATGTTTTTAAAATTCTCTTTTTTTAAATTAGATTTTAATTTTGAGTCGCAGTACTTTTTAAACTTTTCTTTAACTGGAGAGCCAAAATTATAACAACGTGCTGATGTACTCAATAAGGTAAAGTTAATATTTGAATTGTTTTCTCTCAAGGCGTATAACAAATCAACAGCATGAGAGTTGCCCATCATGACAACATTTTTACTTTGTTCACCACCTTTTAAAAATTGTTTTATACCAGAGGAAAAATCACGTCTAAACCGGCTTCTATTTTTATTAATCTCATCTTGTGATAATAAAAATTCAGCTGGCATTCGAGAAGGAATACCCTTTTGTTTCCATATATAGTGAGAGCTATAAAATAGACTAATTGCTACCAATGCCATGGTTAGCAAAAACAATCGAGATGGTTTGTATGCCTTTTCTTGAAGTTTATTTTTTCTGCTTGAATAACGAAAAGGGTTTTCAATGAATTTCCACATTAAATAGCCAATGACGAGAGAAAGTAATAATAATGTAAAAATTTCAATTAAATTAATTTGGTCAAATTTCCAATACCTATAATACACAAAAATAGGCCAATGAATTAAATAAGTAGAATAGGAAATCAGACCAATTTTAATCATGATTTTATTACTTAATATTGTATGCAGGTTTGAATGTTGTCCAAGGAGTATTAACACAGCTGTTCCTAAGCAAGGAATGAGTGCATATAAACCAGGAAAAACAGTATCTTTGGTGTAAAATATGGCTGGTAAAATGATCATTAAAAGCCCCAATGTAAACAGGGAATTATTTACAGACCTTTTTTTCGGAAATGGATGGCTATAAAAAGCGCACAAAGCACCAATTGAGAACTCAAAAAAGCGAAAAGGCAATAAGAAAAAAACAGCTTCTGGATGATTATCAATATAAAATTGACAAGCAATAAGAGAGACGACTGCTGATACTATAAAAAATAGTTTGAGTAAAACCCTATTATTGGCTTTAAATAAAAACAGTAATATTGCTGGCCAGATCAGATAGAATTGTTCTTCTACTGCTAATGACCAAGTATGTAGCAATGGCTTGATTTCCGATGAAGGATTAAAGTAATCGGCTTCTGCCCAAAAGAAAAAATTGGATAAAGAGACCGTTGCTGCAATTGTTGACTGCCCTAACCTTTCTAAGTCAGCAGGCGAAAAGATATAAAAACCTAAAATTAGAGTCAGTACTAACGTAAAAAATAAGGCTGGAATCAGCCTCCTAATTCTATTGATATAAAATCCAGAAAAAGAAAATAAACCGTGATTCATTTGCCAGATAATATTTCTGGTAATCAAATATCCAGAAATAACAAAAAAAACATCAACACCAATATAACCACCACTGATCCAATCAAACCCAGCATGAAAAAGAAGTATTAAAATAATTGCAATGGCCCTTAACCCATCAATTTCAGGCCGGTATGTTTTTTTTGCGCTTAAATTCATTTAAATCCTAAAAGGTGTAATCATTTGAAAAAAGGATTTTATCATAAAAATTATATTGAAAGACCTGGCTATTTTAAATTGAAATTTTTTTATTTAATATTTAGTGAGATTTGTTCAGACGATTGAGCTAGGTTAGGGTTCAAGTATGGGTCTCCGTTTTTATAAATTTCGCCCCATATATTTTGATAGTTATGAATCTCTTTAGAAAAACGAGCTAACTTTGTTGGTTCCGTATCTAATCCACGCGATTGGGACTCATAGTGATATAACTTTGCAAAAGGTGTATAGGTTATAAGATAACCTGCTTCTCTTATCTTCAAACATAAGTCAACATCATTGTAGGCGATAGGAAATAGCTCACTATTAAATCCTCCTACTTTTTTAAATACAGATTTGTTAACAAGTAAACAGGCTGCTGTACAAGCTGAAATGTTTTGTGCATGATTGGCCCGTTCAAAATAACCAACTTCTTGGTCTTTAAGTCCTTTGTTGATATGAAGTGCGCAATCTTGATTTACAACCAAACCAGCGTGTTGAATGGTATCGTCAGAATACAATAATTTAGCACCAACAGCAGCAACTTTTGATCTTTGAACATGAGAGACCATTTCACAGAGCCAATCACTGTGAATGACTTCAATATCATTGTTTAAAAATAAAACACTTTTTCCTTTGGACTTTGAAACTGCAAAATTATTGAGTTTGGAAAAATTAAAGGCTTCATTAAAGTCATAGATTTCAATATTTTCATATAATTTAACTAATTTCTGACAGTAATTTAAAGTCTGATTTTCAGAACTACAGTTATTAATAAGCAGTATTTCAAAATTTTTATAGTCAGTGTTATTGAGTAGTCCGTTAATACAGTCTTTCAATAAATCAACTTTATCTTTGAATGGAATGATGATACTAACCAACTCTGATGTATCTATTTCCCTTAAAATTCTAAAGCTATTTGGAAACAGTCCATCAACAACCTCACCATTAATTTTATTTGTTGTAAGATAATTTTGAATGGCTTTTTTACCAGCTACTTGGGCATAACTTTTGTTGTTGATGTTTATTGCGGTGCTGCCTTCTACCTTTCTCCAATGGTATAATACTTTTGGAATGTGAAAAACGTTATCACTGTGAGTAATGACTCTTATAATCAAATCGTGATCTTGTGAGCCTTCAAATCCAGCCCTAAACCAATTGATTTTATCTCCAACAGACTTTTTAATAACCGAAAAATGACAAATATAATTATGAGAAAGTAGTGAATCTAAATTAAAGTCGGGCTTGAAGTGCGGATCACAATATTTATTATTCTCATCAATTTTGTCTTCATCACTATATATTAGACTATATTTTTCACCTGAGTTTAATACTTTAACAACTTCATATAAAGCATTTTTAGTGAGTTCATCATCGTGATCTAGTAAACCAATATATTCACCAGTAGCCATTTTTATTGCTTTGTTTGAGGCTAAAGCTATGCCTTTGTTGTTCTTTCCCATTTGAACTTTGATGCGTTTGTGTTTATTGTTCCATTGCTTAAGAAAGCTGATCGTGTCTTGATTGGTTGATGCATCATCATAAAGGCAAAGCTCCCAGTTATCATAATCCTGTTTTAAAACTGATTGAATACATAAATTTAACCACTTTGGATCAACGTTATAAACTGGAACAATAATTGAGATTAATGGAAGGTAAGAGAATTCTTTGGCTGAGTATTTGATGGAGCTATTGAGTTGTTGGCTTAAATAAATTTGATATTTAGCATTCAAACTCATGTCATAATATGAAGGAATAATTATTTTATGAAGCGTTAAGCTATTTTCATTCGAATCAGTTATGACTATATGAACAGCATCAGATTTAACTTTGTGTTCTATTTTAAACGAAAACCCTGAATACAAACTGGATTTATTATTAGTAATGGCTTGTTGAACATCTGTTCTTTGTAGTCCTAACTTTGCAAAACCTAATGAGATGTTATCAGCAAAAACTTCTATTTTATCAATGGTCGTATTTGATAAAGCCCATCCGCGAACTTCTATTAAATTAATATAACTAAAAGCACTGTCACAAGTTGCCATAATTGGGTTTGAAGCAGTTGATTTTGGAGAAAAGAAAGACCGATATATAAATCTAAAGGGCGATGTAATCAAAGAACCAATGATGAAACTGAATGATTTTTTGATGGCTTTTTGTTCATAACTTAAAGCATTTATTTGCTTTTTTAATTGTTCTTTGTCTATTTTATTTTGTTTTAATAAAGCAGTTTGATAGTCACAAACCCTTTGTAGGTCAGTATTAGTGTCAATCTTGCAGGTACTTTTTTTATTGTCCATTATATTTATACATCAAGTTTTGAGTGACTTTTGTAGGTTGGAGTTTGAGTATTATCAATACTAATTGATAAGAGTTGATTATAAATTTCAAGTGCTTCATCGGTGCAGTTTTTAATCTCAATGTCTGCAATATTTTGATTTCTTAGATTATTGTCAAAAAACTCTATTAATTTGATTTCATGATTCAGGTTTAGCTTTTTTGCTGCTTTAATAACTTGATTTAAATATTGATTTGCCTCTAAATCAAAATTAACCAGGTTAAATCCTAATTGCTTTTGTAGTAAAAGAAGTTGAGAATTATAAGAACACCATAGTTTTAGTCCTTGACTGATTTCTATTCTCATATTTTTTCTTGCATACAATGATTGTGCAACGCTCATTGGGTGGCGAAAGGAACCAACAAAATCAAGGTCCATCATTGTTTCATTCCAGAATTGATAGGTAAACAACATACGTGGGTCTTTGATGCCAATTGGACTGGGTAATTGGAAATATTCTTCTAATATTTTATCTCTTCTTTTAATGTGTTCCTCAGACCATTTTGATACAGAGATTGGATTTCTCCATGAGCCACCATTTGTTTGCATAATATTTTCATTGAGAATGGCAATTTTATCATCTTCTCTGTTTCCCTTGAGATTATATTCATTGTATTCAGAAACTTTGCCTAAGTTTAAGCCTAATTGTTGTAGACAACCTGTTAGGCAGCTTGTGCCAGATCTGTGCATCCCAAGTATAACAATAATTTGTTTTGTTGCGTTTTTCATTATTTAATTAATTTCTTAAAAAAATTAAAGTCCTTATTGATCTCTTCATACATTTTTTTACTTTTTTGTTGATTGATTCTAATTGTTTGATTAAGGGGGAGAAAAAATTTTCGTGCTAATGATTCTGATAAAAACTTTTTAGAGAATTTATATATAGATAATTTTCGTTCTCTATTTTTTACTTTAAGTTCGTCTATTCTCATCTCTGGTTCTCGAAAGCCACAACCATGATGATAGACAATATCATCATAAACACCAAACATTAATGGGTGTAAGCTGTTATCTTTATTAGAGCGCATCAATTTATACCAGGGTTCATTCTTTTGTTCTAATTGATAAAGTAATTTGCCACCAACATCCCATACTTTGTTGCCAAAAACATCTTTCCAATTCTTTTTACCATAAGCCCAATCTCCTTTAA
>JBGCFT010000307.1:0-4007 GCA_045107085.1 Marinicellaceae bacterium | reverse complement strand
TATCATCCATGATACTTACCGCTTCACGGCTTACGTGGAATTTATTTCTAGAAGAATTTTTCTCTATTTTTTCTTTCTCACGTAAATTAAGTCAACGGATTGATTTTCACCTTGGGTAGTTTCTAACCTTAGTGCTTGATTTATTTTATATCTTAATACCCAAAAACCAATGCGATTAAATAATCCCTGATTATAGCCAACATATAATTTTTCATTAAATTGTTTACCTGCTTCTACAATGCTGTCTTTTGCAGTAGCACCTTCTTTAATGGTTAAGACATCTATTCCCAATTTCGATTGAATTTCTGAAAAGATTGGACTTGATTTCTTTAAGCCTAATAAGATGGCAGCTTGAGCCAATTGTTGTGTGCTGGTATCACTGTCTTCATTAAGACCACGTCCTGATAAAATATATGACAAAATTTCTAAATCAGATAAAAGCGGATCTGAATACAAGGAAGATTGAAGAAAGTTGACGGTTCCACCTAATTCAACACCAGCCGTGACATCACCAGAAATTGATTTTCGACTGGCAACAACATCCAGTGATGGATTATCTATGGCACCATTGAAAAATAATGCCCCTTTAGAAATATCCAGTTGTTGTCCATAAATACTGTATTTGCCATTGATTAAATTCAATGAGCCATAACCATTAATGATAGAATTTTCTGTATTGGTTACTCTTAAATTGCCTTCAAGGTCTGATTTTAAACCCAAAACATCGACTTTAATGGGTTTTTCAATTTGAGCTTTTACATCAAAATTAACTAAATATTCATCCAACTCTTGTTTGATTGTATTGTTACTGTGAACAATGACATCTGGTGATGCGGTGATGGTTGATTCTGGTAATTGTTTTATATTCAACTTTGCAAAAGGAATCTTGATGTCACCAGAAATGAGCGCACCTTTATTATTGGCTGAAATTTGAAGATCAGGTGTAATGTTTAACTCTATTTCGGGCAAAGTCAACAACCTCATATTGTCTCCTTTTATGTCAGCATTGAGTTGCCATTGGGTGTCAGATTGATCATTCTCAATAGATAAAACACCAGCACTTGCAAATGTCCCCTCACCTGCTGTGCCATTTAATTTAAAACGACTGTCTTGGTTAGATTCTTTACTCAATTCAAAATTTAAATTTTCGAGCTTAGATTTGGATTGTGAAAGGATCAAATAGCCTTTTTCTTGATTGGCATTGAACCCTGTTTTTAGGTTATTTACCGGCCCTTTGACAGAACCATTAATGGAAAAATCGCCTTTTAGTTCCTCAATTTCTTCCGATAGCAATGCCAAATAGCCTGTGTTAACAAAAATACCTGTGATATTTCCATTGATTTCAATAGGGTTGTTAAAGTTTTTAAATAGATCAAAATTAAAATCAAGTTGTGTGCCATCATCAAGTATGACTAGCATTTCTATTTTAGAATTTTGATTTTCCTGTTTCGCAGTCAATGATGCTGTGGTAATTTGAGTTTGATACGGTTGCTTCGAATTAATAAAAGCCTTTACTTTCCCATCAATTAATTCAATATTTGAATCTAAGCTAACATTGTTCTCAAACAAGTTTATCTGCGCATTTCCATCCAGTTTGCCCGTGATATTTAAATCATTTGGAAGAAATATTTCGAGAAACTTGATGTTTAATTTATTCAGTTCAAGATTTATGTTTTGCTTTTTATTTTGATCGCTGATTGCAACATCAAGACAAATATCTCCGCTGGTATCTTGATTTAACCAACAAGCTTGGGACAAATTTAAGTCTTTTTTATAATCTATAATGAAAGGCTCTTTCAAGTTCCATGTGCTGTCTATTTCTTTTAAATATATTTGATTTTTGAGTACAGTCCCAACCCAATGGTTAGCTTGAGTAATCAAGCTGCCTTCAACATTAAGTTCAGATGAAACATTGTCTTCATCAATACTGATCATTATTTCGTGCTTGTCTCTATTTCCATTTAATCTTACTTCAACTTGATTAAGTTGTTGATTGGCTGCAGTTACTCCATTGGCTTTGGCCGTAAGCGTCATTTGATTCGACCAATTTCCATTGGCATCAAGGTTTAAGTTATCTAGCAAAATATCTTGGTACTTTAATTTTGATGCCTGTAATTGACCTGCTATATTTGGATTATTGATATCACCAGCCATTTTCAATTCGGTATTCAATGATCCGCTTAACTGTTGATCAAAAGTAGAAAGGTCGTTGAAAGCCAAGTCAATCAATGCCTCGATTTTATTGTTTTTAACAGTGGCATTTAAATTAACTTGATTATTCCCTAGCATGAGATGTGTATCCATAATATCAATATTTGTATCAGCTATGACAGCATTGCCTTTAAGAACAAGGTCCTTATTTTTAAGATGACCAATGAAATGCGCATTTTCAATATTTATTAAATAGTTTCCATTTGAATCATATGAAGATTTTACTTCAGCGGTTCCATTGACCAATCCTGGCCAATCAGCAACATACAATGAAGGGTCAAACTGAACCAATTCAATTTGAGAAGTTGATATCAGTGTGTCCTTCCACGACAATTGAGTTGGCAAATTGAGTTTTCCTTGAGAATTATTCAAAGATAGCTTTTCAAAATTTATGGATTCTGAATTTCCTGTTCCTTGCAATAATATCTCAGTGAGTTCGATGCCATTGGAAGCAAAATTCAATTGAGTCAGCAATTGATAGTTCTCACTATCTCCTATCAGAGAAGTTTCTAATTTTTGAATTGAGATTGGTTCTTGGTTGGGAATGTTTAACAACAATTCATCTGAAGTAACTTCACCATTAATTTGCGGTGTAGCTTGCTGTAAATTAATTGTAGTTCTGAGGTTCAAAAGTCCAGTTAACTGACCTTTGGAAAGATTAATTTCATTGTCTAATGTGATTGTCTTAAGGTTGCCATTAATGCTACCTTGACCTGAAACAGAGTGACTGTCATCAAAAGCTTGCCAATCTATGTTGACTAAAAAAGGCAATGTAGGTGCTAACTTAAGTGAAGTATTGGATTGGATACTTATGTTCTCAGCCATTATTATGAGCTTTGAAACGTTAACATCTTGCTGATTGATATACGCTGCTATTTCAACTTGCTTCAAATGTTGCCTCGAGCCATCAGTATTTATATTGGTATTGTTTAATTTTAGTAAGTCTATATTCAATGCAATTGGCACGCTAAAACCTTCAAAGCCTGTTTCAGCTTTACTCTGAAGTGCATCACCTGTTGTTAATAATTGGATATCGGTGTCTTGAAGTAGTATGTTTTTAACATTCACCTTTTTAGAGAACCAGTGAATACTCTCTATCTCATATTGAAATTGCTTGACCTTGACAACTGTTTTATCATCTTTATAAGCCACATTGTTGAGTTTAATTTGTTTGGCTAAAGTACCTTCTATTGATCCAATATCTAGTGGTAATTGTGAAGTAAAAAATTTAATACTCCATCTTGCTCCAACTTGTGTATGAAGTAACGTATAGTAAGCGATAAAAAGCAAAACCAGAATAACCAGTAAAAATCGCAAAAAATATTTGATAAAACGACGCATTAAAAATCTGGCCCTACAGTAATATGAATTTGAAAGTCATTGTCTGTGTCATTTATAGGAACACCAACATCAAATCGACCCGGGCCTATTGGCGAAAACCAGCGTGCGCCTGCTCCTACACTTTTTTTGAGTTGAAAATTATCGCGAAATGCACTCCCAAAATCTGTGAATACAGCCAACGCCCATTGGCTTGCTATTCTGTGTTCATATTCAATACTGCTGGTAAACAGATGTTTGGCTCCGATAGCATCGCCATCATTATTTAATGGAGAAATAGTATTGTAGTTAAAGCCTCTGATGCTATTATCTCCTCCTGTATAAAAGCGATAGCTGCTGGGTAATAAGCTTAAATCATCAATTAATGTGGTACCAATTTGGCCTCTATAAATAATCCGGTTTCTGTCTAAAACAGGAAAAATAGATTTATAATTTAAATTCAATTGGACAAAACTGAC
>JBGCFT010000306.1:0-2512 GCA_045107085.1 Marinicellaceae bacterium | reverse complement strand
CCAAGATGGAGAGTTTTGACGTTGGCCTACTATGACATTGAAACCATTGTCTCGTAAATTTAAAGCTTGACCAGGTCCTTGTACTCCGTAACCAAGCACTGCAATGGTTTTGTCTTTTAAATATTTTTGTGCTTTATTAAGCGGGAATTCTTCACGTGTTACTACTTCTTCCATAACACCGCCGAAATTTAATTTTGCCATTTTTAATTCTCTCTTTTTTTAATGATTAATTTTGTCTACTTTTACAAAACTTTGGTTATTGTTTACTTCCATATTTTAAATTAGGAAATTGTGTTTTTAATTTACTGATGCTGATTGGTCCTGATCGGACAAATTCATAAATACCATAAGGTTCCAATGCTTCAAATAATTCTTGCGTTTCATGCTTGTGACCGGTTTTTTCTATGATGGTATAATCTCGGTGCATTGTGATAATGCGCGCATTATGATCGCGAATCACTTTTTCTGTTTTAATTTCATCCAGCATAGCTGATGTGGGTATTTTATACAGCGCAATCTCTTGTTGAACGATGTATTCATCTGTAGCAAATACTGCTTTTATGACATCGACTTGTTTTTCAATTTGCTTTGTTAATCGACGTATAAGCTTTTCTGTTGTGTGTACTTTGATTGAATAGCGAAAAACACCTTCACTTTCAGTCTCAGAAACATTTAAACTATCAATATTTAGCTTGATGCGAGAAAAAACTGAAGTAATTCTATTCAATATGCCTGCTTTATTTCTTGAGAATAAAGCCAATGTGTATATTTTTTCTGCTTCATTATTTATATCTATTGTATTCATTTCAACCTCATATCAGACACGGAACAACCAGGGGAGATCATTGGAAATACATTGTCTTCTTGTCCTACCATTACCTCTAGAAGATAGGCTCCATCATGATTTAACATCTGCTGTATTGCACTTTTTAGCTGTTTTCTTTGCACCACCTTTTCTGATTCAATATCATACGCTGAGGCTAGTTTTTGATAATTTGGACTTGCAATATCAGTTGAGGCATAGCGCTTGTCAAAATATAATTCTTGCCATTGACGAACCATGCCCAAGAATTGGTTATTAAGAATGATTATTTTGACATCTATTTCAGATTGCATGATGGTCCCCAGTTCTTGGATATTCATTTGCACTCCACCATCACCAACAATTCCAATCACTGTTCGATCAGGTTGTGCAATTTTTGCTCCCATAGCTGCTGGAATACAAAAACCCATGGTGCCTAATCCACCAGAGGTAATCATAGAACGTGATTGAGAAAATTTCGCATATCGGCAGGCCGCCATTTGGTGTTGACCAACATCCGTAACGATAATGGACTGGTTATTGGTTAATTCGTTAACCATCTCAATCACCTCAGGCATAGATAGTTGTTCTGATTTTGGCGCCAAATCATTTTTTCTGACGGCTTCAAATTCTTTTTTATCTAAGTCATTAAATTTTTTGAACCATGAAGTATAAGAGCCTTTCCGGACTTGATTTGTAATTTCTGGCAATGTCTTTTTTACATTTCCAATGACAGCAACATCTACTCTCACATTTTTATCAATTTCACTTGGGTCAATTTCAAGGTGGATTATTTTTGCTTGTTTTGCATAAGTATCTAATGTTCCTGTGACTCTATCATCAAACCGCATTCCAATAGCAATTAAAACATCACATTGATTGGTTAATAAATTAGGGGCATAATTGCCATGCATACCTAACATCCCAATATAATTTTTGTGATCACTGTCTATAGCGGATAAGCCCATTATGGTTGAAGCAGCTGGGATACCAGTTTTATCTAAAAAATCTTTAAATTCATTCTCTGCATTACCAAGTATGACGCCTTGTCCAAAAACGATCAATGGCTTTGTTGCTGTGTTGATTAATCTGGCAGCAGCTTTAACTGATTGAAGCGAAGCAGACGGTTCAGGGTGATAACTGCTAAAATAATGACATTTTTTATAGGCATAATCTAAGTATTCTAGTTGTGCATTTTTCGTGATGTCGATTAAAACAGGACCAGGACGTCCAGATTGCGCAATGTAAAATGCCCGTGCTAAAACTTTGGGAATTTGAGAAGCTTCTGTTATTTTATAATTCCATTTCGTAATAGGCATAGAGATATCTATGATGTCAGTTTCTTGGAAGGCATCAGTTCCCAATAAATCTTTATGAACTTGGCCAGTGATACACACCAATGGAGTTGAATCAATTTGTGCATCTGCAATACCAGTAATTAAATTTGTGGCACCAGGTCCAGAAGTGGCAATACACACACCAACTTTACCACTGGCGCGCGCATATCCTTGAGCAGCGAAAATAGCGCCTTGTTCGTGCCTGACTAAAATATGTTGAATCACATCTTGTTTCTGATGAATAACATCATAAGTTGGCATAATTGCGCCACCAGGGTAGCCAAACATGATGTCTACACCTTCTGCAATTAAACAATTAATGAGTGCTTCAGAACCTAACATATTAACGGTTTCTAGTGGCTCTGTTGTTTCA
>JBGCFT010000305.1:0-11854 GCA_045107085.1 Marinicellaceae bacterium | reverse complement strand
GCGTTAAATCTCACCTCTAATATTTTCAAACAAAGCCTGATCTTCTTCTGACCAATTATCACCTGCTAATTGTTTGGCTTGCATAATAACGTTGTAGGCTTCATCAGTGTTTTGTTTTTTATATTCTAACTCTGATTTAGCAATAAGAAATAAAAAGCTATTTTTAAAGTTGTCAGGTACCAATTGTAAATGGTGCTCAGCTTTTGCAAGGTCATGTGTGATGTATAAGTAAAAATATTCTAATTGAATGCCTTTTTTAATGTCGTCATTTTGCATTGTATTGGCTATTTCAATGGCATCTTTTAATTGGTTTTCACTCTTAAATATGAGATCTTTTTTCCTGTATAACTCCCCTAAATAAAGTCGTGCAACAGATTGAAAAAGTGTATATTCAGCTTTGTCAGCAGTGGTCATACATAGATTTAAGGATTCTAAAGCTGTATCATAAAGCGCTCCATCAATGGCAACTTTTCCCATGTTGCATAACATGATAATTTCTCTGTTCTTCAGCCCAAGTTCTCTTGATATTTCTAGTGCCTGTCGGTAATGGTCAAGAGACTGTTGTGCATAATTTTTTGCACTGGAAATTTCACCTAAAATTAAACTGGCCATCATTTGCGCCCTTGGTTCTTGCGCTTTGGCAGCTATTTCCCACATTTTATTGGCGTGAAATGTGGCTTTATCAAGATCACCTATTTCAATCAACAAGTAAGATAACTGTAAATGAGATCCGGCAATGCCTATCGGATCTCCAAGTCTCTCAACAATGGCTTGTCTCCTTGTGGCATAAGCTAAGGACGTATTTAATTCTCCATTGGCTTGAAAAATAGAGCCGAGTTGACTAAGAACCGATTCAATACCATTGAGTTCATTTAAATCTTCATAGAGGTTTAAGGCCAAAATTAGAAATTTTTCAGATTCCTCTAAGTTTCCCTGTGCGTTCTTGATTGACCCCATGATTTTATAAGAACGTGCCAGCAATTGAGGAAATTGCCTGTCTTTAAGAATTGTATTGCCTTTGCTTACATAGGAAAAAGCTGTACTGAGGTCAGAATTTTCTTGGTAAACTTGAGCAATTTCTATCATTGCATTGGCCCTTAGATTGTTATCCACTAAGGTATTATCAATAATTTTTAAAAAAGACTCTTCTGATTTTTTATATTCAGATGTTCTAAAATAACTCTTGCCCAATAAAATATAGGATTGGTTGATTAATCTTTGATTTGTTGCTGTTGAGATGATTGTCTGTAATTGAGCGATAGCTTTGGTATATTGTGAGAGTGAAAAATAACTTTTAGCTAATTCAAACCTGGCAATTTTGAAATTGCTGTCCTCTTGTAGACAAATATTAAAATAATTAATGGCTTTTTCATAAAGATCATTGTGATATGAATTAACTCCACGCAGATAATTTTCGATGATAAACGCATTGTCATTGGTTAATTCATTCAATTGATTGGAACAATCATTGCTAGGAAGTAGAACATTTTCACAAACCCATAAGTTCATTGACTTCACAGCATCTGGTATGTTGTTCATGGGAACGTTAATGGATGCTATATTTGAATTAAATGACAATGATACATTTTTTTCATCAAAAGATGCCAGTATTTTATTCTCATTCTCAATCGCTTGTGAAGGTTTGTATTGTTTATCATTGTTCATTAAAAGTAATAACTGAGAATTCGAATTTTCTGAATAAGCCATGAGCTGATTCATGTAATAAGTTAAACTTTGAAACAGCCATTGTTCATCCTTAATTTCTGTTTTAGTAACAAATGCTATCGTACGTGAAGTATTTGTCGTTTGATTCTCAACGATAGTTTTATTGCTATTGTCTACTGGGTAAAAGGTTTTGTTAATGGCAAAATACCCAAATAAAGCCAATACTAAGCTGATTAAAATATATTTTGGATTAAAGGTATTGTTTTTTACTTTCGATGCTTCAATATTTGTTTTATTAACTTCAGATTTAATCTCTGCAATAAATTGAAATCCAAAGCCTCTGGCAGTCCTGATGATTTTTTCTTTGCCTTTATTGTCTCTTAAAGAGCTGCGAAGTTTAAATATGGCATGTGATAATGTGCTATCGGTAACAATGCTTCCATTCCAAACCTCGTTAATTAATTCATCTTTTGAAATGGCTCTGTCTTTGTGTTCGATTAAATAAAGCAACAACTCATAGGGCTTTTTCTGAATATTGACTTGTTTTTCATGTTTGAAAATTTTACGCGTTGACTGGTCTACTCTAAAATTTTCAAATTCAATTATATTGCTCATTCATGGCCTGATAAATTTATTGAATAGATATTATTCACCATTACATGAATCAAGACAAATATTAATGGGTAAATTTTCGAAAATTAAAATATAACCAAAATATTTCATTCAAGCATTACTATTATTTTTCTTTATTATTAGCGGATAAAATTAATCAAAAAATATAGACTTATCTCATTGATATTATGTGTAATTATAGCAAATGAAAAACTGGTTTAAAACTAGAGATTTGCAAAAGATAAATGCCATCCAAAATGTAGAATACTTAGAGCTTTTGTAAAGAAATCAATAAGGATTTTAATACAAGGGTTTTTTAAATTAATATCAATTTACTAATAAGAGGAAACTATGATTAAGAAAATAATAATGTTCATGTTGTGCATTTCATCGACAATAAATGCAGCTCCACATTCAGTTTTTAAAACTTCATACACAGAATTTTATGATAAAGATGTCTTTCTTTTTTCAATAATTCAAGAATGGCAGTTTGTTGGTTCCACAGGAGAACCCACTCCTTTACCCATGGTGACAAGAGAATACATTTATGCAGAAAACACAGGTCTTGAGCATATCTATACGAAAACCAACGGCAAAACTGTTTTTGAAGATACAAATTGGCTCAAAGAATCAAAATGGTTAGAGTTTACAACGGTTAATAAAATACCTGTAGAATTATACGTTCATAAAAACGCATCAGTGATTGTAAGAAGTGATATAGAGGCGAGCAATGAATCTGCCTGGTTTTTAAACTCTGAAAACGCATGGTGCGAATTTAACCAAGACAAATGCCAACCCAAAGAATACGTATTTGAATTTGATTATGAGATTGAAATACCCTGTATAGATTTTGATGCATGGTGGTGTCCGTTCATGAAAGTAACAGATTATGAACCGTATTGGGAAGAAGTGTATGTCAATAATGCTGTGGCTGATGCGCAAAGTGCAGCAAAAGTTTTTACCACAAAAATTGATCTAACTAGAAGAACCATTGCAACAGGCAAAGATGAATCTGGTGTATTGCCGCATTTTATGATGAATTAAATATAAATTCATAAATGAATTATAAGAACCTTGTGATTTTATTGTGAGGTTCTTTTAGAGACCTTTGCTTGATTATGAAGGACTGAGAAAAAGATTTAAAAATGTGTCAATCAAGGCACGAAATGCAGCCTAATAACTAGTTATTAGCAAATTTTGAAACGCAGAGTGATGCTTTTTTAAACTTTTTATCTTCTTTCACTAACCGAGCAAAGGTCTCTTTTAATTAAAAAAAAGAAAAACTCCTTATGAAAAAGAAAATAGTGCTAAATATTACCAATGAACTAATTTTTGCATCTTGGTATAGAAGTTCAAATCCTAAAAACAATATAACAAAGTGTTTTAAAAATAGTAAACAAGATTTTAAGTCTCTAATACAATGGACTTGGGAAATAGGTAAAGATAGATTTCCTAAAAGTGTAGTTGAAATAACAATAAACCCATCAAATTCGATTAATAAAAATTTAATTATATTTTTAAAACAGAAAAGAATTTTTTATAAATTTAAAACAAAAAATATTTAGTAAACATACTCAGCTCTTTTGACTATTTATTTGCATACAATATTTTTATTCTTAGACTTTTAAAATCAAATTCAAATGACTCAAACCATATTTAATAATCTATAATTTATAAGATTTAAATTTTTTTAAATCATTGAATTAAAAGCATATTATAGCAAATACAATGTTAATGATAAATTAATAACTTGCTCAAGTTAATTTTTGTTGTGTCGATATAATTATCTGCATCATAAATTATTAGCTTTGGAGTTGAAACAGTAATGAATCCTAAAAAATCATGTACATATATAAGTGTATTTTTACTCTTAATACTTTCTTTTCAAGCATTTGCTGAACTGCCTTATAGTGTTCAGAGACGGGTCGATAATATTTCGAATAAATTAGATATAGTTGAAAAACTATTAAATACGAATTCAAGCCAAGCAAAAATAACAATGGATGAAGCCAATAAGGAATTGAATTATATTTACGAATATTATAAGGGTAAATTTGATGAAAATAGCTCAGAATTTGTACAAGTAAAATCTAAATTAAATGAGCTGGAACTATTGTTAAATGATACAAGTAATACGAGTATAGAAACCGAAAAACTAGAAAAAATTGAATCTACTGTCAGAAACAATACTGAAAATTCAGAATTATATAATTTAAAGAATATACTTTTAGAGCATGAAAAAAATTACTTATTTCATTACAAACAAATACAAAATAATTTGCTTAGTTTATCCAGTAATTTACAAACACATAATAGCGAAACAATAAATAAGTCAGTTATTGAATTATCAGTTAATTTAAGTCAGTTCAATACAGTTTTTTATCCATTAAAAGACTTATTGTCGAATATTAATTCTCAATATCCTGACCAACAAAAATTAATGAAGCAAAGTCAAATTGGTGCTGATGTTAGCTTGCTTATAAGGAATTTGAATTCGGAAATAACATCATGGGAAAGACAAAGAGACAATAAAGTAACGAGTTGGTTAGATGAGGCACAATCGTCTATTTCACAAACCGAAATAGTGATGGCACAAGTCAAACAAATGCCAGCACATGCAAGTGGGCCAATGGTGAATCAATTTATTGACTTGTTAAAAACACCAAAAAATTTGATGGCAATTATTCCTGGTTTTTATCATCCATCAAAAGGTAATGATTCAAGCAATAATAATATCTCTCAAGCAAAAAAGCTGACAAAAGACATAAATAAAACCGAACAGAATATTATACAAATTGCAGAATCAGCCAAAAAAGCAATAGAAAAACAATTGCAAGCCAATAGATTTCCACAAAACATCAATGAAGCTCATTCCGATAAAAAAGTAATCATTGATGCTTATCATCGTGCCTATAAAACAGAAGAAATTCTGAGATTTGGAGTCAGCAAAGATTGGTATGAAAAAACTGAAGCCCATTGGGTCAATGATGTCTTGATTGTCAATACCTATCAATACATTCATGCTTGGATAGCTCATAAAACGCAATCAGGCGCTATTCGTGCTTATAACTTAACCTTTAGAAAAACTAGACAAAGTGATGGCAATTGGAGCCAATTGTCCTATTGGGGAGTGGGCAACAGTTATGAAATTCTTGATACAAACATAAACATATAGAGGATAGAGAAACATGAAATTTAAATTATTATTAATCGCTGCTGTGCTTTTTCTTCAATCTGCACAGGCAAATGTTAACGCAAAAATCAAACAATCCTCAGCTGATTCTGTCAATGAATCAGTGAGCCAAAGAAAAAATGATTTATCAAAGATTGGTTGGAAACTAGATGAAAATCAAAAAAAATCAGATAAGTATTTCTCAAGTAGCATTGATTTATCGGCATATGCAAACAAACAAGGATCCACTATTATTAAGATCGGGCCCCAAGCAGCCTGTGATGGTACTTATTTAGGCATGAAAGCCTTAATAGAAGCGGCTCCAGACGGCAGTGAAATTCACTTAGCAAGTGGAACCTATTCAGGAGATTTTGCCAATTTCACTATTATAGATAAATCCATAACAGTTATTGGAGGTTATTCACAAGATTGTCAAACGTTTAACCCGTTAGCTAAAACCACCCTAAACTTAACCAATGCTTCACAAGAAGTCGTCAAAGTTATACCGGAGTCTGCTGAAATGACAGTAGAATTAATTAATTTGGTTCTTGAAGGAGGAAGAGGCAATCATGGAGGGATTAATATTCAAGAGGGTTTAAGTGAATCAGGCAAAGCAAAAGTTTACTTAGTCAATTCGATCGTAAGAAATAATCAAGGAACCCAAAGTGGTGGTATAAATATAGATGGTGGTAGTTTATTTGTTGAGTCAACTAGCTCTATTCAAAGCAATAAATCTGATGCAAATGGAGGCGGAATTAATTGTTTAAACTCTGAGGTCTTTATTACAAATAGTATTGTAGGATTGAATAACGCTGATGAAAATGATAGCGATATTGGCAATGGTGGAGGAGTGTATTTAGACAATTGTGATTTACTTATTTCTAGTAATAATTCAGAAGAGTCAGGAATAGCATTTAATACAGCGATAAATGGTGGCGGAATATTTGCCACAAATTCAAGTGATGTATATGTGGTTGGGCAAAACACCAGTGTGGCTTTTAACACAGCAAGCTTTGATCCTTTAGTCGGTGGTTATGGCGGAGGAGTGACTATTGAAAACAACAGTCAACTCTTCCTATATTCTGCCAAAATTGATAGCAATCAATCCTTCCTTGGTGGTGGAGTCTATATAGGAAGCAATTCTTCACTGTTAACAGGCAGAAATTTTGCCACCCTTGAAGAATGTAACATTGCGCAATGTACCCGAATCATCAACAACCAAGCAATTTCAGATAATACTAATATTGCTTATTCAGTGGCTGGTGGAATTTATGCAGAATCCACCGCAGATATCACGGTAAATCAAGCCTGGATTATAGGAAATCAAGCAGACTTTGCCTCAGCTATTCAATTTAATGCCAATCAGTCATCGGTTAAACATTCTATGATATTAAACAATACAACAAATGCTAAGCCTTTTGGCAATATTGGCAGTACAGTGCTTATAAATTCAGGTTCGCAGGTTGATTTTTTGTTTAATACACTGGCTGGAAATATTCATGGAGATGTCAATGCGCCTGTTTTAAGCGTTTCTGGAGTTGTGTTAAATGCTAATATCTCAGCAAATATTATCCAAGAAAATACTTTTGTCACCGCTGCGCTTTCCATTGATAGCGATAATACAGATTCAGTTATTCAATGCCAATATAATTTGCTTGAATCGAATACTGCTGTTGATGAATGTGACAATGCAACCAACCTTGATTTAGGAAATGAAGCCGCATTTGTTGATGCTAACAATGACAATTTTCATATAAGCTCTCAATCTCTTGCTATTGATCATGCGGCAGCAGTGCCCATAGCAATTGATGAAAGAGACATTGATAATGAATTAATTATCATTGCCGATGCTGGAGCAGATGAGGCGCCTGTTAATAGAGTGGGCATAAATAGTAGTGCTTGCATATATCCAACTATTAATGAGGCGTTATTGAATGCTGAAAGTGGAGATATCTTGTATTTAAAACCCGGTATATATAATGAAACATTAACTATTTCAAAAGACATAAGCCTCTATGGAGCGTCTCAAGATTGTACTATTAATATTCAAAATAATACCTCAGATACGGTCATTATCGACGGAACAGGTATAACTAATACTACACCGCTTATTACTATTGCTTCCGAAAACTCAGTAGACATTAGAAATCTGACCGTACAACAATCACAATCGGGTGGTTTATATTGGAACTCAAGTAATGGTTCTGACGGTACAACTATTTTAACCAATGTGACAGTCATAAACAATCAAGCACAATCTGCTGGAGCGGGTTTATATTTATCACCAGATGTAACTGTCAATCTAAATCAGGAATCAACTGTTTCGAATAACTTAGTCACAGATAATAATGGCCAAGGTGGAGGGGTTTATGTTGCATCTGGAGCTTTATTAAATTTAAGGAATAATTCAAAAATTGGCACAATTAACCAACCCAATATTGCTGATAATGGCGGCGGGATTTATTTGTCAGGTGGGACTGTAGCACTTTATGACAGCAGTGAAGTCAGTGCAAATGCTGCGATTAATAATGGTGGTGGTATATTTGCAGCGCAAGGATCAAATATCTATCTTTTTGAAGAATCTCATATTGGTAATAGTCAAATCGGAAATACTGCTGATTTAGCTGGAGGAGGCGTATTTATCACTGGGGAAATTTCAACTTTTAATATGTATGCCAATAGTTATGTAATAAATAATTCTGCAACCGATGGAAGTGGTGGAGGGTTGTACAGTATTGACGAATCGCTGATTTCTGTTAATGCAGGTTCTTTTGAAAACAATTCAGCCTTAACTCAAGGAGGAGCAATCTATAGCTTATCCGAGGTAATTATTTCTAAAGCCTTGTTTAACAATAATAGTGCTGAAGTATTGGGTTCTGCAATTTATGTGGCCTCTGAAAACTCATCGGTAGAGCTTGATAACTCTTTAATCATAAATAACACTCAATCACCAGCATTTCATGCATCAGCTGGAGTCAGTGCTTCGATTATAAATGCAACATTTGCAGACAATAGGGGCTCTATAAACATAAACTCTGATGCATCGAGCTTTAATTTATCTAACAGTATTATTTGGGGCGATTTTTTGCCTAGTAGTTATTCAGGAACTTTGTCTGGAGGATGCAACATAGATGAGTTTGGCGTTTTAAGCGATAACACACAAGACCCTTTATTTGAAACAGGAAGTGGCATCGATTATTTATTGTCAGTTAATTCACCTGCTATAGATAAATGTACCAGTTCAAATAACTTAGATTTTTTTGATACGGTTCATTCCTTTGATGGGAATTATCACCCTTCTTCGAATGAAGGAGACATGGGAGCGATTGAATATATCCCTTCAAGTGCTGAAATATTAACTGTGATTAAGGTTGGAAATGGCAATGGTACAGTCATAAGTGAATTTGGTGATATAAATTGTGGAAGTTCTTGTGATGATGAATATCCAAGTGGATTAGAAGTAACTTTACAGGCTACTTCTGAGATAGATTCTCAATTTATGGGCTGGTCAGGAGGCGGATGCTCAGGTACAAGTGACTGCATTGTTACTTTAGATCAAAGCTTTTCTGTAACTGCTGAATTTAGCACAGACACAGATCTAATATTTACTCATGATTTTGATTAAACAACCTACAACAACGGAAAAAAAATGAAAAAATATTTATTATTACTTTTTATGGTGACAGACCTTATCCAAGCAGGAGAAGAACCTGTTATTAATTTAACTGTGCTTGATGGCACTAATGGATTTGTTAGTTATGGAATTGGCGCATCCGAACATTCAGGCAGAGATGTCAGTGGAATTGGTGATGTTAATGCAGATGGCATTGATGATTTTATTATCAATGCTATTGGAACCAATAATTTTATGGGTACAGTTTATATCGTATTTGGTAACAGTATTGGTTACGATGGTAATTTACAATTAGCTGATCTGGATGGTTCTAATGGATTTAAAATTAATGGCCAGCAGCAACAGCATCTATTTGGTTACTCCGTATCTGGTGTGGGAGATATTAATAATGATGGGATTGATGATTTTGCTGTAGGTGCTCCTGGGGCAAATAACAGTTCTGGAGCCGCCTATTTCATATTTGGGTCAGATAAAGGTTTTGCGAGTTCAATTGATCTAAATTTGCTAGATGGATTAAATGGATTTGTATTAAATTCAGAAGTAGCTTCTGGAGGACGATTAGGGAACTCAATTGCCAGTGCTGGCGATTTTAATAACGATGGAATCCAAGATGTTATTATTGGGGCGCATAGGTCAAGAATCAATTTCATGCCTCCTGTAATTGGTGCCGCTTATATTCTATATGGAAAAAATAGTTTTAATGCAACAATTTCAACACCTGATCTAAATGGTAGCAATGGTAAAGTTGTTTACGGCTCTCATGCAAATGGACAATTGGGAGATAGCTTGTCTAATGCTGGCGATATCAATGGCGATGGTTTGGATGATTTAGTAATAGGAGAATTTTTGAGTTCAGGAATTGATGAAAATGTCTATGTCGTATTTGGTAAATCGACTGACTTTCCTGATGAGTTTTTTGTTTCTAGTTTAAATGGTAATAACGGTTTTACTATTAAAGGTGAGGCAATTGACCACTTATTTGGACAATCTATTAGTGCTGATTTTGATATAAATAATGATGGTTTTGATGACATTTTAATAGGAGCACCTGATTGGACCAATGACATTATAGATCAAGAAGGTTTGGTTTATATCGTTTATGGTAGCGATGCAAATTTTCCAAGTCAATTTAACGTAATCTCTATTGATGGTAATAATGGTTTTATCATTAATGGTGAAATAGATGGTATAAATAATGCGATAAATTTAGGCTATGCAGTCAGTTCAATCGGAGATTTTAATGGCGATTCAATAGATGACATTGTCATTTCAGCAAGTGGTTCGGGTAATTTTTTCAATGGTTCATGTTATGTCATTTTTGGAAATATGGATGGGTTTGGAGCATCATTTGATGTAAATTCAATAACTCAGAAGAGTGGTTATGTTATAAAAGGAGTCAATAATAACGATAAAATTGGACAATCTCTATCTAGAGCAGGTGATATAAATAACGATGGTATAGAAGATTTTATTATAGGTGCTCCAAGCGAATCAACCAATGCCAATTCATCAGGTGCTGTTTATACGCTATTTGGTCAGGCCCAATACTACGAACTCACTGTTTTAAAATCGGGCAATGGTACAGGTGTAATATTAGCAGATAGTGGCTCAATAAATTGTGGTAGTACCTGTGCAGATGAATATGTCAATAATACAATGGTTACCCTGATAGCAGAGGCGGATATTCAAATGGAGTTTGTTGGTTGGGAAAATTCAGAATGTGAAGGAACGGAAGCTTGTGTAGTGACGATGGATAAAGCAAAAGAAATAACAGCAGGTTTTATCAATACAGATATTGTTTTTTCGAATGGATTTGAATAACCGCATTGAATATTTTTATCAGTTGAACAGTGAGAATTGTTCGAAATTAATTTAAATTGAATATTCTATGAAAACCTGATTTAATGTATCAACGACTTATCTACAACCTCAATATTGAAAGGAGATAATTATGAAAATTCAAACTGTTCTTTTGTTAATGCTATTACCAAATTACATTCTGGCTTGTGGAGGCGCAATTGAGCCTACTATCGCACTTGAACCGACACACTCAGTTGATCCAGTATTTAGAGGCCCTCAAGATGCAGGAACTAAAGGAAAAGCAAAAGCATTGTTAAACATTGATGATGCTGGAGTTGTACAACATCTAGAACTTGTTAGTATTGAACCTGAAAAATTAGACAAGGAACCTATAATAAAAGCATTAAAGAAGACTAAATTTACCAAAGGGAATGCAGTAAAGGATTATATTTACTTTATGGAGTTTCATATTTCTGATGCTTCCTTTTAAAATAAATGAATACCTTAGAAAAATCTCTAGAAATCGCACTCAAAGCACATACTGGACAAATCGATAAAGCCGGCCAACCCTATATTTTGCATCCATTGCGCATTATGGCGAAAATGCAATCACAAGAAGAAATGGCGGTGGCATTATTGCATGATGTGATTGAAGATTCAGATTATACAGCTGAGGATTTATTGAAAGCTGGAATAAATAAAACTGTGGTTAAAGCTGTGCAATGTTTGTCCAAAAACAAAGGCGAAAGCTACGATAAGTTTATTACCCGAGTGTTGAAAAATAAATTGGCTGCAAAGGTTAAGTTAGCTGATATTGAAGACAATATTAATGTTCTAAGGTTGAATTCAGTGACGGACCAAGACTTAAAGCGCATAGCTAAATATCACAAAGCATGGCATAAGATTAAAGACAGTTTATCAAGAACTGAATTTTTAAAAGAAAAAACGGCTTAGTTTAATTAAGCCGTTTT
>JBGCFT010000304.1:0-10449 GCA_045107085.1 Marinicellaceae bacterium | reverse complement strand
AAACTTAATTCAAAACCTGCAGATTATGTTGCTATTCATCAAGCTATTTTGTCTGGTTTTATTTCTCATGTCGGTTTCAAAAAAGAAACCGGTGATGCAGGCGGTTATTCCGGAGCGCGTAATCGTAATTTTTTTGTGTTTGCTGGATCGGCTCAATTCAATCAAAAACACCAAAGGATAATGGCTGCCAGTATTGTGCAAACCACCAAAGTTTATGGAAGAACTGTGGCCAAGGTAGAACAAAAATGGATTGAAGACATTGGTAAACATGTGATTAAGACTTCAACATTTGACCCTTATTGGTCGAAGAAACAAGGCTCAGTTATGGGTTATAAGAGACTAACACTATTTGGTTTGCCAATTGTCATGAAACAAGCTTTTCATTATGGTCCAACCGACGTTGAAACTTCCCATAAACTATTTATTGAAGATGGGCTTGTTCAGCAACAGCTTCGTACTCGATTGCCTTTTTATTCTCACAATCAAAGAATCATTGCTGATATTCAAGCCCAGGAAGACAGACAAAGAAAACAAGACATTTTAATCGAACCATGGCGGATAGCAGAGCTATATTCTTCCATTATTCCTGACCATATCTACAGTGAAAGATTACTGGCTAAATGGTTAAAGAAACAAGATTCAAATATTCTGCATTTAAATAGAAATCAACTCACCAAAGAAAACCACAGCTTGCCAACAGAAGATTTATTTCCAGAAAAATTAGCCATTCGGGGTTTGTCATTAAAATTAGCATATAATTTTGCCCCAGGCCAAGAAGACGATGGCATTACTGTAACACTTCCCATACAGTGGTTGAATTCATTTACAGATGATGATTTTGAATGGTTAGTACCTGGTTTATTGAAAGAAAAAATTGAGTTAATGATTAAAGGGCTGCCGAAACCAGTGAGAAGAAACTTAGTGCCTGCCAGTGAGTATGCTCAAGCCATTTATGATTCAATAGATCAGAATCAAACAGGTTTTTACACACAAATAATTCAACAAGTCTCACGCATGACCGGAGTAAAAACAACAACCGAGATGTGGCAAAATAAAACTTTGCCTACTCACTTGAAATTAATATTCAAAGTGATTGACAAACAAAAGCAGACACGCAAAATTTCAAGAGACTTTAATGATATTCAAGAACAATTCAGTCAGCGTGCCAATCAATCATTCCAGAAAACTGCCAGTCAATCCTATAAGATAAATAATGCCAAAGATTGGGTTTTTAAAACAATTTCTAAAACTGTCACATTAGACAACGGTTTAATCGCCTATCCAGCCATTATCAAGCAAAAAGACAGTGTGGGTTTAAGACTATTTGAAACACAAGAGCAAGCACAAGCTCAACATCTTCAGGGACTAAAACAATTGGTTAAGTTAAAAATCCCAGCAAAATTCAGATACTTACAAAAAAATCTTAAAACCAGTATTAAATCTCAATTTGCTTGGAATCAATTAGAAACCCAACACACATTGATAAAACACATTATTGATGCGATGTTACAAAGTATGATTGAAAAGAACTTGCCAATCATGTCTCTTAAAAAATTTGACAACGTTTGTAATGCGCTAGAGAAATCTTGGTTATCTGAATCCAACAAGGTGTGTTCACAACTCAACCCAATTATTGAAAATTGGTATAGCCTATGGCAACAAATTGAAGAAAAAGCAGATTTGTTAACTCAGGAAACTTATGATGATATGCAATACCAATTGGATTATCTAATTTATGCGGATTTCTTATATGAAGTTGAAATCGATCAATTAGTTCATTATCCAAGATTTATAAAAGGATTGGACATTCGCTTACAAGCAGCCCTAGAAAACCCACAAAAAGAATCCGATAAGCTGGCACAATTACAAAAGGTTAGTCTCCCCTTTTATCAAGCAGCCAATGAAGCAGAAACTTACGGTAAACCATTACAAGATTTTCATATTTTGTTAGAAGAGTATCGAATTTCATTATTTGCTCAAAACTTAGGAACCAAACAAAAAGTCTCTGACATAAGAATGGCAAAAGCATGGAAAAAGATTACTCTAAACTTGTGAGTTCTATTGATTGAGTCATTCTTTATATTATTTCTATTTAATCTAAAGAAGTTCATTGATGGGATTAATGTATATTTAGAAAAATATGACTAAAAATTATTCACTTCTAAGTTTTATTAAATCGTGCCAATTTTCACTGTGAATAATTTTCTTGTGAATATAACTTACAGTGCTACAATATTGCTCTTATTTATAGACAAAAGAAATCATGAAAATAAAAGCAGCGGTAGCATGGCAAGCGGGCAAGCCACTTACAATAGAACAAATTGATATTCAAGGACCACAAAAAGGAGAAGTTCTTGTTAAATTAATCGCTACAGGTGTATGCCACACCGATGCGTACACATTATCTGGAGCTGATCCTGAAGGAATTTTTCCATCAGTCTTGGGGCACGAAGGTGGCGCAATAGTAGTAGAAGTTGGTAAAGAGGTCACCTCTGTTGAGGTCGATGATCATGTGATTCCTTTGTATACGCCTGAATGTAAAAAATGTAATTTTTGCTTGTCTGGTAAAACAAACCTATGTCAAGCGATAAGAGAAACACAAGGCCAAGGCTTAATGCCAGATGGAACCAGTAGACTTTCAATGAATGGTAAACCTATTTATCATTATATGGGCACTTCAACATTTGCAGAATATGCCATCGTTCCAGAGATTGCCTTAGCTAAAATTAACAAAGCTGCACCATTAAATAAAGTATGTTTGTTAGGATGCGGCATCACAACTGGTGTTGGGGCTGTTTCGAACACAGCCAAAGTTGAAGCAGGTTCCACAGTCGCAGTTTTTGGTCTCGGTGGAATTGGATTAGGTGTCATTCAAGGCGCCGTTATGGCAAATGCCAGCCGCATTATTGGAATTGACATCAATCCAGATAAATTTGAGTTTGCCAAACAAATGGGTTGCACAGACTTTATTAATCCTAAAGATTATGATCTGCCAATTCAAGATGTTTTGGTAGATATGACAAACGGTGGTGTTGATTATAGCTTTGAGTGCGTAGGTAACGTAGGACTAATGCGCTCAGCGCTTGAATGCTGTCATAAAGGATGGGGAGAATCTATCATTATTGGTGTAGCTGGTGCTGGACAAGAAATTGCGACAAGGCCATTCCAATTGGTTACTGGAAGGGTATGGAGAGGTTCTGCTTTCGGAGGCGTTAAAGGCCGTTCACAATTGCCTGGATATGTTGATAACTATTTAGCTGGAAAATTGAAAGTTGATGAGTTTGTTTCTCATACTATGGGACTAGAAGATATTAATAAAGCTTTTGACCTGATGCACAAAGGCGATGGAATCAGGACAGTTATTGAATTTTAAAGGTGATGTATGCAATTAACAAATAAGTTCAAACATTTTGGCGGATCACTTGAGTTTTATACCCATGATTCAATATCAAATAATGCACCCATGAGTTTTGCTATTTTTTTACCAGAAAAAATCAAGTATACAAAATTACCAGTGCTTTATTGGCTATCTGGTCTTACCTGTACAGAGGAAAACTTTATGATAAAGGCAGGTGCAGCAAAACTAGCCTCTGAGTTAGGCCTGATTATTGTAAGCATGGATACAAGCCCAAGAAATTTAGATATTGAAGGTGAAAATGAGAGTTATGACTTTGGAAGTGGTGCTGGATTTTACCTAAACGCCACCCAATCCAAATGGTCTAAACACTATAATATGTATGATTATGTCACTCAGGAGTTGCCCAACCTGATAGAGAAGAACTTTAATGTAAATACCAATAAAAGCATTTCAGGGCATTCTATGGGAGGACACGGTGCAATATCAATTGCTCTAAAAAACCCCAATAAATATAGAAGTGTTAGCGCCTTTTCACCCATAGTTTCACCAATTAACAGCCCATGGGGACACAAGGCATTCACTGGATACTTAGGAGAAAATGAAGCCAAATGGAAAGAATATGACAGTTGCGAACTGATTAAAGTGTCCAATAACAAACAACCTATCTTGATTGACCAAGGAACTGACGATGAATTTTTAAAAGACTATCTAAAACCTCAACTTTTTGAAACAATATGTAACGAATATAGTTATCCAGTCAATTTACGCTATCAAGAAGGCTATGATCACAGTTATTACTTTGTATCCACTTTTATTGATGATCATTTAAGGTATCATGCAGAATATATGCACCAATAAACTTGGTTACAATAGTTAATATTTATGTGAGCATAAGTTAAAACCTATGCTCACATTAACTATTACTTATAGGGTTTTTCATCACCACTAAATCTGATGATTTTCGCATTTTCTATGTCTTCTTCGACATCTGCAGTTTCATGAATGTAAAGGTCCACTTCACGACCAAATTCTAGATCCCCTTTAACAATAACGTATTGACCAATCACTACAACAGGCTTCTTTTTATTTTTGTTAAAAAATCCTTTGCTTTTCTTAATGATAATGTCATCGTGAACAATTGTCCCATCTAATAAATACACTTTGCCATTGACTGTTTCAACATTGCCCTGAATTTCTGTATCTGTTGCCAATAATTTACCATTGACTGTTTGAAAATTTCCACCAATATTACATTTAGAATTAGCAGTTATAGAACCATTGACCGTTTCAACGTCATCAACTATCAAGCAACTCGATCCAAGTTTAATAGAGCCATTGACTGTTTCGGCTGATTCCGCTGACACTTCATCCTCAAAGACTATACTTCCATTGACTGTTTCCGCTGAACCTATTTTGCTACCTGAGGCGACTTTAACAGATCCGTTTACTGTTGATAAATCACCTACATTAGCATTATAACCGACTTTAATTGATCCATTTACAGTATCATAATCTTTGTTTGGGGTTTCTGTATTATCCGCAATTGTTTTACTGCCTAAAAAGCCACCACAAGCAGTTAGTGAAAAAGTCGATGCAAATATTAGAACTAAAATCTTATTCATTTTTTTACCTTTTGATTAAATATACCTTATTAACGAATCATCAATAGATTTGTTACAAAAAAAATGGCAACTCCTAAAAGTCGCCATTTTTATTTAATTATAATATAAATTAATATTATATAAATTAAACCGCCATTTGGCCTTTTAATTTTTTCATCGCCACCGCTTCTAGCTGTCTAATTCTTTCAGCAGAAACACCATATTTTTTAGCTAAATCTTGTAAAGTTACTTTTTTATCAGTTAACCAACGAGATTCAATGATGTCTAGGCTACGAGCATCAAGCTTATCTAGTCCTTTAAAAAGTAAATCATGGTTCTTTTTAGACTCTGTTTCTTTTTCAAAAACAGTTTCAGGACTTGGCGAAGCATTGGTTAACCATGCTTGTGGTGAATAAGCGTTATCTTCATCTTTATCATCTACTGGCAAATCAAAACTGACATCTTGTCCATGCAGACGTGATTCCATTTCAACAACAACTTCCGGCTTAACATTAAGCTTATCAGCAATGACAGCAATCTCATGTCCGCGCAGCCAACCCAAGCGTTTCTTATTTTTTCTTAAGTTAAAAAATAATTTACGGTGCGCTTTGGTAGTCGCTACTTTCAAAATACGCCAATTCTTCAATATATATTCATGAATTTCAGCTCTAATCCAATGTACTGCAAATGAAACAAGACGCACTTTGTGCGCAGGATCATATCGTTTGACGGCCTTCATCAAACCAATGTTTCCTTCTTGAATTAAATCTCCTACTGGCAATCCATATCCAGCATAAGAACGCGCTACATAAACCACAAATCTTAAATGAGATGTCACCAGTTTATGCGCTGCTTCAATATCGTTTTGTTCAAAAACTTTGATGCCCAACTCTCTTTCTTCCTCTTTGGTGAGTATTGCAATTTGATTCACTGCATTCACATAACTGTCTAGAGAACCTGATACTTGGGGTATTGGGGCTAATTTCTTACTTTTTGATGTTTTGTTTGTCATTTTTTTACTCCTTTTATTGCCGATCTATGCGGCCAATAAATATGGTTAATTAAAAACTTGTCCTTCTTATGAAGCAACAAGGTCGTGTATTATATATTAGGACATATCATAAACACAATAGTTCACTGGTAACTATTAAATCTATTAATTTCAAAGTTAAACTAATTTTGGGTTTCATGCCTTACAGCTTAAACAAAAGAACGCTGTGTCACTTAGCCATTTTGATACTCACTAGTTATACTGTTTCAAGCCAATCATTACTGAGTCACTTCGCAAAAACAATGGGCATATTGTGTGACTTGGCCAGCTTTGCTATTCATTATCATTTGAAGTGACATTTCAACTGGTTCTATCAATTGCTTCAACATTTGTTGTTCTTTGCTTTGAATACTAATGTCTGCAACATTGGCAATTTTAGCCAATGAGGTCATCAATAATTTTTGAAAATCAGTTAGTTCTATTTCCATCCAGTCAAGATCATAGTTTACACCAAGATTTGCCCTCTGTGCAGCGTCTGCAATGGCATCATTTAACGTACCTATCTCATCAATCAAGCCAAATTCTTTGGCTTGTTTTGCTGTCCACACACGCCCTCTTGCAATTGTATCCACCATATCAACCTCAAGATTTCTTGCCATGGCAACGGCAGAAATAAATTGCTGATAACCATGGTCAATATTTGACTGAATTAATTTTGATAAACCTTCATTTAAATCTTTATCTGGCCTAAATGCTCCAGCCCAAGAAGTGGTGCCTACTCCATCAGTTCGTATACCTATTTTTTCTAGTGTTTTAGGATATGTCATGAACATTCCAAATATACCGATTGAACCCGTAATTGTTGCTTCTGAAGCATAAATCTTATCAGAAGTCATCGATATCCAGTAGCCCCCAGATGCCGCTACATTGCCCATGGAAACGACAATTGGTTTTCCTGCGACTTTGATGGCATCAACTTCTCTTCTAATTTGTTCAGATGCAAATACTGAACCACCGCCAGAATCTACTCTTAAAACAACCGCTTTAACATTCTTATCTAATCTGGCTTTTCTTAACAATGCACTGGTACTTACACCACCGATATTTCCAGCTTCTTGATTGCCGTCTAAAATAGTCCCTTCTGCAACAATAACAGCCACAATGTTATTATTTTGAACCACTTCTTCTGATTCTATAAATCTCAAATAATTATTCATTGATATATTTCTAAAACCATTGTTATCATCAGTATGACTTAAACCAATCAGTAATTTATTTTTAAAATGAGAACTCTTGATCTGATCAATTAAACCTGCTTTCTTATACATTGAAGCTATATTTCCTTCTGATCCCTTTAAAAGTTCGGCTTGACTTTCAATTATCTTCTTTAAATCTTCTATTTCTAGGTTTCTTTTGTCTGCTATGCCTTGCAAATAGGTATTCCATAAACCATTCATATAATGTAAAGCTGATTCCTTGGCTTCAATAGACATATCATTTCGGATATAGGGTTCAGCTGCAGATTTATATTCTCCTACTCTAAATAAATGAACATCAACTCCAAGCTTGTCTAGTCCTTCTTTAAAATAATTGCGATAATTACCATATCCTTGAAAAAACATAAATCCTTGGGGATCAAGAATAATTTCATCTGCTAAATTTGCAAAATAATATTGGTTTTGAGACATGTTTTCAGCAATTGCAATAACTGGCTTATTAGATTGTTCTTTAAATTCATCAACAGCACTCTCTAGTTCTTTCAAATCTGCCAATCCAATATTCCACATATAGTCTGGCTTAAGAACAAGGACACTAATGCGCTCATCGGTAGCTGCTTTGTTGATTGCTTTTAGCAAGTCTCTCATTTGTGTTTCCGGAATATCCGTATTTTGTACTTGTCTGATCAATTTATCTGTTGGGGTTCCACTTAATTGATCCACAACATTTCCTTGTGGCGCTATGACCAAAGCTGTTCTATCTTTTAACACAATGGTATCGTTGTACATAAATAAAGAGATGATGAAATAGAGAATAATTAACAAAATAATGTGTCTAGTAAAGTTTGCCATTCGAACTAAACTATTGGGTATAAACCTTAATACTTGGTTTAATAAAGATGGTTTGGTATTGTTATTCATCATATAAATATAGGACTTATTAGTTTGGTTTACATCTGCCAATGGTCATGATTTCATTTAAATTGACTCATTACATCACAGATGTTGAATTATTATGCAACCAGTAGGATGCATAGGTTATTTGATAAGTGTAAAAAGTTGGCCGTTAAAAAAATGTCAATTAATTTAATTTAATTTAAATATTAAGAAAATTCCAACACAAGATTAGTTTTAATAGAAACTTACTTATTTGATACAACTGGTTGACTATCTAGAATCCATTGGTTCATGCCTTTTGCTAAATGAGATACATTGGTGTAACCGAGTTCATTATAAAGATAATTAGCTACCGCTTTGGTTCTTGTACCTGACCTACAAACCAGAACAAACTTCTGATCTTTTGATAACACTACCTTTTTGAATTGGCTCATGAATTCTTCGACCAATGGTTGGCGTTGTTGATTAAAGAACATGATGGTTGATGCCTCTGCAATTGTCCCAGTAGCCTGCCATTCTTCTGGGGTCCTGATGTCAATTATCACAGTCCCATTTTTCTTAGCTTCTATTAATTGTTGTGATGACAGGTTGGTGATAGCTGAATAACTGTTGAAGCTCATAAAAAAGCTCATTATTATTAATATTAAATTGCATTTCATAATTTAAGGGTGACATTGATAATACCTTATTATAACCACAATGCTCATCAATTAATAATATTTAACAATTCAATACACATTGCTCACTAAGAAAATTTGTATTTTTAAAACATAAACCTTATCATTGCACACAATTCAACTCAACAAGGGAAATTATGAAACTTTCAATTATTTTAACAATGTTATTAATTAATACTTCATTTGCTTTTGCAAACGAAGATGAACAAACAGAAAGGAAATACAAATTTTCTGGCTCTGGTCAACTAGGTCTCACATCAACCTCAGGCAATAGTGAAACTGATAATATTACAGCCGGATTAAAGCTCGTAGTCGAAACTGGCAACTGGATCAGTGATATGAATTTAAATATTTTACAAGCCTCCTCTGATGGAATTGATACTGCAGATAGATATACACTCAATACTAAAACAGGATATAAGTTCTCTGAAAAGAATTACTTTTATTATGGATCTAGATATGAAAATGATAATTTTAGTGGCTTTGATTATACTATTTCAAGCGGATTTGGATGGGGGCATAAGTTTACTGATACAGATACAAATAGATTGATCTCAGAAATTGGAATTGGCTATAAAACTGAAGCCTTAGACATTGATCGTTCAGAAACTAGTGGTGTAGCTTTGTTAGGTAAATTAGATTACATGCGTCAGCTTACAGAAACAACGAGTTTTGAAAACCTGACAACATTAGAATCTACAGATGACAATACTTTTATACAAAACGATGCTGGATTATCAGTTAAAATTAGTAGTAAATTTAAGGTAAAATTAGCCCATCAATATCGTCATAATACAGATGTTCCTGTAGGTTTTGAAAAAACTGATAGACTAGTCTCTGCTAATTTAGTATATGACTTCTAAAAATTAAAATCTAAATTTTTTAAAGGTAATTCGGTTGATACTTTTTTCTGCATCATCGAGAAACTGGTATTAACCGAACGTATCGCTTTCAACTTAAGCAATTTTTCATACATAAAATTATTATAACCTTGCATATCAGCCGTTATTATTTTTAATAAATAATCTGAACCACCAGAAGTTGCATGACACTCTTGAACTTCAGGCCAACTTGACATGGCTGTATCAAATGAATGAACTGTGGTTTCATGATGGTTGTCTAGACTTACATGTGCAAAAGCAGTAATTAACAACCCTACTTTTTCATGATCTAATAATGCAGTATATTTTTTAATGAATCCTTTTTTCTCTAAAACTTGAACTCTGCGCCAACATGGAGCTGTTGACAAATCTACTTTTTTTGCCAAATCTATATTACTAATCCTGCCATTTGCTTGAAGCTCTGTTAGTATTTTTATATCACTTTTATCCATATTATTTAAATTTTAATCTATTAATTTTAATTATAAAGCAATATAATTTTAATATACATGTTTTTTTGATAAGTATTAGCAAGCACATTGCTTTAATTTTGCTATAAAATATCAACTTTAAAATTTTGCAAATCTAATGAATACAGCTGAGAACCTCAATAAGTCTTTTAAGTTTGATTGGACTGAAATCGCTTCCAAACTATTAATTTCTCGAGCATTGGATGATTTAGAGGAATTCACTTTAGTAAAAAATAAAAAAGTTCTTTACCAATTTTCTGCAAGAGGACATGACGTTGCGCAAATAATTTTAGGCCAAGTTCTTACTGGCAAGAAAGATGCCGTATCTGGTTATTATCGTTCAAGACCTCTTTTACT
>JBGCFT010000303.1:0-4364 GCA_045107085.1 Marinicellaceae bacterium | reverse complement strand
CCTTGGTTGGTATTAGATTATATTGACGGCATGCACATTGATGAATATTGTCAAAAGCATCAATTGACTTCAAAGCAGATTGTGAAATTATTTCTTAACATATGTGAGGCGTTAAATTTTGTTCATCAACGCGGTGTTGTTCATATGGACATCAAAGCCAATAATATTTTAATCAATACAATTAACAACATTCCTTATCCAGTTATTATTGATTTTGGCATTGCAAATGGTGATTTTAATAGCGATAGCAGCGATGATATATTTGGAACTGTGGGATACTCTGCACCCGAACAAATTTCTGGTCAAAAGGTTGATCAAAGATCAGATGTGTATTCATTAGGTATTTTGCTGGGGCAATTGTTATTAAAAAACAATGACCATAATATTGGTTTGTTAACGAGTCAAGAACGAAAGCTTCTTTTACAACAACAAAAAATCAATAAAAACCTCATCAATATTGTTGAAAAAAGTACGCAAAAGAATCCAGAAAACCGTTATTCTGATATGGAAACCTTACGCACAGATTTAAACAATTATCTTTTCGATTTGCCTTTAATCAACCAACAAAATCACATTGGACATATTTTAGCTAAAACCTTTTCGAGACATAAAGTCGCATCTTTGCTATCAATTTTGGTGTTTTTATCTGCCCTTGGCTTTTGGGGCAAATATACGGCTGATATTTCTAACCAGCAAAAACAAACCATCCATGCTAAAAATGAAAGTGATGAATTATTTAATTTTATGCTGACTGACTTATTCACAAATTTATCTCAAATTGGCAGAATTGATATACTAAAACTGGTCACAGAAAAAAGCATCACGCACCTTCAGGGCCAAGAAAATCAAATATTAGATTCTCAATCACAATTCCAAACTGCGATTGCCTTTACGAATGCGGGTAAGGTATTCGACGCATTAAATGCCACAGATCAAGCTTTGAGTGCATATGAAAAAGGCATTTCTGCTTTAGAGAAATTAGCACATGATCCCTTATACAAAAAAAACTACCTCTCACAACTTGCATTAATAAAAAACCTCAAAAGCCGAACATTAACAGCAGAAGGACAACAAGAATTAACAGAACAAAACTTATTAGAATCATTGCAGGTCAGTCAAGATTTACTCAAAGCTTTTCCTGATGTAGATTTACATGAAGTATACGAATCGCATACCCAATTAGGTTGGTATTACATGGAGTACGAAAACCCAGAAAAAGCTTTATTTCATATCAATACCGCCATAGAAACGGCTCAATCGATGAATCAAAGGCAACTCAGTTACCAATGGTTGTTTAATTTATCACAAGCTTATCAAGTTCTGTCTTGGTATCAGTTGGACTATGGCAATCCTGATGAAGCCATCGTTACCATTACTGAAGCGATTAAATTAGCCAATAGGACAGTCGATGAAAATGGTGAAAGTATCATCTATTTCTTTAACCAATTAACACTACTCAACCAACTGAATTATTTTCACTTAGAAAAAAACCAATCTCAACAAGCACAAGATACCGTTATAAAAGCCATAGAAATAGGTGAAAGTTTACAACAGAAAGCACCAAAAAATATTGAATATTTGCGTGAGTTGGCTTATGCCTATTCTATGGCTGGTAAGCTCAATGAGCTACAACAAAATTTAAATATCTCATTGGATTATTATCAGCAAAGCTTAAATATCACAGAAATCATGAATCAGAATGATCAAAGTAATTTTTCAACAGCCAATGATTACGCCAATGATTTAATTTATGTAGGAACCATTCATGAAAAACTCGAACAAAACAACCAAGCCACATTGTTGTGGGATAAAGCCATAGAAATTATGACACCTGTTCATTTACTTGAACCCAATAACAAATACTACACCAATACACTCATTATTGCTTTGTTAAAATCTGGAATGATTAATCAGGCTAAACCACTCATTAATGAATTAAAAAGTTCTGGGTTTAATGACAAAGAATTGGATGCATTATTGATTAAACACAAACTCAATATAAATTAAATTAAAATAAATGTCAGTAAAACTGATTGAACTCTATTAGATAAAGTAATCATTTAATAATGGAGTCATCATGCTCAGTACAAAAAACAAATTTAAACACAAAACTTCAATGCTTTATATTGCCCTCTTACTGCTTTTTTGCAACCATCTCAATGCAGCCACTCAAGAGCAAAAATTAATAGCTAGCGATGCAGCCATGGTTGATTTTTTTGGCAAATCAGTCAGTATTTCAGGAGATTATGCAGTTATTGGTGCCTATCAAGCTGAAATAGACGGTGATAGAAGCGGTGCTGCATATGTGTTTAAATATGATGGCAGTCAATGGCAAGAAGTGGTTAAACTTTCGCCCCAAGAAGCCTTTGAAAATTATGGATTATCAGTGAGCATTTCGGGTGATACTATCGCTATTGGTGCGCCACATGCTGTTGCAGATAATCAAAACCTACCAGGTAATGAACCACAAGCAGGAGTTGTATATATATTTAAAAAGGATGTGAATAATAATTGGAATGAAACTCACCGATTATTTCCTGCAGACGTGGATGGATATGACAAATTTGGATCATCTGTTAGCCTCGAAAACAATCAATTAATTGTGGGTTCTCCGTTTGACGATGATAGTGCCACTACTTCAGGATCAGCTTATATTTTCGATTATAACGGCAGTGATTGGATAGAATCCGTTAAATTAACAGCTTCAAATCCAATAGCCTCTGATAAATTTGGTTTTAAAGTAGATATCAATGGCAATCGAGCCATAATAAGCTCACCAAATGTTGATGATGCCATAGCTGGAGATAACGTCGGTGCTGTCTATGTATTTGAAAAAGGAGTTACTGGTTGGAATGAAACCAAAATTTTACAAGCCTCTGATATGGCGGACAGTGATTTTTTTGGAATAGATATTAGCCTATCAGGAGATCGTATACTGGTCGGAGCATCCAAAAATGATGACACTGCACAAAATTCAGGTTCAGCCTATATATTCGGATATAACAATACAAGTATGTTATGGGACAGTGGCTTAAAAATCAATGCCAATGATGCTTCTGCCAATGATGGTTTTGGCATATCTGTCAAAATAGACGGTGACAATATATTAATTGGAGCAGATAGTAATGATGATGGTGAGCTTAATTCTGGTTCTGTTTATCGTTATATTTTTAATGGTAATGACTGGCAATTCAACGAGTTAATACTGCATACCGATTCGCCCACAAGATTTACAGATGCTTTTGGCAGTGCCATTGATATTGACAATGGTAAAGCTCTAATAGGAAGTTATCTAGATGATGGTTCAGAAGGACAGACTTTTAATTCGGGAGCTGCTTATATTTTTGAGGTAGATGCTGCTCCTGTGGCAATCATGGATAATGTGAGCATTAATGAAGATGCAATCAACACAAATATAGATGTATTAGTCAATGACACTGATAATGATGGTGGCGTAATCATCATAACAGAATTAACTCAACCCTTAAATGGGACAAGCGAATTGGTTTCTGGTGGAACTTCTCTTAACTATCAACCCAATTCTAATTACTGTAATGATGAAATGCCCACAGATGATTTTACTTATACATTGAATGGTGGATCAACGACTACAGTCTCGGTCACCGTTAATTGCATTGATGATTTTCCAGTTGCAAAGGGTGATGCATGGGAAATACTAGAAGACAGTGATACGGTTACACTGCAAGTGATTGATAATGATACCGATATAGATGATGGCCCTTTATTTATTGACTCTTTTACCCAACCTGCTAATGGCACAGTGACAGCATTTGGTGAACATTTAAACTATAAACCCAATCCAAACTATTGCAGCGAAAGTGGAGAGCCTGAATTTTTCGCTTCTAGAGGAGAAACCAATACTTCGGATGTATTTACTTATACACTCAATGGCGGTTCAAGTGCTTTAGTGAATATTTTTGTGAATTGTATCAATGACGCACCAGTTGCTGTTCTGGATTCAGTCACACTCAATGAAGACCAAGGCACAACAGTATTGTCAGTGCTGGAAAATGATACGGATGTGGATGATGGGGAAATGTTTATTACAGAATTTTCTAAACCAAACAATGGGGAAGTTTTAATGAACAACAATACCATAAGCTATAAACCCGATTTAAATTACTGCAATGATGGAATGCCCACAGATGATTTTACTTATACATTGAATGGTGGATCAACAACCACCGTTTTGGTCACCGTTAATTGCATTGATGATTTGCCAGTTGCAAAGGGAGATGCATTGGAAATATTAGAAGACAGTGATGTTATTACATTGCAAGTGATTGATAATGATACCGATATAGATGATGGACCTTTATTTATTGACTCTTTTACACAACCAG
>JBGCFT010000302.1:0-8021 GCA_045107085.1 Marinicellaceae bacterium | reverse complement strand
ATTACTGGGTTTTAAATCTCGGTGTAAAACCAATTGTTGGTGCGAGAATGTAACAGCTGCACAGACTTGTAATATTAGTTGTAATCGTTCTTGAAGGTTTGGGATTTTTTCAGAGCAATATTCGTCAATGTTTTTGCCTTGAATGTATTCCATAACCAAGTAGGGTTGGTTATTTTCAGCGGTTCCACCATCCAATAAATGTGCAATATTATTGTGGGTGAGTTGTGCTAGGATTTGTCTTTCGTTTTCAAATCGTTCTAGCATATGTTGATTAAAACTAGAGTGGGGCAGTTTTAAAGCAACTTTTTGCTGAAATTGTCCATCGTTGCGTTCAGCCAAGTAAACTTGACCCATTCCGCCTTCACCTAAAGTTGAAATGATTTTGTAGGAGCCTATTTGTTTGTTTTCGAAAGTAGGTTCTTGAGCAGTGGCTTCTTCAATAATTTCACTTGAGACAGATTCAATATTTGTTGCCATGCTAGTTTCTTGATCGGCTTGAAGCATGTCTTGCAAAAGTTTTATCTGCTTATCATCCAAAGTGCCATCTTTTCTTAATTGGTTGATTTGACTTTTTTGTTCGGATGCTGGTTCAGCAATTAAATTGCTAAACCAGAGTTTTACTTTTACAAAACTTTTTTGAGAATCTGTCATCATTTTAGTTTATCTTTTAATGTTCTTATATGCTACTATTCAAAACTGTTTCTAAAAATTAAGTCTTCAATTTCAACGGCTGTAAGCACCACATCGTTTCCATCGCCACCAATATAGCTAATAGTCAAATCAATATTATCAAAACTGGCCACTATTGCTCCTTCAGAAAGTCCATTAAATTGTCCTGATAGGTTGTTTGTTGTGATGATTTGGAATGTATCACCATCACTTGGTATGAATCCATAAAACAATTGCACTTCTAACTCACCAGAAATATTAATATTGTCTCCAACAAAAGAGGCATAATATCCTGCACCCACTTTATTATCTTGTGCCTGAATATTTCCACCTAAACCAACAGCCAGTATGCCATCATAATTTTGAACATCTATTTCTAACAATGAAGGATTACCCAAGACAATTCCGCAATGTGAACAGCCCCAACCTCCAGGTCTATTCGCTTTACTATTGGCATTGTTTGAGGATGTTGGGCTAGATTCCATTTGTAAATGAGACCCACGAATTATTGAAGAGTGAGTTTCCAAAAGACCATTTTTTATGTGTAATTGTTGAAATTCAAACTCTGAATCTTGAGCAATATTTAATGTTCTATCATCATCAATAATCATATTTCGAATGACAATAGGTTGATTGTCAACTGGGTCAATTAACACATCCATATCACCAGCAATGACGATGTTATCATCAGCACTGGGCAATCTATTTGCTGGCATGCCAGTATTGTTGTCTAGCCAGTTATTGGGGTTAAACCAATTGCCATCATTGCCTACAAATGTCATTCTAAAGGGCCATTGTACCGAAGTGAGTAAAACGCTTGTAGAACCATCTGTATTGTTTTCATAACTCAAAACCAAATCTATGCCATCAAAACTTGCTACCACATCACCTTCACGATAATTATTAAATGCCCCTGAAAAGCTATTACGTGCTTTAATGATTTCAAAAACATCTCCGACTTGAGGTTGAAAACCATAAATGGTATCAATTTCTAAACTTCCATCCAGTTCAATGTCATCAGCAACTAAAGTGGCGTAATGACCAACACCCACATTACCTGGACTGGCTGCAATGGTTCCACCAAGAAATATTTGGATTCCAGCAGATTTTGCTGTGATTTTGACTGAACGGTTATCATTAGTGGTTGGATTGATAACGATGCCATGTAGGTTTGAATTTATGCCATTTGTATTTAAAATTACCTCATCGCCCATCATTTCACTAGAACTGGAATCAAGTAATGAGCCTTCATTTAGTAGCATTTGATTGTATTGAAAATGGCTTCCTTGCAATAAACTTAAAGTTGCATTAGTCATTTCGATGTTGTTGATAATGATGAGAGCATCAATTGGCGTTGGTGCCATTGTTGGATCAATAACAATGGATTGACCAGAAGTTAAAACTATATTAGTTGTGGCATCAGGTAAAGTACCGCTGTCCCAATTAGTCGGCTCAAACCAATTACCATCAGTGCCGATAAAATGAACCGCATCGCCTGTTTGTGCCAATGATTGAATACTCATAATGAGTAAAATTATTAAGGTGATAAAGTGCTTACTTTTCATGATTATGCTCCTTTATAGATCTTCAAAGTCATTTGTAAAAATTAAATCGGTCCATTCGTCGGCACCTGCATCGGATGTGGTACCGTCTTGTCTACTGTCACCTTCAATGTCATCAGTAAAAAGTATTTCATTGACATGATCAATCGCAGGAGATCCAAATTTTAGATGAAAGTCACCATTGGATTCATTGTTTAAAAGTGGGTCTGTTTGTAATGTATTTGGATAACCAGCAGGGTTATATTGAATAATAGAATTTATAATATTTACTGGAAATAGTTCACTGATTAAATCCATAGAAGTGTTTCCCCATATCACATTTGCATTAACATTAATAATACCTTCATTAAAAATAGAGAACAGGTGCCCCAAACCATTTTCTTTGAAATTTGAAATGATAGAGACATGATTGAGATTTACTTCCCCTGATCCAGATGAAGTAATTAGAGCTCCACCACGGCTTTGATTTTTGGATATGACAGAATTATTAACTGTCATATTTCCTGAACCTTGATTTGAAATAAGGCCAAATACAATATTGTCTTTAAACATGATTTTATTTGCAATCACATTGGTATTATCACGTGCAATTATGGCAGTTGTTTGATTTCTTAAAAACTGCATACATGGTGAATCACTACAAGTTGAATTCAAATACAAATCTACATTGCCTTCCATCATGAGAGCTGTTCCATCAATATTATCGCTTAATTCAATATCTACTAAGTTGACTTCAATCGCATCCTGTGCCCAGATGGCTGATCCTAAGATTAAATTATTACCTAATCCATTAGATTCATTAAAGCTCATTTTGCTTCCTTTGACAGAAAAATTAATCGGACTATTTTCAGAATAAATTCCAGAACCTCCATCGCTCTTATTATAATTTATTTCAACTGGACCTATTCCAATTGGAGTATCACCCAATACAGTTGGGCAATCAATGACAGCTATACCTCCACCAAATGAATCTTCAGTTGACGTGACATTGCCTTGATCTATGCCATTATCAAATCTACCTATTTTGGTATCAATAATATTCAACGTGCTTTGATTACAATAGATGCCACCACCAAAACCAGTAGCAGAATTACTATAAATTTCTGTATTTTCAGAAATATTTAATGTCACACCATTAATAGCCGAAATTCCACCACCTAAAAAAGCTTCATTGTTATGAATTCTAGAATCTCGGACAGTGACAGTGCCATCACCAGTAGCATGTATGCCTGATGTTAATAAGAATTGATTGTTAGATTGTGAGCCACTGATATCAAATCCTGAAATAGTTACATTTTTTCCTCCACTTACATCAATTGTAACGACTGCTCCTGTTTCATCTAATTGTAACTTTGTTTTGTTCCCTGTATTTCCTTGACAGTTTGAACTCCAACCACCAACAAGAGATAAATCTTTATTAATAGTTAATTTTGCTTCTGCACCAGTATAAGTTCCATCAGCTACTAAAATGGTGTTTCCTGGAGCCGCAAAATTAATTGCTGTAAGAATATTAGGAAAATCACAATCTGCTCCAGGACCGGCAGTAAGAATCGCACCACTTTTGTTAAGTAATAATTCTGAGTAATTGGTTGTTACTGCTTTTTTACGTTCTTTTTGCCATACCTCATGCGTGTATTGCAGGTATTCTTTTTTAGATAAGACTTTTTTGGCTTCGGCTAGTGATATTGAATCACTAGCGTGAGACATGAATGCGATGACAAAACATAATGATATTATAGATTTATTTAACATGGTTTTTCCCAGTTGTATTGATTATGTAAAGACCACCGTAGATTTGAATAAAAACGGGTCAATAAAATTAATTTTATTGACCCGTTTGTATTTAATGTAACTGTTTAATTAAGTGTAATGCTCGGATATTTAATCAAAACCATTGCTAAATATAATATCAGGGTTGATGAAGATGGCTTGGGTTTCTAAGTCAGACTCAACCGTTAATTGACAACTGGCTCCTTGGCCTTGACAAGCGCCTTGCCAATGATCAAATACATGAATATTATCAATAGCCGTGGCATTTAAGGTAATATCTGTGCCTTCAGAATAGTTGCCTTGGCAGATTGCGCCACAACTAATGCCTGGTATGGCTGTTTCAATCAATCCTGGACCATGGCCACCAACACTAACTGTGACAGAGTACATTGCAATAAACACCGCTTGAGTTTGTGTGGCACCGTTAATTGTTAGATTACATACGCTTGATTGCCCAGCACAAGCGCCTGTCCATTCACCAAATACAAAGCCTTCATATGGTGTTGCAGTCAACTCAACTTGAGAGTTTAACTCATACTCATCACTACAATCAGCCCCACAGTTTATGCCTGGTACATCAGATACCACTGAACCTGAGCCTAAAGTGCTTACGGTTAAAGTTTGAAATAAAGGCCTTTCATAAGCACCCATGTCATATTCAAAATTTGAAGCAATTCCATCATTATCTATGGGTCTAGATCTACCATCTAAGTCAGGAAATAGAAGTCCATCGCATTTATCGATTGCTGGTGAACCACTACTTAAATGAAATGGGCCAGTTAAAGTTGTTTCAAATAATGGATCATCTGCTAGACTATTAGGAAAGTCGCCATTTGGCGAAATATTGCATTCTCCTTGAGTGTCAAAAGGTACATCAATGACTGTATCCCACATAATGGTAGAATCGATTCTGGATTCAGGGTGGTTGTTTGTGATTTTCAAACCACTGTTTACCAGAGTGCTAAGTCTTACATTTATACGCCCTCCATCTGAATTAACTATACCTGTATCACCATTGTTAAACATCAAAGAACCATCCATGCTGAATTCGGTTGAATTGCTACCTAAATTGATGGCACCTAATGGATTTGTTGGGTTGTTATGATAAACAGTAACAGCTGTTGCTACGTAAGCATGATCCTCAAGATAAAGGATTGAACCTGCAGTATTGGCTGAATTTCCAGTAAAATTTGAACAATAATTTGGAGCAGCATGTGTTACTAGACATTCTTCATTTGGCACTATGAAAGCTTCACTTGTGTATAAATGAATAGCTCCACCATTGTTAGCATCATTTTGAATGAAGTGAGCATTTTTAAAAGATGCTAAGACATAATTAATCGATAGTGCCCCACCATTTTGAGATGCTGAATTGTTTGTAAACAAAGGCCTATCAAAAACTAACTGTTCAACATTGTTTTCAATCTCGCCGGTTGTATAAATTCCACCGCCATTCGTGGCATTATTATTATTAAAAATAATAGAACCAGCTGAAGTTGCACTGTTTGTTAAATCTGTATCTTCTAGATACATAGCTCCACCATAATCAGATGAATTAAGTGTAAATGTGACTGGTCCAGAAATATTAATATTGGCATTCTTGGCATAAATACCACCACCAGAAATATTGGCATTATTATTATTAAACTGAGTGCCAGTTGTTCCTCCATTTAAGGTTAAAGTACTCCCATCAGTGTAAATTCCAGCACCCGTTTGAGCTTCGTTATTGTTGAAAGCACTTTCATGAATGGTGGCACTGGACAAAGCGTCAATATAAAGGCCTCCACCTTGAGATAACATTCCATCAAAATCACCAATGGCAGAATTAGATTTAACTTCAGCTTGATTGAGGATTAAATTGACATCAGGTTCGATGCTTATACCACCGCCTTGATTAGCCACATTAAAATCGATAATTCCTCCATTTATTGTGATGTTAGTGTTAATATCCTTTGCATAAATCCCTCCTCCAGATAAATCCATATTGGAATCAGTAAATTGATTTGACATTATGGAAAATCCCTCGTTAACTTCAATGTGATACTCTAATTGATTAGAATTACTGGCGTAAATACCTGCACCATAAGCTAATTGATTTTTTTCTGAATCAATTCGATTATTAAATATTTTCCCTGATTCCAATAAAACAGGGCGACCATCAACGAATAATCCACCACCTTTTTCTGTAGCTATGTTATGTTGTATTTTTGAATTATCATGCATTTTAAAACTAGCATTTGGGTTGTCAAAGAGATATACGCCAGCACCATTTACAGATCTATTTGCTGTTGAAAGAAAACCTAAACCTATGCTTGAATCATCATTCAAGGTTACAGTGCTTCCACTTCCAACAATTACTCCACCTCCATTTTCACTGGCAATATTTGCAAATATTGAACTATTGTCATTAAGAAATAATGAACAATTAGAATAACATGCAATAGCTCCTCCATTTGCAGAAACATTACCAAAATCTTCAATTCCAATCTTTGAATTATCATTCATGATGACGATACCTGTAGAAAAAATACCACCCCCATGGCTAGGTCCAAAACCAGATGAAATTATAGTGTCGCCATTTAAAATCAAGGTACTGTCCATATCATTTACGGCAATATTTCCACCTGCTGCATCTACAGTGCCATTTTTGACAATCACATCATTTAATGTTAATTCACCAGCAACAAAAATAATCCCGCCGACATTTCCTTGTGCATTTGTTAATGTCATATTGCTGATACTTACTTTACTTCCACCATTAACATTTAATAAGCCACCATTGAGCCTATATTGATTATTACCATTAAGTACTACATCAGATTGAGTCGCTGAATCATTAATTGCACTACAATCATTTACAGCTGAAACAAAATCCAAATCTTCATGAATAACGGGCAACTGTTCTTTGTATTCACCTTTGGTGATATAAATCATATCTCCACTACTTGCAGCATTGATGGCTTGGCTCACACTGGTAAATTCACAAGCCGCTCCATTGATTCCTACTAAATCACTGTACTCATCAGCACCAGCATCTTTGCCGTTACCAAGCGGACGAAAATCTCCATCATAATCATCAATTAAAGAGCTATTTGCCTGATCAATGGCAGGAGAAAAGGGTTGTATGTGCCAATTATTATTATCAGGGTCTATAAATAGTGGGTCTTGTTGAATCGTATTTAACATCCCAGTTGGATCATATTGTATGACTGAATCTTGAACGTTGATATTTGTTGACCCGGCACTTTGTAGATTGGCCATACTATTGCCCCAAACAATACTGGAGTTTAGGTTAATGTTTGAACCATTTATACTTTCTAATAAACTATTTGATCCAGTATTGTTTGCTATTGTAACGTGATTTAATAACATAAAACTGATGCCATTATTTTGTGTATCTGTAGATATTAATGTATCAACAGTATTATTGACGATCATGCTATTTGCTATTGTGAAATCAGTACCATCTGGGCTTGATGATTTAATAAGTTGGGGTCCATTGTTATCTGATATTAAGGCTTTATAAATATCAATTTGTGCATTATTATTGGCAAATATGGCAATGCCTTCATTTCTATTAATTTTCACACAAGGTTTTTCATCACAAACTGAACCTATCGTTAATTGGCTATCTTGACCGATATTAAAAACACTGACATTATCAAAATTATCACTTATTGTGGCGCTATGAATTAATAAATCACTATTCTGCTGAATAGAAATTATGCTGCCTCCTTCATTAAAGTTTATCTGAGTATCTTGATGCCCAATTTCTGGTAATAAACTATTTGTTAAATAAATAGCTGCACCAACCTGAGCTTGGTTATAGTTTAATTCAACTGGACCAGATAATTTACCTAATCTCATTTGACAATTGTCGGCATAAATTGCACCCCCTAAACCATTGACAGCTGTACTATTTCCTTGAGCTGTACCATTGAAACGTCCGATTAAAGTGTCATCAGCTTTAAATCCTGAATCTTTACAGTAAATTCCACCGCCATCATCAGTAACATGATT
>JBGCFT010000301.1:0-6799 GCA_045107085.1 Marinicellaceae bacterium | reverse complement strand
TACCTATATGCGTCAAAATGCCATCATTGTCTTATTGGCCTCTATTGGCAGTTATGTTCCAGCACAATCGGCAAAAATTGGTAAAATAGACCGGATTTTCACTCGAATTGGAGCAGGTGATGACCTAACAAAAGGCCGATCTACCTTTATGGTTGAAATGACTGAAACCGCCAACATTCTTCACAACGCCACAGAAAATTCCTTGGTTTTGATGGATGAGATTGGTCGTGGTACTTCAACCTATGATGGTTTATCACTGGCTCAAGCCTGTGCATTGCACTTGGCACAAGTTAACCAATCATTTACCTTGTTCGCCACGCATTATTTTGAAATTACCGCATTTGCTCAAGACATTGACAACATGGAAAACGTGCATTTAGATGCAGTTGAACACGATGATACCATTGTATTTTTGCACTCAGTCAAGAAAGGAGCAGCCTCACGCTCTTATGGATTACAAGTCGCAGCTTTGGCTGGTATACCAAGTAAAGTCCTGCAAAGTGCAAAGAAAACATTGGCCATTCTAGAACAAGGAAATACAATTGAACCTGTCCCTGTTCAAACCTCTTTCTTTGATCAAATGCCTGAAGATTCGGCTGTTGAAAAAGAGCTAAAACAAATCAACCCAGATGATTTAACTCCAAGACAAGCATTAGATTTGCTGTATAAATTAAAGAAACTTTAGTTAAATAATTCAATCTGAATCAAAACCTAGTAAAAACCAAAGATTGATTAAAATATTAAATAACTTTAATCTTTTTTGTCACCCTATTTTCTGAATGAACGTATAATTAAATTAAGAATATATTAATTGGAAAGACTTATGACAAAAACATTTACACTATTGAATCGACAGAAAACCATCTACTTAATTGGGATTAGTGTTTTTTTTAGCTCAATTTCATTTGCTAGTGACTTGACTATACCTAACAACTTTGTAGCTAATTCTCCCGCTGTAGCAGCTCAAGTTAATGAAAACTTTTCAGCTATTGAGGTTTCTGTTGATGACAACAATACTCGATTGGTTGCATTAGAAAGCATGCTCGAATCATTGCAAATGACAGTAGCAACTCTGCAAACTGAAAATAATAACCAACAAACTTCCCTTATTAATCAACAAACTCAAATTACTAACTTGCAAACGGAAAATAGTAATCAACAAACTCAAATCACTAATCTACAAACTACAAATAGTGATCAACAAATTCAAATCACTAATTTACAAACCACAAATAGTGATCAACAAGGACAAATAACTGGCTTACAAACTTCAAATACAAGTTTACTCTCAGAAGTTTCACAATTGCAATCTGATTTAGCGGTTGTTGAAAACAACACAGTTTTAGAGTTGGATGGTTTTCTAAAACTCTCCACTATAAATAACTATGACACTGCAGAGTTTACCTCTGTCAATGTTCAGGTTAATAGTGGCAGTGGAGGTACAGGTAACGTAATTAATGGCTTAGGCAACTTAACTGTTGGTTATAATGAAGCAATAGATATTGCTCCCGAATTTTGCTCAGATTCTCAATTCGATAATCAAATTGATTGTGAAAATGCTTCTGAGATATGGGCAAACAATGTTCGGAGAGGCTCACATAATTTAATTGTTGGTTTTGGTAATTCCTATGATAATTATGGTTCATTTTTAGCAGGAAGCCGAAATGTAGCTAATGGAGATCTGGTCAGTGTTAGCGGAGGTTTAAGCAATATAGCCACTGGGATTTTTTCAAGTATAAGTGGAGGTGTCAGAAATACAACTGGTAGATGGTCAAGTATTTGTGGCGGGGAAAATAATATAGCTTCGGGCGATTATTCAAGTGTGAGTGGAGGAAGAAATAATGTTGCTTCAGGCAACTTTTCAAGTGTGAGTGGCGGAAATAATAGAATGGCTCCAGGTTCAGATGATTGGGCAGCAGGAGATCTCTTTGAAAATTTTTAGAAAGGAAGTTAATAAAAGTTATACTATGACAATTGGTATATTATTATTTCTAGTTACATCGTCTAAAATTTTTGCTAGTGATTTAATCTATTTAAATGGTTTTGAAAATACGGCTCTTGTTTCAGGAAGTGCTTCAGGCATTACGAGTACTGGATTAGAATTAAAATTAATTTCTAATAATTTTGATGAAACATTGCAAATTGTTTCTGATGGCACTTTTGTTTTTTCACTATCGATTGAAGTTGGCAATAACTGGAGCGTTAGTACTGTTACCCTTCCGGACTCACCAAAACAAAGTTGTACCTTGAGTAATGAAACTGGAGTAATGACTGCAACTGGTGATAATAATTTGATTGTTAATTGTAACAACACACCTTGGCAATGGGATACCATGAACTGGGACGAAGGGGGTTGGCAGTAATTTTAACTGACTCGGCAAAAACCAGCTAGGATATATTTTTTAGTTGGTTTTTTTATGCCCTAAATTAGCTAATTTAAAATAGGATGACATTTGTCATCTAATATTGATGACATAGCTCAATTACATTCATGACATCAAACACAGATAATGAGCCTTAATTCATCAAAAGGTTCATGAAATGAGTCAAATACAATCCAATAAACCCATAAAAGTGGCTTCGATAAATCAAGTTTCAAAGTCATTTACTATCAAAAACTCAACGCATATAAAAGCAGTGAATAAGGTCAGTTTCGATCTTCATCAAGGAGAAGTCCTTTCACTCTTAGGCCCCAATGGTGCAGGTAAAACTACATTGATAAATATGATGCTAGGTCGTTTGAGTTTAAGTAGTGGCCAAATGGAATTGTTAGGTTTTAAGCCTGGCAATATTGAATTAAAAAGATTATGTGGCGCCATGCTACAAATTAGTGGCTTACCGGATATGTCGACAGTCAAAGAGCACATTGAGTTGTTTCAATGCTATTATCCAAACCCAATGAAATATTCAAAAGTCATTGATCTAGCTGGATTGCATGACATTCAAAACAAATACAGTAAAAACTTATCGGGTGGACAAAAACAAAGATTATTATTCGCATTGTCTATTTGTGGCAACCCAAAATTATTATTTTTAGATGAGCCCAGTGTCGGCATGGACATTAGTTCACGGAAAACTTTGTGGAAAACTATTAACCAACTTAAAGACAATGGAACAAGTATTATCTTAACCACTCATTATTTAGAAGAAGCCGATCAACTCTCTGATCGCATCATTATGCTGAATCAAGGCAAAATCATTCAAGAAGGCACTCCTGATCAAATTAAAGCCAATATTAATAGCAAAAAAATCCGTTTTATTAGCACTGTTTCAAAAGAAGTATTTCAAAAACAAAATCCAATAATCCCAGTAGAAAACATAGGCAAATATTATGAGGTACAAAGCAATGATTCTGTCACAACGCTAAAACAATTATTTAATCTCACAAATGACATTACTGATTTATCAGTCACTGGTGCAGCACTAGAAGATGCGTTTCTCTTAATTAATAAAGAAAACGATTCTAAAAACCAAACACCCAATGCAAATGAGGCACTTTCATGAACACATTAACTCTAAAAAATAAGAAACCTAATTTATTAAAAATTTATATGCTTGAAGCTAAAACAGAATTCTTAAGATTGTTAAGAACACCCGGTTTTAGTATACCTACCTTATTGTTCCCAGTCATGTTTTATACCTTTTTCGGCATTGTGTTTTCAATGTCTGCTGCCATGCCCACTTATTTAATGGTGACTTATGGTGTGTTTGGTGTGATTGGACCTGCCTTGTTTTCATTTGGAGTTGGCATTGCAGTTGAACGTGGTCAAGGTTGGTTTAATATAAAAGAAGTTTCTCCAATGCCCGCATCTGCCTATATCTTTGCACGTGTGGCATTAACATTTATGTTTTCGCTGCTTATTATTATGTTGCTGTTTGCCATGGGCGCCTTATTTGCAGATGTAGAGATGTACAGACACCAATGGTTATTAATTGCATTAGTACTAATTTTAGGTTCACTGCCCTTTTGTGCCATTGGAATGACCTTGGGACTGTATTTAAAATCTAATAGCGCACCAGCAACGATTAACTTGATCTATCTTCCTTTGGGTTTTTTGTCTGGGTTGTGGATACCCATTACATTTTTTCCAGATTTAATGCAAAGCTTTGCTAACCTATTGCCTCCTTATCATTTAGCGCAATTGGGATTAAAAGTCATTGATATGGACATTGGAGCAAATATTTGGTTGCATATAGGTGTTCTTGCGGCTTACACACTGGTATTTATTCTATTAGCAATAAAAGCGTATTACAAAACTGATAAAACATAAGATATTATACAATGAATAAATATATCCTTACTGCCATGGTTTTAATTTGTATTTTTTTCTTTGTATTGCCTGAACCAGATGTAGAAATTAATAAAGAAAAACAATTAAATAAATTCAATAACATAAAACAAGATCACCAAACAGACAATAAGTTTCTTGTTAAACCTGGAATAATCAGTGATTTCAATCATTCAATAAAAAAAACCGCATTCGGAACTGGAATCATTTCAACAACAGATAAAATGGCAGGTGGAAAATCTATTGTTAAATTATCTCAAGTTGTCAGAAGTGATACTAACAAAGCTCTAAATGTTAAGGGAGAAGTCATAAGTGGCTTTATGTTTCCTTGGAGCGGTATAAGTTTCATACCAGTATTAGAGCAAAATCAAGCTATTAATATGAGTCAAATCACAAGTTTGAACTTTGATGCTAAAGCCATTTAATCCGTGAATGAAATTTCGATACTATTATTTGAAAAAGGCAGTCTTCAACCTAAAGAAATAAAAGTCCCATTTAATAATCAGTGGCAAAATTATCAAATAATTTTATCCGACTTGAGAAATGCAGATTTATCAGAAATTTCGAATATTTCTTTTGTCGTCAGTCAGACTCTTGGGGAGTTTGAGTTTATAATAGATAATATAGAATTTAAATAACCAAAAACCATGAAACAGTTCTTTAAAAGAATACATAATTTTCTATTGCCAGACTTAGGTCATTACCGTTATGCACCTTATATGTGGTTAATCTATTTAAGTTTATTTTTCTTTAGCTTATATAAATTTCAAAGAATAGAGCACGGTTATATATTTGCAACACTCGGAACGCTTATATTTTTAGTTCTTTATTTTAATACTTATTGGGTTTCAGGAAAACGCGTCTGGTGGAATATTTCAGCTATATTAATTATTGGTACTCTGATGACATTAATCACCACAGGTGCGAGCGTATTTTTTATTTATGCGGCGGCTTTTTGTTGCCATATAGGAAATTCAAAAAAAGCGTTTATAGGTTTAGCCTTCATTATTTTTTGGATCGTTCTGATTTCAATAATTTTTAATTTTACGCCTTATTTTTATGTACCGGCGGCTCTTTTTTCATTAATGATCGGTGGAATAAATATTTTCCAACATAACATAGATCTTAAAAACAAAGCATTGGTTCTTTCACAAAATGAAGTAAAGCATTTAGCGCGGACCTCGGAACGCGAACGCATAGCACGCGACTTACATGATTTAATTGGCCATACATTTTCTGTAATAACTTTAAAAGCTGAATTGGCTGGAAAACTGCTGGATAAAGACCGTGAAAAAACCAGATCAGAAATAAAAGAGCTTGAACAAATTTCAAGAGAGGCTTTAAAACAAGTCAGAGAAGTAGTAACCGGTTATCGAACCAGTGATTTAAACACAGAATTGGCTCATGCTAAATATGTATTAGAAAGCAATGATATACAATTTAAATTCCGATTTGACGATATTCAGATGAGTGAAACAATTAACAAAGAACTAGCGATAATGCTCAAAGAACTCATTACAAATATCTTAAAACACTCCTCGGCAGGGTTAGTCACGACAAATATTAAACAAAAAGATAACATTGCAGAACTAAAAGTAAGCGATGACGGCGTTGGTTTTTCACCATCAAAATCAAATGGTAACGGTTTAAAAGGAATTCAAGAAAGAACACTTAATTTAGGTGGCTCCTATAATTTAGAGCATCAACCCAATACGACCATTACAATTTCTATACCATTAAACGAGCCATCAAATGATTAAATTGCTTATAGCTGAAGATCAAGCGTTATTATTGTCAGCATTATCTTCTTTATTAGATTTAGAAGATGATCTTCAAGTGGTTCACAAAGCGTGCGATGGCAAAGATGCATTAGACTTTATCCTTAACTCACAAAAACATGAAATTGACATCGTACTCACTGATATAGAAATGCCTCAAATCACTGGCATAGAACTTGCACAATCCATTCAAAAAAAACGCCCTGAAATCAAAACCATTATTCTCACTACTTTTTCAAGAGCCGGATATTTACGCAGAGCCATGGATGCAGGAATTAAAGGCTACTTACTCAAAGATTCTCCATCAAGTGAATTGTTATTAGCGATTAGAAAAGTTGCCAATGGAGGGCGAGTTATCGCACCAGAATTATTGCAAGAAGCCTGGATCGAGCAAGACCCATTAACAGACAAAGAAATCAAAGCACTTCGCCTTGCAAGAGAAGGCAAAAGCACTGAACAAATAGCTGAAGCATTACATTTATCCGCTGGTACAATTAGAAATTATCTATCCTCCGCATCAAGCAAACTCAATGCAAAAAACCGCATTGAAGCAGCACGAATTGCGCATCAGAAAGGATGGTTATAATAATCTAAGAGACCTTTGCTTGATTATGAAGGATTGAGAAAAAGATTTAAAAATGTGTCAATCAAGGCACGAAATGCAGCCTAATAACTAGTTATTAGCAAATTTTGAAACGCAGAGTGATGCTTTTTTAAACTTTTTATCTTCTT
>JBGCFT010000300.1:0-4267 GCA_045107085.1 Marinicellaceae bacterium | reverse complement strand
AAAGGCGATGAAGTCACAACTAATGGTGGGATATTAGGTAAAATAATTTCTTTGGACGAAACCTTCGTAACTGTTGAAATCGCAGAAAATGTCTCCATAAAGCTACAACGTGGTGCCGTGGCTAATGTTTTACCCAAAGGCACAATTAAATCGGTTAAGTAATAAAATCGATAATCAGATAAATTTTAGTTTTAGATAGGATTGATATATGAACCATTATCCAATGTGGAAAAACCTACTGATTATTATGGTATTGGCAATAGGAATATTTTATGCCTTACCTAATATATATGGTAGAAGCCCAGTCATTCAGACCAGTGCAATTAAAGAGGCACCTGTTGATGAAACGCTCATTACAAAAATAGAAAAACTTTTTGACAACAGTGAAGTAAAGGATTTTTCATTATCAATCGAAAACGATACATTAATTACACGATTTGAAGATGTAGAAGATCAGTTGAAAGGCAAGGAGGTTCTGGATCAATTAACAGAATACAAATCTGCATTAAATCTCAAACCGAATGTTCCTGATTGGTTGTCAAATGCTGGCGGTGATGCCATGAGTCTTGGGCTTGATCTGATGGGCGGTGTTTACTTTCTAATGGAAGTGGACATGAAAGAAGCCTTAGATAACAAATACAATCAAATACGTGGCGATTCTATTCAAGTCTTATCGAAAGCCAAAGTTTCAAAGAAAAGTTTAAGGTGGGTAAACGATAGGCTGGTCATTAAATTTAAAGATGTTGATCGTGCCAATGCTGCCTTGGATTTGTTGCGCAAACAAATAGATGAGGTTAATTTTAAACAAAGAGTGGTTGATGGAGATGAAGCCTTAGTCGGTACAATACGTCAAATAGCCATTGATGAAATCAAAACCAAAGCACTGGAACAAAACATTTCGACCATCAGAAGCCGTGTTAACGAATATGGAGTGGCTGAACCGATTGTACAAAGACAAGGTGCTGATAGAATTGTTGTGCAACTTCCAGGTGTTCAAGATTCATCTGAAATAAAAGAAACTCTAGGATCTGTTGCTACATTAGAATACCGAGCAGCTTATCCTGATGATTCGCAAAATGCTTTGGCATTAAAAGCTGCTGGAAAACCAGCGCCATTGGGTTATAAATTTTATACTTCTGATAAAGGCCAACCTGTTTTACTCAGTAAACGGACCATTGTGACAGGTGATCAATTAATCGATGCATCTGCCAATAATAATCCGCAAGATGGTGGTGCTCAAGTGAGTGTGGTATTGAATAACATCGGTGCGAAGCGCATGTTAGACTTTACCCGTGATAATGTCGGGAATCCGATGGCTGTTGTCTACAAAGAAAGAGTTCTGGAACGCAAAGAACCGATGATAGATGAAAATGGAAAGCCTTATGAAAAAAATATTTATAAAATGCAGGAAACTGTCATTAGTATTGCAACGATTCAAGGTGTTTTTAGTAACAGATTTAGAACCACTGGCTTAGATGGGATGAAGTTTGCCAATAAGTTGGCTCTTCAACTGCGTTCAGGTTCATTGGCAGCCCCAGTTGAAATTGTTCGTGAAAAAACCATCGGACCTTCATTGGGTAAAGAAAACATTGATAAAGGATTTAAATCTGTACTACTTGGTTTTGTTCTGGTTTTGATTTTTATGATTATTTATTATCGCATGTTTGGCATCGTGGCCAATGTGGCTTTGACATTCAATGTGGTATTAATTGTATCTGTATTATCGATGGTAGGTGCAACCTTAACTTTACCAGGGATTGCTGGTATCGTTTTGACAGTCGGTATGGCAGTTGATGCCAATGTGTTGATTTTTGAGCGCATAAAAGAAGAACTCAGATCAGGAAATACCGTTCAAGGCAGTATTAAAGAAGGTTATGGAAAGGCTTTGTCAACCATTGCTGATGCCAATGTAACGACATTTATTGCAGCCATTGTTTTGTTTGCTTTTGGAACTGGACCGATCAAAGGTTTCGCTGTTACCCTGAGTATAGGGATATTGACTTCTATGTTTACTGCCATTATGGTTTCACGAGCGATTGTGAATCTGGTCTATGGTAACAAAACTAAACTTAAATCAATTTCTATATAAGGAGAAGACAATGAATATATTAGGACAAACAAAATTTGATTTCATGTCTTTGCGAAAGCATGCAATGGTTTTATCATTTATATTGATTTCTATATCGATAGGATCATTGGTTACCAGAGGTTTAAATTTTGGCCTCGATTTTACTGGTGGAACAGCTGTAGTTGTTGATTTTGAAAAAACCATTTCATTAGATGAAATACGTACCGCATTAGAAAGTAATAACTTTGTGGATGCTTCCGTTCAAAACTTCGGATCAGCTAAATCTGTACAAATACGTTTTCAGTCACAATCAGATGAAGAATCAACCCGTCTAAGAGATGAATTAGAGGGCATTATTCAACCCTTAGATGACAAAGCTGATGTTGGTAAAGGTGATTATATTGGATCTCAAGTAGGTGATGAATTGGTAGAACAAGGTTCATTGGCTATTTTATATGCCATTATTGGTATATTGTTATACGTCACAATGCGATTCGAATGGCGTTTTTCAGTTGGATCTGTTGCAGCTTTAGTTCATGATGTGGTGATAACAATTGGTGTTTTCTCTATTATTCAAATGGAATTTGATTTAACTATTTTGGCGGCATTACTGGCGGTGATAGGCTATTCGCTGAATGATACCATTGTTGTGTTTGATCGGGTACGTGAAAACTTTATCGCCATGCGCAAGAAAACCTCAGAACAAGTTTTTAATCATTCAATTAATCAAACCATATCAAGAACAATTATTACTTCGTTAACGACAATGTTGGTGTTATTGGCATTATTCTTTGTAGGTGGAGCCATGATTCATGGCTTTGCATTTGCATTAATTGTAGGTGTATTAATAGGGACATATTCATCTATATTCGTTGCAAGCACTGCAACGTTATCTCTGGGTGTTTCTCGTGAAGACTTGATACCTGTAGAAAAAGAAGGTTCGAATTTAGATCATATCCCATAAATAGTTGATTTTAGAAGATGTATAAGGATTCATGGAAGAATCCTCATTCTCTGAAACCTCAATACAGTCAATTTAACCTTGGAACTAGACCAATGAATATTTGGATGCACATACAAAAAAAGATTGATGATGATCGTGATTTGTATTTGCTAACAGTTATCGAATCAAAAGGTAGCGCTCCAGGAAGACGGGGTTTTATGATGATTGTTGATGATGCCAATGAGTTATATGGCTCTATTGGAGGCGGTATAATGGAATATAAGTTGGTAGAGAAAGCCAAAAATTTATTAAAGCAAAAAAAACTGCACTCTTTTTGTATCAAACAAATCCACCGTGGAGATGCGCAGTCTAGTTCGGGAATGATTTGTTCTGGTGAACAAACCATTGCCTTTACGCCGTTATCAAAAAAACAACAAGATTTAGTTTTAAGTTTAGCTGATGCTGCAATGATTGAAATCACCCAACATGGCATTCAACCAATAGCAGATTTGACTGAAGAATCATGCCTGATTGAATCAGATCTTAAATGGTATTATACACAGCGACAACAACAATCCAAAACTGTGCATTTGTTTGGAGCAGGGCATGTGAGTGTCCCTACTTCTGAATTACTCAACAAGCTCGGCTTTCAAGTGCGCTTATATGATAACCGTCAGAATATTAATACCTATAGAGACAACCATTGGGTAGTCTCAAAGCAAATAGTTGATTACAGCCATATTCACCAATCTATTGTGTTTGCTGAAAATGATTACATAGTTTTAATGACCCATAAATTTACCGAAGATAAATTAATATTGAGTCAGTTATTGAATGAAAAATGTGCTTATTTAGGTGTATTGGGCAGTAAAAATAAAATAAAAGTCATGTTTAATGCTTTAATCAAAGAAAAATACAAGCAAGATGATTTAGATAAAGTGTATGCGCCAATAGGATTAGATATTCACTCTCAAACTACGACAGAAATTGCGGTGAGTATTGTGGCACAAGTCATCAAAATAAATAATGGGTAAAAATTATTCGGGACAGATTTCTACAATTTCATTATAGAAATTCACATCATAATCTTTCATGAAATTACGTGCTTCAATGTCTTTGCAATCATAATCTGTTAATATTTCTTTAAAATTAATTTTTGCCGCATCAAAATTTTCAAGTCTTAAAAATGTGTTGGCGGCAGTTCTTTTTGTGTTTAATTCTAATTTTTGTGAAGGAGTTAGGTTTTGATTTTTCAA
>JBGCFT010000030.1:0-2625 GCA_045107085.1 Marinicellaceae bacterium | reverse complement strand
TTCAGTTAAATATAGCTCGCCGGTTTTACCTTTTTTGTACTTTACAATATGACTTAGATTGACCAAATGAGATTTATGAGACCTTAAAAAGCCATAGTCAGTTAATAAATCTTCGTAGTGCTTTAAGGTTTTAGAAATCACGTATTTTTTATTGCCAACAGCATAAACAGTGGCATAATTATCGGCAGCTTCTATTCTAATAATATCTGCTATTTTAACTACATCAAACCCATCCATTTTTGGCAATACCATTTTTTGAGATTGCTGATGAATGGCTTTAATGTTTTCAGCTAATAGTTTTGTGGCAGAAAACCCGCTTTCTCCTTCTGTTAATTTCTCTTTGACCTTATCTACGGCCGCTATTAAATCGTCAATAGCAATTGGCTTTAAAATATAATATGCCGCGCTTAGATTTAAGGCCTGAATGGCATAGTCGCTATAAGCGGTAATAAACACCACCTCAAAATCAATTTTTGGCAGGCGTTCCAATAAATCGAATCCGCTTCCAAATGGCATTTCAATGTCTAAAAACACCAATTGCGGACTTGTTGAATTGATTAGAGCTTCTCCTTCATTGATGTTAGAAGCCTCTCCTTCCAATGTCACATTGGAGCAGTACTTGGCTAAATATTGCTTTAAGATTTCTCTACTTTGCAATTCATCCTCTATAATAATGGCTTTTATTTCGGCAGGCTCAATACGGCTCATCTGGTTAGTTATTAGTTTGCTTTTAGTAAAATTGTAGCTACGGTTCCCTCCTTAGTTTTGGGATCAAGGTCAGTTATTAAAATCGACAATTCCTTCTTAAATGCTGTCTTGATAATCTCTAATCTATCTTGCACATTTTTAATCCCAGTCGATTTCATTTTTAATTGACTTTTGGTCTTTTGCATTTGAGATTGCGCTCTTCCAATGCCATTATCAGTTACAATTATACTCAATCCTGCTTTTGATTCTTTAAAATCAATATTTAAAAATCCTTTCTCGCTTTTATATCGTAATCCATGCCAAATTGAATTTTCAACTAAAGGCTGAATTAGCATAGGTGGAATTTGATATTGTTCTAAGTCTATGCTATCCGAGCAATTAATGGTAAAGTCAAAATGCTCCTTGAATCGGTCGTGTTCCAAATTCAAGTAAAGTGTTAGAATTTCCAGTTCTTTTGAAAGGGCAATAAAATCGTTTTGAGAGTAATTTAAAACAGCTCGCATCAATTTTGAAAAGTCGGCCAAATATTTATTAGCCGCACGCTCGTCTTGCTGAGCAATGTAAACATTTACTGAATTTAAAGAATTGAAAATAAAGTGCGGATTCATTTGATTTCTCAAGGACTTCAAAGTCAATAATTGATTATTTTTTTGCTTCTGCTTATTGCTGCGAAAAACAAAAAAGATGATGGTGCCGACCAGCAACAAGCTAATCACTAAAAAAATCATAACGGTCTGTTGGCTCTTCAAAGATTCGTCTTTAATAATTTGTTCTTTTTGCAAGAGTTGGATTGTTTTTTCATCAATCTCTCTGTCTTTTTCTAATAAACTAATTTTATTTTCAGTGTTCTGAATGATGTCATTTTTGGCGAGTATTAATTCACTTTTCTGAGCTTCTAATAACTTAAACGAGTCCATTAAAACATGATACTCTTTGTCTAGCGCTTTTGATTTTTGAAGATCTCCTTTTTCCTCATAAGCTTTTGACAATGTCTTGTAAAAATTTCGCTTGGCTTCGGAATTCGATTGGCTTTTGATTAGCGGTGCTGACTGATTTAAGACTTCAATGGCTTTGTCATCTTCCCCTTCTTCAATCAGCACTTCTGCCATTTCTGTAGAATTTAAAATAGCCATTTCTGAGTTGCCCACACTGTTATTAAAATCAATGGCTTGCTCTTGAATTTCCTTTTGCTTTCGTTTGTCCTTTGCATTTCGATACAGATTCGAAAGGGAGTTCATAGACGAATTTGTTAGGTCAACAGAATTAGAATTAACGGCCTTATAGTTTGCCTCAATAAATAGATTTTCAGCCGCTACATTCGCCCCTTTTTTCTCTTCAATTTTTCCTAAACCTATGGTAGCTGATATCACACCCATACTATTGTCTGCTTGTTCAGATAAAGCCAGTGCCTTTTCAAAATAGAATTTGGCGGAGACATTGTTGTTTAGACTGAAATATGTTTCTGCAATTTTTAATTGTAAATTAATGGTTTTAGCGGGCTTGCCATTGGTCTGGCTAACTAACTTTTCTCCTTTTAGCCATTGTTGAATGGCTTGTTCAGGATTATTCGTTTTAAGATAAGAATCGCCTAATAAATCGCAGGTAATAATTGCATTGTTAACGTCATTTAAATAGGTGTAGATTTGATTTGCTTTTTTTAAGTTGTTGATAGCAGAAGTATAATTTTGTAATGAGATATTGAATTCCCCCAATATTTTATGTGCTAATGCCTCCTCAGATTTGTAGCCAGAATTAATAGCAACAGCCAAATTTTCTTCAACAATTTTTAAGGATTTTGATAAGCTGTCATTAAAAATAGACTTGGCATATATGAGTTGTTTTGAGACCTCTTTTGCCGACTTTGATACTGGTTGTACTGCTAGGCTTATTGAATCATTATCACTGGGTCTAGCACTC
>JBGCFT010000003.1:0-12582 GCA_045107085.1 Marinicellaceae bacterium | reverse complement strand
AGAGCCTCTTGAATTTATTTTATTTAATCATTGCCAATTTACTTCGTCCCAATTGTCTTGATTCCAGTTCATGGAATTATCCGCACAGGAGATTTGCAGGTCATCAACTCCGGCTGCTGTCATGGTTCCGCTGTTGTTTGTTAGGTTGCATTCTAGTGCTGTGGGAGTTGTTGGTAATGAACTTATCGAAACGCTCCAATTTGCCCCAATAGTGATGAGGTTGTTGAATTCAAACACTCCATCGGCATCAATCGATAAATTTTCAGTGATAGCACCAGATGTCAATTGCAAAACTAAACCTGTTGAACTTACACCTGTTGCTGTGCCTGACAATGCTGCGTTGTTGTCGAATCCGTCTTTAAAGATTAAGTCCCCAGCAAACAGCTGAGAACTTGATAGTAGACTTATGAGTAATATTTTTTTCATAAATAATTCCTAATCATCCTCAAATAAAGCGCCAGCAACCCAGTCATCATCTGAATTGGCAGCTCCAGATGCGCCGCCAGATACGCTAGAATAATTTCCAGCAGCTGAATTTAGTCTTCCACCAGATACGTTTGAATACTCTCCAGTAGCGGCATTAAATCTTCCACCTGAGACACTTGAATAAAGTCCAGAAGCTATATTGAGTCTCCCACCAGAAATGCTTGAGTAAGTTTCAGAAGCAGTATTCTGAAGTCCTCCAGACACGCTAGAATAACTTCCAGAAGCTGTATTTTCTATTCCGCCAGACACACTTGAACTTTCTCCAGAAGCTGTGTTTTGGAATCCACCGGATACACTCGAATGAGGCCCAGAAGCTAAGTTTCTGTATCCTGATACGTTAGTGTATTCAGCATTCGAAACATTAGCTTCACCTACAATTAAAGAACCGTAGCTTGTGTAGGAGTTTGCTCTGCCAAGAATTAAGTTATGAGAACCTGTTCGGATATTTTTATCCCAAATTCCTGAGTTAGCAGTACAATTAATTTCATCTAAATATAGTGGGTCAGAACAAAATTCCCGTGAAATAGCTCTGGTCTCGTTATATCCTATAATTAAATTTCCTAAGCCATCAACTGTTCCATTTGTCTCTAGTGATGCATTGGTGATTTGTACATTCACACCTTGAAAAGATGCTGTATTTTTTCCGTCTACTATGTCTAACCACAATAATTGATCTAAATCTAAGACTGTATTATTTTCTACTGCCGTTAAATCTGCTTGTAGCTGAGTAATGGTTGTTTGTTGAGAACTGTTTTCTGTTAGCAAATTTGTAATTGAGGTTTGCTGGTCGTTAATAGTTGTTTGCTGCAAACTGTTTTCTACTTGTAAATTAACAATCTCTGTTTGTTGAGTTGTTGCAGTCGCTTCAAGCTGGTTAATTTTTGTTTGTTGGGAAGTAATTGTTGCTTGCATGGCCGTAATCATAGACTCGACACTTGCTAATCGACTGTTGTTGTCATCCACCGAGGTTTCTACCGCATCAAAGTTGGCATTGACCTCAGCTGCCACTGCAGGTTGGTTAGCCACAAATGTGTTTGGGATTTCTAAATCGCTTGCCTGTGTCATGGAACCAAATAAAATTAAGCTGCTGACTAGCAAAATTACTTTACTTTTATTTTGATTGATTTTTTTATATTTAGAGTGCATATTTTTTCCTTTATCCATCGCTTTACGCTGTATTTATTTAGGTAAAGTTTTAGAGTAGTTGTGTTATTAAATTAGACAATCATATTACTTAATTGAGTTTTTTGAATCATGAACAAGTTCTGATTAAGTTCTGAATTTAGATGTTAATAAAGAGTTTTGAGAAGAAATTGACTAGTTTTTCTAATAGAGACCTTTGCTTGATTATGAAGGATTGAGAAAAAGATTTAAAAATGTGTCAATCAAGGCACGAAATGCAGCCTAATGACTAGTTGTTAGCAAATTTTGAAACGCAGAGTGATGCTTTTTTAAACTTTTTATCTTCTTTCACTAATCGAGCAAAGGTCTCTATTACTTATAAAAAATATCAAATTAATGGCGAAACTGAACAATTAATCAAGCTATAAATAAAACAAATATTTTAGGAAAAAACTATGTCTATAATAAAAAACAATTCATCAATATTAACAGTTATTTGGGTTTTTATTTTAAGTGTCTTGTCATCAAGTTTACCTGCTCAAGAGATAAATTATTCCGCATTAGAAAAAAGCATTAATGCGTATGAGAAAAAGTTAGATAACTTAAAAGAAAATTTAGACAATACACTATTTGACGAACAAGAATTAATTATATCTTTAGATTTTGATGCGGATCAAATTATTTCATTTGTTCAAAATAGAATAGCATTTCAACCTTATGAAGGTTTGCTTCGTGGGATTCAAGGTACGTTAGTTTCGCGATCAGGAAATGCATTGGATCAAAGTTTGTTATTAGCAAAAATGCTTGGTGATGCTGGGTTTGATACACGAATTGCATCGGGCCTGTTAACTCAAGAACAAGCGAAAAATTTAGTAATGCAAACGCAAACTGCCAAACTGCCTGAACACATTGGAGTAGGAGAAGATTTTGAAAAAGCCTTAGCAAAATTTGATACGCGAGAAATGAAGCCTAAAGATTGGGAAAATAGCCTGACTTATCAACGTTATGTGCAAGCAAAAACATCTTTGGAAAAAGTTCTAAAAAATAATAATGTTACATTGAAAAATATAGATGTAACCAGTGATTTAATTAAAAAAACCCAGCCATATTTTTGGGTCGAGTACCGATTAGGAGTTTCTGATTCGTGGCAAACAGCTCATGCCACAATTACAGGCACTAGTAAATTAAACATTGAAGCAAAATCCTATTTTAAAGATAGCGTGCCGGAAAAATATTTTCACAAAGTTCGAATTGAAGCATTTATAGAACAAAGAATTAAAGATAAATTAGTCAAACACAGTTTAATGCCAGCATGGGAAAAGCCTTCAGCAAATCTATTTAATGTGCCAATTACGTATTCAAATCAACCTTCTGGCTTGTCAAAAAACGAAATTTTAGATTTAACTAAAATGATTGACAAGGCAACATTTTTTACACCTTTATTAAATGGAAAAAATATGGGAGGAAAAGTATTTGACATGAAAGGTAGGGTTATTGGCGCAACTGCTATGAATTCTGATGCTGGAAAATTATTTCAAACAGTTGGTAATAAAGGATTGTTAGCTGTTGATGCATTAAATTCATTAGGCAATAAAAGCACAGCAAAAGATGAAAGCAAACCAAAACCTGATAAACCAAAGTCAGCAATGTCTTTACATTCTCATTGGATACAGATCACTTTTATTCAACCCAATGGTGAAGAATATACCCAAAAGAGAATGATTTATACTCACAAACATAACCAGACTAAAGTGCAAGCTAAAATGCAATTGTTGACAGAGTATTTATTATTGAACAACACAGCAGAACATTCATTAGGGTATTTGGCTTCAGTTTATGTCAATTTAATCAAAGACAGCCTGCCATTATTTAAAGCTTCAACTCAACTTGTTTTGAATAACAATAATAAAACAAATCTGCCAAAAATGATAACTAGCGAATTTGAAATTTTAGCCCAATATCATTGGATGAATGCCAATCCTAAAATAACAAAAGACACAATAAGATACAGAGCCATTAGCAATATGCTTGGAATTAAAAGAGGGTATTCCTCAGAGGACAAAGCATTTTTAGCGGTTGATATTATTAACAATAAACAAAATTTTTTAAAAGTTGAAAAAGATAAAATTCTACACGTTTCTGAAGCTGCTTTTAGTCAAGGTATTTGGGAAACAGCCAGTGAATGGATTCCATCAAAAATAGCAGGCTTATCTACAAATATAGATGCATTAAAAGTAACTTCAGCAGCTGAAAATCAAAACATTGATATGGTTTTAAAATCATCAAGTGAAAATGACGTGTTGGAAATCAATAAAATATTTTCATCCAATACACAAAGTATAAACCGCGTTAAAGCAGATACTGATCTAGGCTACAGCATTATTACTCCAACAAAAGAGCCAAATGGGTTGATGATGAATGGTTGGTGGCGATTAAATCCTTTAACTGGTGAAATTTTAGGAATGACAGCAGATGGTGGCGGTCAATCCATGACGGAGTACATTATAGAAAATTTACAAATTGCTTTAGGATTGATCAGAGCGTTAGGAAATATCCAAAAATGTGAAAAAATAAAGGAAGCTGGAGCAAAAGTGTGTTGTTTACTAAAAGCGCATATAAACAATGTCACCGGCCTTGCGGTTGGCGGTTTTAACGGGGCAGTAGGAGGAACCATGGCTTCTGCTATTTTTGATATTGCTGATTTTGGTAAAGAAATGGTCACTGGCTCAGGCATTGTTCCTGGGGCAAGTTTTTCATGTAAACCGTTTGATAGAATTACTGATTTAAGTAATTTATAAAGAGAATATAGCATGCAAAAAATAATTCTGTTACTACTCATAACTCTTTCTCAATTTGTTTTTGCTCAAAAAACCTTATTTGATATAGAGCCGAATAATAAACCTGAAAATGCTCAAGAATTTAAAGGCGAGTTTCAGGTTGAGGGTACCTTAGAACAAGGTGATCAAGATCTTTTTCTCTGGAATTTAAGCGATGCTGCAACCGATTATTTTTGGGATATCGAATTAACAGGTGTGCCAGGTCGTTTGACTCAAATAGATTTTATGCAATTAGATTTCACGCAAGACGGGACAAGTGTGACGAAGGTTAATAAAACACTGACTTTAAAACACAATGATGGGCTAGATACCGTTTCAAAAAAAGAAATGGTATTTTCTCCAGGTCAATATTATATCGGAGTTTCTTATGCGAAAGATACAAGTTACAAACCTGGTCAAAATTCGATGGGCTCCCCATTTTCTGCTTTTGGCTCTGTCACGTCAGAAGAACAAGAGTTAATAAATGTTGAAACTGAAATTAGTGAACAAAATAATTATAAAATACTCTTCAAAAAGAAAAGAAAAATCAAAATTTATGAATTAAAAAAAGCAGAAAAACCTGTTTTTGTCAATAAGGGAAATCCACTGGGGTTTTTGGTAAATGAAAAGGATAATTGGCTAAAATTTAATTTAAGTGAGGATGAAGCAAATTTTACATGGAAAATTAGTGGAAGAGCCAGTATAGGTAATCACGTTAAATTGATTTTGTTTGATAGCAACAAAAAACAAATAGCTACTACTGAATCCAATTCAGAAGGATTTTATAGTTTTGATGGTTTAAAACTTCCAGCTGGCGAATCTTTTATCGAGTTTTCCAGTAAAACCCCCAATAATTTAGCAAGTTTAGTCTTTAGTAAAATTGGAGTCTATGTTGAAGGGTCAGAAATCGAACCCAATAATAATTTAAATATTGCCAATAAACTTAATTGGGATGAACCCATTAAGGCAATGAAAAACAACTCAAAAGATAAGGATTACTTTACTTTTGAGATTAAAGAAGAGCAATCAGGCAATGCCATTGGTATAAATTTAATAAACCCAACCAAGCAAAGTATTGAACTATGTCTAGTCAACTCTTATAACAAAAATTTAAAGTGCATAAAAAAATCCGAGGACATTAACTTTCAAAATATTGCCCTTGCAACTGGAACATACTATTTATATTTATACAGAACTAAAATAGAGACGCCCTATGAAATTTTGGTTTCTGATAAAGGTAAGCCTAAATCGGGTGTTGAGGCAGAACCCAATGATAAGTTTCTCGATGCGGCAAAAATGTCGAATAAAAGAATGATTAAGGGGACGTTTGATGGCAATGAATTTGATTTTTTCAAATTTCAAGTTACGGGAAAACCTCAACTATGGACCATTCAAGCTATTGGCTCTAATATAACAGGCATTAAATTATACAACGGTGGAAAAAGTGCTGTTCAATCGATGTCATACAACAAAGGCAATAAGCGCGCAAAATTAACTAACTTATACTTAATGCCAGGCACCCATGTGGTTAGTCTTCGCGGAACAAATGGAAAGTATTTGCTTAGAGCCTTTCCCACTGGAGAGCCTGATTTAAATTTTGAGATGGAACCAAATGACGATAAATCTCGCTCCATTCATTTGAAATTTGGTGATAAAAAGAAAGGCATATTAAGTGAAGCAAAAGATGTTGATATGTATCGTTTTAACTTAGAAAACGATGAGTATGTTCAATTAAAATTCAAAGCACCTGTGGGTGGTTCAATAAGGTATATTCTTAATTGGTTTGGAAATAAAGTCGCTGATAAATCATCACAAAAAGGTGCTAGCATGCTGTTCGAAGGTTTGCTAAGAGCTGGAGATTATTATTTGACTTTAATGCCGACAACCAGTGAAAGAAGCGATGATTTATACAGTGTTGAAATGAATCGATTGCCTTTGTATTCCTGTCGACAGGATTGTGAACCCAATGATTTCTTTGGAAGTGCACATATTATTCCATTATCCTCATATATAAGAGGCAGAAATAAAACTCATGGCGATGAAGATTGGTATCAATTACCAATATTTGAAGAAGAAACAGCTTTAACATTTAAAAATAATTTAGCACAGAATAATCATTATCTAAGACTTTATAATAAAGCCAATAATAAATCTGTAGATATAAAAGGAGTTTATGAGAAAGAGAAATTACAAACTACTTTTGTGATTCCTGCTGGTGTAGCTCCTCACATTAGATTATATGGAGGTGAAAACGATTATGACTACAGTTTGTGGATAGATCAGAATCAACTTTCTAAAGAAGTCAATCAACTTGAAGGCATCGAAATAGAATTAAAGAATTTAGAAAAATCTATTGCAGCCTACCATGATTACGCACAAAAATTAAAAGCTACAGTCATCATTGAAAACAAAAGTAATCAGTCAAAATCATTAAAAATTCTCTCGTCCATTTCAGATTTTACTTGGAAGGTTTTAAATCTGCCCGAAAATATAAAATTATCAGCCAATCAAAAAATCGAATTACCATTTGATGTATGGGTGGCAAAAGATACTGTTGGCATGAGAACAGTTCGTTTAAGTTTAGCAGTAAAAGATGCGAATCACAGCATAAAAGAAACATGGCATGACATGGAAGTAAGTGGTCAAATAAATGCCATAAACTCACAAGTGGATATGAGTATACCTCAGGAACTACTAGGTGGTATCAATGTTGCTGCTAACTATTTTGGCAGTAAAGTCCCAGATGAAGACATTAATCGATTTAAAGGTAAGGGCAGAGGAGTTCTCTCTTTATTTAACGGTTATGGTATGAAAGGTTATGGTATGGTTTTTCGTGAAAGTTTTTCTAAAGGCAATAATTTCATTACAGTACAATTAGCTGGAGAAAATCCAATTAACGTTGCCGGCATTGTTTTAAATCCTACTTCAGATAGTAATCCTAAAAATTATTTAAAAGATTTTAAGTTTCAATTATCAGACGACGGCGTGAACTTTGAAACGGTACTGATAGATAAAATAAAAGCAGTAGATGCAGAGCAATCGTTTGTTTTACCAGAACAAAAAGCCGCTCGTTTTGGGCGATTGTACTTTTTGAGTAATACATACGATTTAACACAATCAGTAGGTTTAGGAGAGTGGAAAGTCATTACAGGACCTGGCCAAAATATCTTAAAAGTACCTGATCATGGTTTTAACATCGCAGATCCAAAATTAGGTGGATATGTGCCCTGGGCAATACCAAGCTTTATGGCAAATTGGAATATTGATTTATTAAAGCCAAGCAAAAAGGCAAAAAGAGTTCGCTCTTCAAGCGATGATGATTGGCAATGGGTCATAGGATTCCATAATCAAAGAGCTGCATTAATTAATCGCATTGAATGGCAAAAGCCAGAATTGAAACCAAAGCAGCAAACTTTTGATAAAGTTACGCTCTATGTTTCAATGCAGAGTCCATCGGGTCCCTGGGAAAAGATTGGTTCTTATGAATTAAATGATTTTTACTCTAAAATACAATTAGAAAAAGAGACTTGGGCTCGTTATGTAAAATTTTCAGTAGGAAATGTTCCAAAAAAAGAATACAGGTATTTACCTGATCAAATAAAAATTTACGAAAAACCTATTAGTTCTGACTACCTAAGTATACTTGGAGAATGGGGTGAGCTTTCCAAACATGCCATTTATGAGAGACTTAATCCACCAGTAAAAATAGCAGAAAGAGACAACGAAAATAACCACACCAAATCTACTGCCAAAGAATTAAAATCTGGAGAACAGGTATATGGACAAGTACAACTTGAGTATGCTGATAAGCCTGACTGGTTTAAATTTACTGTTCCATCCGGTGCAAATACGTTAAAAATCAATTTAACCGGTAATCAAGGCATAAGAACGGAACTGCATTTGGAGGATCAAAATGGAGAGGAAGTTCCCTCTATAAAAACAGTTTCACAGTTCGATCAAATAATCTACCAAATTACAGTTGATTCAGGAGAAAGCTATTTTATAAAAATGACAGAACCCCCTCGATCAGTTATTTTTTCATGGGATACTAGTGGCAGCACTTCTGCCTATCATGGAACCATATTTGAAGCCTTGAGTCAGTTTGCTGAAGGTGTTATTCCTGATAGAGATACCATAAACTTTATGCCGTTTGGCAATAGCTTACTAATGGACCAATGGTATGGACAACCGTATTTATTAAAAACAGTTCTTAACAATTATGACCGCAAAGACGGTTCTAGTGCAGCAGAAAAAACCTTGACTAAGGCCACAGAGGAATTATCAAAACGCCAAGGTTCAAAGTCGATTGTATTGATTACAGATGCTTTAACTGGAGCCAGTGATAAATTATGGCCACAACTTAATTTAGTTAAACCTCGAATTTTTTCAATTGGATTAATTAATGGAAGTTCAAATAATACCCATGATACTCAAATGGATTTAATGCAATCGTGGTCAAGTGTGAATAATGGTGAATTTGATAAAATCACTACCAATGCAGATCTTGGAATTGTCTTTGATAAAGCTGCCAGTAAACTAAGACAACCAGCAAAATATGGGCTAAAAGTTGAATCTGAGTTTGTTGAAGCCCCAGGACCAGGTACTTTGAAAATTATTGAAGAATCTGAAGTTTCATCAACAGCTGTCGAACTGATTCTAGATGCTTCAGGGAGTATGTTAAAAAGGCTCAATGGAAAACGCAGAATTAATATTGCAAAAGAAGTTTTAGTCAAAGCAGTAACTGAAATTATTCCACCCAAAACACCTTTAGCATTACGTGTTTTCGGAGACAAACAAGCCAATGCCTGTCGGACTGATTTAGCAATAAAACTTTCGCCATTAAATCCAATCATTGCAAAATCCAAACTTGAAAATATTAACGCAAAAAACCTGGCTAAAACGCCTATTGCAGATTCATTAGCAAAAGTGGCTTCTGATTTAAAAGACCACAAAGGCAAAAAAGTAGTGATATTAGTAACAGATGGTGAAGAAACCTGTGATGGCAATCCAGAAGAAGTGATTCAACAACTCATTAATGATGGCATAGATATTCGATTAAACATCGTTGGATTTGCCATTGATGACGAAGAATTAAAACAACAATTTAATGATTGGTCAGTTCAAGGTGGCGGTAAATATTTTGATAGTAATAATTCTGAATCTTTAAAAGAGTCGATAAGTAATGCTTTAAAAACACCTTATTCTGTATTTTCTCAATCAGGCGAGTTGATGAAAGAAGGCGTTGTCAATGGTGAATCAATAGAGCTTCCATCAGGATTTTATACGATAAAAGTCTATGGAGGCACTGTTAAAACCTATAAAAATTATCAAATAAAAGGTGAACAATCTCAACAAATCAATTTAACAGATGAAAATAATTAATCAGTCTAATTGAGACCTTTGCTCGATTAGTGAAAGAAGATAAAAAGTTTAAAAAAGCATCACTCTGCGTTTCAAAATTTGCTAATAACTAGTTATTAGGCTGCATTTCGTGACTTGATTGACACATTTTTAAATCTTTTTCTCAATCCTTCATAATCAAGCAAGGGTCTCTAATTGAAATATAAAAGACTCAACGTAAAAATTAGAGTTAATAATGTCATTCTGGTAGATTATTTATCTTGTTTTAATTTATCTGCTTGTTCATTTAACATGAGAATACACTGTTTAAACTGATTAATTTGTTCTTTATCTAATGAGGAGATTAATTCACTTTCAAAATTCAAGGCTTTAGGTTTGACTTCATTGATGAGCTGTGTACCTTTGTTTGTTAAGTCATACCTTCTGGCACGGGCGTCTACTTGGCATTTTTTTTCGGAAACTAGTTTTTTTGATTCGAGTAGCTTCATCGTTCGGCTGATTTTAACTTTATCCATTTGGCTGTGAGTAGTTAATTCTTTTGCTGTTTGCTTTTTCATGTCAGATAGTATGGCTAAAACCCTCCATTCTGGTATGCTAATATCATGTTGTTCTCGATAGTAAAGGGCAATGCCTTGGCTAATTTTATTGCTCAATACTGATAATTGATAAGGTAAGAAGTTTTTTAGTTGCATAGTTTTTATAATTTAGTTTCATTTGTAACTAAATGAAGAAATTAGTTTCATTTGTAACTAATTATGCTTAAAATACTCTGAAATTACAAGCAAGGGGACAAAAATGACAAATACAATTAATGGTTTTGGTTTTATTGAATATTCTTCTAATAATTCAGAAGATTTAGATAAACTTTTTAGACAACTGGGTTTTAGTGCTATTAAGCAGCACAAATCATTGGATATTACACTTTTTAGGCAAGGAAAAATCGATTTTTTCTTGAATAGAACCAACAACTCTTTTGCACATGATTTTAGAAATGATCATGGACCTTGTGCCAATGGTTTTTCAATCGTTTTTGATAACGCAGAAGAAGCCTTAGAACATGCTGTTAAAAATGGATCTGAAATCATTACTGGCGATTTAAATCTTCCTGCAGTTAAGGGCATTGGTGGTGCTGTGTTGTACTTGGTTGATAAAACAAGTTATCAAGCATTATTAGCAAATGATTTTGAAAATATTACCGGCATGAACCAAAACCCAACTGGATTTGGTTTAACATTTATTGATCATTTAACGCACAATGTCTTTTATGGAGATATGGAAAAATGGGCTAACTATTATGTGGATTTATTTCAATTTGAACAAATTAGATATTTTGATATTAAAGGCCAACAAACTGGTTTGACTTCAAAAGCAATGAAATCTCCAAATGGATCAGTGAAGATACCATTAAATGAATCTCCCGATAAAATGTCGCAAATTAACGAATACATTGATGAGTATAATGGAGAAGGCATTCAGCACATTGCTTTGTATACAGAAAATATATACGAATCCATTGAATCAATTAAAGCTGCAGGAGTTGCTTTTTTAGAGACTCCCAAAACATATTACAGTATCATTGATAAACGTGTCTCAAAGCACAATGAAAATATTCCTAGATTAGAAAAAAATAATATTCTAATCGATGCAGATGAAGCCACTGGTGAAGAAATATTGCTACAAATATTTACTAAAAATAGCATTGGTCCAATCTTTTTTGAAATCATTCAACGCAAAGGTAATCAGGGTTTTGGAGAAGGAAATTTTCAAGCACTGTTTGAATCGATTGAGTTAGAACAAAAACAAAGAGGGTTTTTAAAATGAAAAATTGGATACATACTTTCAAAAAAGAGGGTAAAGTAGCCAAACAAGCGCATTATGATTTACCTAAAAACTCGTATGAAAGAGAAGTAGGAAAAGAAGGTTTTTTTGGGCCAGTTACACATTTTTATCATAAAAATATGCCAACAGGTTGGATTGATTTTGAAGGTGACTTACAACCCAGAGCTTTTGATACCAATAAAATTACAGACATTGAAAAAAGCCCTTACAAATCACCAATTATCTTGCACAACGCATCAATTAAAGTGCGTATGCTAAAGATAGAAGAAAGCATGAACCATTTGGTCAGTAATGCCGATGGGGATGAATTATTATTTATTCATAAAGGAAATTTAACTGTTTATTGTGATTATGGTCATATTATTTTATCTGAAGGCGATTATTTTATGCTGCCTCGTTGCACAAGGTGGAGATTAGAATTAGATGAGCAGTGTGATATTTTGATGATAGAGTGTTCCAATTCGCATTATCAATTTCCTGAAAAAGGTTTACTTGGTCCAAATGCCATTGTAGACCCTGCAGTTTTAGAAGTTCCAGCGATAAATGAAGCATTCAAAGCGCAGCAAAATGATTCAGAACAATGGTCAGTTTTGATTAAACACAGAAACAAAATGTCCTGCCAAGTTTTTCCATTTAATCCATTAGATGCAGTGGGTTGGCGTGGAAACCTCATGCCAGTTAAATTAAACTGGCGAGATATTTCACCAGTAATGAGTCATAAGTATCATGTGCCACCTTCGGCACATACGACTTTTATGGGAAATAGATTTGTGGTTTGTACCTTTGTACCTCGATTATTTGAAACAGCGGAAAAAGCTCTAAAAATACCATTTTTTCATAACAATGATGATTATGATGAAGTGTTATTTTATCATATGGGAAATTTCTTTTCACGTGATAATATTCATCCTGGCATGATTACCTATCATCCACAAGGATTTGCTCACGGCCCACATCC
>JBGCFT010000299.1:0-17719 GCA_045107085.1 Marinicellaceae bacterium | reverse complement strand
GAAAATCAAATACCTGATGATTCAAACGATTCAGATCAAGAAGATCACAACTCAATTGCCCAAGTTGAAGATGCGCCAGTACTTCCTCAAAACGAAAACGAAAGTGATTCAGAAATAGAAACTATTGATGACACCAGTAATGATCCTGATGAGACAATAATTGAAGAACCTGAAAATAATCATGAAGGAAATGAATTGCTAGATGATAATGCTGATGAATTAGATAAAGTAGAAGAAAAAAATGATTCTGATGAAGAAGCTGATTCAGCTCCTGATGATAAAGATTCTGTTTCAGAGGACGATGCACTGGAAAAAGAAGTCAAAATGAGAGAAAAAAATATTTATAATTAATGCCTTTTATAAATTATTTAAATTTTAATAAATTAATACTTTCAATTACCAAAGGTCATAAATCACATGACCTTTTTTAATGCCTAACATAAATTATATTAGGTTGAATCAATGTTATTAGTTTTAGATAATTTTTAAATAAAATGGTACAATATAGCGCGAAATTTAACGGTCTACATGATTAAAAATGACCAAATAATTCTTAATTGTATATAAGGGGACACTTATGTTAGAAAAAATCAATATGTTTATTGATGGAAAATCTGTTGTTAGCGAATCTGATCAATGGTTAGATGTTACAAATCCTGCTAATCAAAATGTATTATACCAAGTGCCAATGGCAACTCATGATGAGATTGAGCTAGCTGTGTCATCTGCAAAAAAAGCATTTGAAACATGGAAAGAAGTCCCTGTTCCAGTGCGCGCCAGAATGGTTTTGAAATATCAACATTTGTTAAAAAAGCACCATGATGAAATAGCAGAAGTTTTAGCAGAAGAAACCGGTAAAACTTTTGAAGACGCAAAAGGTGATGTTTGGAGAGGCATTGAAGTAGCCGAACATGCAGCTGGCGTTGCTTCTATGATGATGGGTGAGTATGTCGAAAACGTAGCCGGTGGAATTGATACATATTCAGTTATTCAACCTTTGGGCGTTTGTGTAGGCATTACTCCTTTTAACTTTCCTGCCATGATCCCTTTGTGGATGTTTCCATTGGCTGTAGTTTGTGGAAATACTTTTGTTCTTAAGCCATCAGAACAAGATCCGAAAACTCCAAATATTTTAGCAGAATTATTTTATGAAGCAGGCTTTCCTAAAGATGTATTACAAGTAGTGCATGGAGGAAAAGACCAAGTAAATCAATTATTAAATCATGAAGATGTTCAAGCCATATCCTTTGTTGGTTCTGTTGGCGTTGGTGAGCACATTTACAAAACAGGTACAGATAATCTAAAGCGGGTTCAAGCTTTTACTGGCGCTAAAAATCATTTAGTTGTTATGCCTGATGCCAACAAAAACCAAGTAATCAATGGTATTGTAGGGGCTGCATGTGGTGCAGCAGGTCAAAGATGTATGGGAATATCTGTATGTGTGATGGTCGGAGATGCTAAAGAATGGCAAGATGACTTAAAAGCAGCCATGCAGAAATTAAAACCCAACTATTGGAAAAATGAAGATTCTGCTTATGGGCCTTTGATTAATCCTGAAGCCAAAAAAAGAGTTGAGGGTCTTATATCTCAAGGGGAAGCAGATGGAGCAACTTTACTGCTAGATGGCCGTAATTATCAAGTTGAAGGCTTTGAAAATGGAAACTTTGTTGGCCCCACTTTATTTACCGATGTTTCAGTTGATATGTCTATTTATCACAATGAAATTTTTGGCCCTGTTTTGTGTTTAATGCACGCTGAAACCTTAGAAGATGCCATAAAATTAATTAATGAAAATCCCTATGGAAATGGTACCTCAATTTTTACAAATTCTGGTGCAGCTGCACGCAAGTTTCAGCATGAAATAAAAGTGGGCCAAGTTGGCATTAATATTCCAATTCCTGTGCCTTTACCCTTCTTTTCTTTCACTGGATGGAGAAAATCATTCTATGGTGATCAACATGCTTATGGAAAACAAGCGGTTAGATTTTATACCGAAACCAAAACAGTGACCTCGAGATGGTTTGAAAGTGACATTCCTGATGGGCATGCTCCAAATTTATCAATCAACTTAAGATAACAACTTGCCATTCATTTAAACAATGAGAATCCTTATAAAACGTTTATATTATAAAGGATTCTCTTATTGTAAAAAGCAAATATACAGCTCAATTTTATTTTGCACAAAAGAACTTATAAAGGGTACAACATGAATTTTAATTTAACAGAAGATCAATTAGCATTTAAACAAGCAGCCAAAGAATTTGCTGAAAAAGAAATGGCTCCTCATGCTGCTGAATGGGATAAAAACTCGCACTTTCCTATCGATGTCATAAAAGCAACTGGTGATTTAGGTTTTTTAGGACTTTATTCTCCTGAAGAGTTCGGTGGATTAAATTTATCTCGACTGGACAGTTCTATCATATTTGAAGAAATGTCTCAATACTGTACATCAACAACAGCTTATCTGACTATTCATAATATGTGTGCTTGGATGGTTACTGCATTTGCTGATAATGCTCTAGCTGAAGAATGGGGGCATAAGTTAACATCTGGTGAATTATTGGCTTCTTATTGCTTAACAGAACCCAGCTCTGGCTCAGATGCCGCTTCAATGAAGACCAATGCAGTTTCAGAAGGCAATGATTATGTCATCAATGGCAGTAAAACTTTTATTTCTGGTGCGGGTTCTACTGATGTTTTAGTCCTCATGGCCCGAACTGGAGAAGCTGGTCCTAAAGGTGTTTCTTGCCTTTTGGTGCCTGCTGATTCTGAAGGCATAATATACGGGAAAAAAGAAGAAAAAATGGGCTGGAACTCACAGCCCACTCGTCTGATTACTTTTGAAAATGTCAGAGTTCCTAAATCTCATTTAATAGGAGAAGAGGGCGAAGGGTTTACATTTGCAATGAAAGGATTAGATGGAGGCAGAATAAATATCGCTTCCTGTTCTTTAGGAACAGCCCAAGCTTCTCTCAATAATGCTCAAGCTTATATGTTGGAACGCAAGCAATTTGGTAAGCCATTGGCTGCCTTTCAAGCCTTACAGTTTAAATTAGCTGATATGGCAACTGAATTAATTGCTGCACGTCAAATGGTTCGTTACGCGGCATTTAAACTCGATATTAAAGACCCTAATGCAAGTGCCTATTGTGCCATGGCAAAACGCTATGCTACAGACATATGCTTTCAAATTTGTGACGAAGCCTTACAGCTTCATGGGGGTTATGGTTATATGAAAGAATATCCCATTGAAAGACATTTACGCGACTCCAGGGTTCATAGAATTTTGGAAGGCACCAATGAAATAATGCGATTGATAATTTCACGCAAAATATTAGTTGAAGGCGCTACAGAGGTGATTCAATAATGTCTGAATTGGTTATCTTTGAAATCATTAATGGTTTACATGGCGATATAGGAAAAATCACCTTAAACAATCCAAAATCATTGAATGCTTTAAATATTGAAATGATTGATGCCATGCAAGGAGTTTTGGATACTTGTGAAAAGAATAATGACATAAAAGCAGTGTTTCTTCAAGGCACTGGAGATAAGGCATTTTGTGCTGGTGGAGACGTAGTCGGATTATACCACTCCATGAAAGAAACTAAAAAAGGGGACATTCCCAATAAAGCATCCATGTTTTTTACAAAAGAATATGATTTAGACTATAGACTGCATAAATTTCCAAAACCCATCATATCTTGGGGCAATGGAATTGTAATGGGTGGTGGAATCGGATTAGCTGCTGCTTGTTCTCACCGCATTGTCACTGAAAAATCAATGTATGCTATGCCTGAAGTTACCATAGGTTTATATCCTGATGTTGGAGCTTCATGGTTTTTTAACCGTATGCCTCATAACATTGGCATGTATTTGGGACTTACAGGTTCGAGAATGAATGCCAGTGATGCAATTTACACTAAATTAGCAGATTTTTATTTGGAGAGTGACTCCAAAGCTGATCTCATCACAAAACTCTCTGAATTCAATTGGTCTGGCGACACTCATAAGGATATTCATAATATAATTCAAGCACAAAATGAAAAAAATAATATTCAATCACCAGTCAGTCAAATACGTGAAAATTATGATGACATTCAAAACTTGTTTAAACAAGATGGTTTACAAGAAATAGTTAATAATTTAACTCACTCAGAGCCAAAATCAAAGTGGTTAAGATTTGGACAAAAAGGGTTCTTGAAAGGCTGCCCAATAACATATGCATTAGTTTATGAACAAATTAAACGGGCCAAACACATGAGTTTAAAACAAGTTTTCGATATGGAGTTAATTATGTCAATAAAATGTGCGATGAATGGAGATCTGCAAGAAGGGATTCGCGCATTATTGATTGACAAAGATGGGCAACCTAACTGGAAAGTAAAATCAGTACAGGACATCAGCCATTCACAAATTGAAGATTTTTTTCAATTGCCATAGAAAGAAAAAAATATAAATAAGTAAACATTACTAGGGGACAAACACATGAACTTATTTGAAACAATTGACAAAACTGAACATGAAGAAGTCATTTTTTGTCACAATAAAGATGCTGGCCTTAAAGCCATTATTGCTATTCATAATACAACTTTAGGACCTGCACTGGGCGGTCTTAGAATGTATCCATACGTTACAGAACAACAAGCATTAACCGATGTATTGAGACTATCAAGAGGCATGTCATACAAAGCTGCGGTATCTGGACTTAATCTAGGAGGAGGTAAATCAATTATTATTGGTGATCCTAAAACAGATAAGTCAGAGGCTTTATTTAGGGCATTTGGGCGATTTTTAGATTCATTAGGTGGCAGATATATCACCGCAGAAGATGTCGGTATTGACGTTAATGATATGGAGTATGTCTATCAAGAAACCGAAAATGTTGTGGGCGTTCATCAGATGCATGGAGGTTCTGGAGACCCATCTCCATTTACGGCATTTGGTACATTACAATCTATAAAAGCCAGTTTAGAATTAAAATATGGGAATCAGAACATTGGTGATTATTCCTATGCTATTCAAGGAGTTGGACATGTTGGGCTTGAACTGGTTAAATTAATTCATGCTGAAGGTGGAAAAATGTTTGTCACAGATGTCAACCAAGAAGTGTTGGATGTTTGTAAAGAGCAATACGGCTGTGAAGTGGTTGGATTAGATGAAATTTATGCTGTTGATGCAGATGTGTATTGTCCGTGTGCTCTAGGTGCAACCGTGAATGATACAACCATAGAGCAGTTTAAATTTGCCATTGTATGTGGCAGTGCAAATAACCAATTAGCTGAGAATCGTCATGGGGATGAATTAGAAAAAAGAGGCATTATTTATGCTCCTGATTATGCAGTTAATGCCGGTGGTTTGATGAATGTTTCAATCGAACTAGAAGGGTATAACCGTGAACGTGCCATGCGCATGACACGAAATATATACTACAATATTAGTAATATATTTAAAATTGCTAAACGTGACAATATCCCAACATGGAGAGCCGCTGACAGAATGGGTGAAGAGAGAATTGCCATGATAGGTAAAATACAACAGCCATTTATGAACCAGAAAAAAGTGAAATTTTCTGGCCGTGTTAAAAAATAAACCTATTTTATAGTGAGGAAAAAATCATGCATACAGATGTATTTTTAGGCGAAGACATTGAGTTATTGAGAGATACAGTCAGAAATTTTGCCATAGAAGAGATAGCTCCAAGAGCTGAGCAAATTGATTTAGATAACCAATTTCCTAATGATTTATGGAAAAAAATGGGTGATTTAGGCCTGCATGGTATCACAATACCTTCAGAATTTGGTGGCTCTGAAATGGGTTATTTGGCGCATTTAGTCGTAATGGAAGAGATTTCAAGAGCCTCTGCTTCAGTAGGTTTGTCTTATGGGGCGCATTCAAATCTTTGTTTAAGTAATATCCATAAACATGCAACAGAAGAGCAACGTCAAAAATATGTGCCTAAATTATGTTCTGGTGAATTCATAGGAGCATTGGCCATGAGTGAACCAGGTGCAGGTTCTGATGTTGTTGGTTCTATGTCTTGTAAAGCTGAATTTGATGGAAAAAATTGGATTGCTAATGGCAGTAAAATGTGGATAACAAATGGGCCTGATGCTGATGTTTTGATTGTTTATATGCGCACAGCAGATAAAGCAGCTGGATCCAGTTGCATGACTGCTTTTATTATAGAAAAAGGCATGAAAGGCTTCAGTACAGCGCAAAAATTGGACAAATTAGGCATGCGTGGTTCTAATACTTGTGAGTTGGTATTTCAAGATTGTGCCATTCCGCCAGAAAACATACTGGGTGAAGTGAATTTAGGTGTGCGCATTTTGATGAGTGGATTAAATACCGAAAGATTGGTATTATCAGGTGGTCCAATAGGCATCATGCAGGCAGCCATAGACGTAGCCATACCTTACATATCACAACGCAAACAATTTGGTAAAGATTTAGGACAATTTGGATTGATGCAATCAAAGATTGGGGAAATGTACACAAAGCTTCAATCTAGCAAATACTTTGCTTATGGTATTGCAAATAATTATGATAGAAATCATAATTCTCGATTAGATCCAGCAGCCTGTTTATCATTTTCATCAAGAAATGCCGTAGATGTCGCACTAGAAGCCATTCAATGTTTAGGTGGAAATGGTTACATCAATGAGTTTCCAACTGGTAGATTATTGCGTGATGCTAAACTATATGATATCGGTGCAGGAACAAATGAAATTAGACTCATGCTCATTGGCAGAGAGCTTTATAATGAAGCAAAATTTAATTAATTGATTATTAAGTATTCCCTAATAGAGAAATTTTATGACAGAAAAAGTATATATAGTTGGAGCAAAACGAACAGCCATTGGTTCTTTCCAAGGCCAATTTGCCAACACCGAATCCCCAAAATTAGGGGCTGTAGCGATTAAAGCAGCTGTTGAACAAGCAGGAATAGAGAAAATAGATGAAGCATTTATGGGCTGTGTATTACCAGCAGGATTAGGTCAGGCGCCAGCTAGACAAGCAGTTTTGGGTGCTGGATTAGATAAATCTGTGGTTTGTACGACGGTGAATAAAGTCTGTGGTTCTGGTATGAAAACTGTTATGTTGGCACATGATGCCATTAAGGCAGGTTCGGTTGAAACTGTTGTTGCAGGTGGCATGGAATCAATGACTTTAGCGCCTTATATGTTACCAAAAGCTCGCAGTGGCTACAGAATGGGACATGGCCAAACATTAGATCATATGTTTTATGATGGACTACAAAACCCCTATGACAATAACATGATGGGTGTTTTTGCTGAATCTTGTGCAGATAAATACACCTTTAGTCGTGAAGCCCAAGATGAATTTTCGACCGAATCAGTAAGACGATCTATGAAAGCAATGGAATCTGGTGCTTTTGATGAAGAAATTGCCGAAGTCACTGTTGTCAATCGCAGAGTGGAATCTATAGTCAGTAAAGACGAGGAACCACCACGTTGTAAAATTGAAAAAATTCCAACTTTGCGACCTGCATTTAGAAGAGAGAATGGGACAGTAACAGCAGCAAATGCCTCGAAAATTTCTGATGGTGCTGCAGCAATGGTTATTGCCAGCGAAGAAGCAGTTAAGCACAATAATTTAAAACCATTGGCACAAATTATAGGACATTCAACGTTTGCTCATGAGCCAGAATGGTTTACTACCGCACCAGTTTCTGCCATTCAAAAATTAATAAAAAAACTCAATTGGAGTGTTGAAGACGTAGACTTGTTTGAAATTAATGAAGCTTTCGCAGTGGTGACAATGGCAGCCATGGAAGAGCTCGAAATTCCTCATGACAAAGTCAATGTCAATGGTGGCGCATGTGCATTGGGTCACCCAATTGGTGCTTCAGGTACCAGAATATTGGTGACTTTATTGTATGCATTGAAACAAAAAGGCTTGAAACGTGGAATCGCAAGTTTGTGTATTGGTGGAGGAGAGGCCACAGCTATTGCCATTGAAATGAAGTAACTATCCGATTCAAAACAATGTAAAAAGGCAGTTGATATCTGCCTTTTTTTTTGAATATGACTTCTCACACTTATCAACTATCAAAAACTTATTTATACTTTAGTTATCTAGAATGAGAGGTAATGATGAAGTATAGAATTAAGGGTGAATTGGCCCAAATTGCAGAATTAAATTTCAATCGCAGAGAATCTTGTTGGTGTTCTAAGGGGTCATTAATGTCGATTGATCCAGATATACAATGGCAATTAAGAATTCCTGGCGGGTTTTCAGGAGCAACAAGGCGTCTATTTTCAGGTGAAGGTATCAGTTTAACTCATGTCAAAGCTGTTCGATCAAATCAAAATGTTATTCTGGCCTCTAATGCCCCTGGAAAAATAATTGACTGGGATTTATCAGATGGCCCTGTCATTACAACCAGAGGATCTTTTTTAAGTGCCTTTGGTACTAAAGTGACTATTGATGTCACCATTGCTAAAAAAGTAGGTGCTGCATTTTTTGGTGGATCAGGGTTAATTCTACAGAAAATTTCAGGTACTGGAAAGGTGTTGATTCATGGTTCTGGTGATTTTGTAGACAGACAACTTGAAGAAAACGAGAGTATCTTAGTTAGTACAGGTAATTTGGCTGCATTTTCTGCCGGAATTGATTACAGCATTCAGACAAATTCAAGCTTGAGAAAAATGTTTTTTTCTGGTGAAGGTTTGTTTATGACTAAATTAACAGGCCCAGGAAGGGTATTGTTGCAATCACTTAAAAGATAAATGCATTAATTATTATCAATCATTTAACAAAATAAAAATGGCGGAGCGGACGGGACTCGAACCCGCGACCACCGGCGTGACAGGCCGGTATTCTAACCAACTGAACTACCGCTCCATTTGTTAATAAAATCAAATTTTTATGATTAAATAAACTAACAATTCGTTCAAGATTGGGCATTCTATATCAAATAATTTCTAATGCAATAAATTTATAAAAAAACACGCAATTTTTAATAGTTAATATTTGAGTTGATGCAATATTTATAGAGTTATTGTTTTAATTTATATCAATAGTTATGTGGCAGATAATTTTTTCTATTGAAAGTTAAATATAAAAAAGTCTTTGGCTTAATGGTTGCTTTCTATCTTAAATACAGTCAAAATATTACTGTTATAAAATAATTAGATTAAGCAATGATAGATTATAAAAAACTCGCAGCAAAAGGCGTTCAAAAACTCAATCCTTATATACCAGGAAAACCAATTTCTGAATTAGAACGTGAAATGGGAATTTCAAATATTATTAAATTGGCATCAAATGAAAATCCATTGGGTGCAAGCCCATTGGCCATAAAAGCCATGTCTGATACACTCAAAGAAATTGAACTGTATCCTGATGGCAACGGGTTTGATCTAAAAAAAGTATTGGCAGCTAAGCACAATGTAAATATGGATCAAATTACACTAGGAAATGGTTCAAATGATGTATTGGTTTTATTGACTGAGGCTTTTTTATCTAACAAACACAATGCTATCTATTCTCAGTATTGTTTTGCGGTTTACCCTATAGCCATTCAAGCCATTGGTGCAACACATAAACAAATACCCGCCAAAGATTGGAACACTGATTCTCCATTGGGTCATGATTTGGATGCCATGCTAGCAGCCATTGATGATGATACAAGAATGGTTTTTGTTGCCAATCCAAATAACCCTACCGGAAATCACTTGTCTGAAACTGAATTAAAGAGGTTCATATCCAAAGTTCCAGAACATGTTATTGTGATTGTTGATGAAGCGTATTTAGAATATTCTAGTATTGATGAACAAGTTGATGCCAGCGCATGGTTATCTCAGTTTCCTAATTTAGTTGTCACAAGAACTTTTTCTAAAGCTTATGGATTGGCAGGATTAAGAGTAGGTTATGCATTAAGCAATCCAGATATTGCTAATGTTATCAATAGGATAAGACAACCATTTAATGTTAATTCTCTTGCTTTAATTGCAGCGGAACACGCTGTTTCTGATATTGAATTTCTTGAAAGGTCACTATTAGAAAATAGTTTAGGAATGACTATTCTTGAAGATACATGTAATAACTTAGGCTTACGATATGTGCCTTCCAAAGGTAATTTTATTTTAATTGATTTTGAAAAAGAAGCCTCTCCCATTTATATGGATTTACTTCAAGGAGGCATAATTACTCGTCCAGTTGCAAATTATGGATTAGAAAACTGCTTGCGCATTACGATTGGAACCCAAGAGCAAATGCATAGATTAAATATAATGATGGAAAAAGTTTGTGGCTGAAATTAAAAACACGTTAACTTCTCATCAGCAGACTCAATTAAGTGTTAATGCTGAAGTTGTAGTTCCAGGCGACAAGTCCATCTCTCACAGGTCTATGATTCTTGGTGGAATAGCTAATGGCATCACAGAAGTGACAGGTTTTTTAGAATCTGCTGATTGCTTAGCAACCATGCAAGCCATGCAATCCATGGGAGTAAAAATTGAAAAAGATAAAGACAAATATAAAATATACGGCGTAGGTAAAAATGGTTTAAAAGCACCTCAAAATGGAAAAATTGATTGCGGTAACTCTGGCACAGGTATGCGTTTATTGTCAGGAGTCATGGCTGCGCAACAATTTGATTCTGAAATTTTTGGAGATGATTCTTTAAATTCAAGACCCATGACACGCATTACCAAACCATTAGAAATGATGGGAGCCAATGTTTCTGCAACCAAAAAAGGAACAGCGCCATTAATCTTTAAAGCTGTTGATAAACTTCAGGCAATAAATTACCAATCTCCAGTTGCAAGCGCTCAGGTTAAATCTTGTGTGTTGCTAGCTGGATTATACAGTAAAGGAATTATCTCTTTAACTGAACCAAAGTTATCACGTGATCACACTGAGAATATGTTACGTGGATTTGGTTGTGAATTAGAATCAAGTAATTTGACTGTCTCAATGCAAGGCGGTCAGTCTCTAAAAGCCATTAATATCCAAGTACCGGCAGATATTTCATCTTCTGCATTTTTTATGGTTTTGGCTTTATTGTCAGAAAACTCACAAATAACTTTCAAGAATTTATGCGTTAATCCAAGCAGAACTGGAGTAATCAGTATCTTAAAACTAATGGGAGCTGATATCACATTTATCAATCAAAGTACCAATGCAGGTGAGCAAATAGCCGATGTGGTGGTAAAATCAAGTCAATTGCAGGGCATAGAAGTTCCACATGAATATATTGCCTCAGCCATTGATGAGTTTCCAATCATTTTTATTGCTGCATCTTTAGCTCAAGGACAAACCCGATTAACAAATGCCATGGAGTTGCGTCACAAAGAAAGCGATAGAATTACGGCGATGGCAGATGGTATGAAACTATTAGGTATAGATTGTCATGAACTAGAAGATGGTATTGTCATAAACGGTGGCACACTAAATGGAGGCCATGTTGATGCTGAAGATGATCATCGAATTGCCATGAGTTTTCTCATTGCAGGTCAAGTTTCTCAATCTAAAATAACTGTTGATAATTGTAAAAATATTATGACATCATTTCCAAATTTCTTAAGTATTTGTCATGATTTAGGATTGAAAATATCATGACAGCTATTCCCGTCATAACAGTAGATGGTCCATCAGGAGTAGGAAAGGGCACAACGGCTTCTTTATTATCTAATCATTTAGGTTGGCATCTATTGGACAGTGGTGCTATTTATCGGGCTTTGGCATTAAAGGTTCTTAATACAGATGCTGAAATTTCAGATGTTTATAAATTGGTTGGTTTGGCAAAAGATTTGGATTTAAAGTTTGAATCTGTTATTGGTGAACCCACTTTAGTCTATTTAGATGGTGAATGTGTTAATCACGATCTACGAACAGAATCTTGTGGCAACATTGCTTCAATCATTGCAGTAATTCCTGAAGTCAGAGCTGCTTTATTACAGCGCCAAAAGGATTTTCGGGTAGCACCAGGTTTGGTTGCTGATGGCAGAGATATGGGAACAGTTGTTTTTACTGATGCGCAAATAAAGTTCTATTTAACGGCTTCTGCCCAAGAAAGGGCAAAAAGACGTTGCAAACAGTTGAAAAATAAAGGTGTTGATGCTAATATCCGCGCACTTGAAAAAGAGATCTGTGCAAGGGACGCAAGAGACAGTAACAGAAAAGTGTCTCCACTTGTGCCAGCAGAAGATGCTATCGTTATTGATACCAGTACTTTAAGCATCAATGAAGTGTTTCAATATTGTATCGAAATTATTGAAAAAGCTGGCCTGAAAGCAAACCTCAAACGTTAATCTTTTTTATAAATTATTATGGTGATTGATTTCAAATAATTGGAACAATCTTATTTAAGCCTGTTTTGGGCAACAACGAGTATCAATGCAATTTGGTACAGAAACATTTTAAGTGGAATCCTTTTCACTTATAGAGCAAATATAAATGAGCGAAAATTTTGAACAGCTACTAGAAGCAGATTTGTCTGCAAAAAAACTTATCCCAGGAACAATCATTAAAGGTATTATTTTAGATATTGAGAATGGCTTTGCTATTGTTGATGCTGGACTAAAATCTGAAGGTGTTATCTCTCTTGATGAATTCAAAAATGAATCAGGTGATTTAGAACTTGAACTAGGAGATGAAGTAGAAGTAGCATTAGAGAAATATGAAAATGGTTACGGCCAAACCATATTATCTCGTGAAAAAGCCAAACGCATGTTAGTTTGGGAGCAGTTACAAGTAGCACATGACAACGAAGAAATTGTTATGGGTAAAATTACGGGTAAAGTACGTGGTGGTTTCACTGTTGACATGAACAGCGTAAGAGCATTCTTACCGGGTTCTTTGGTTGATGTACGCCCAGTAAGAGATCCTGGATATCTTGAAGGAAAAGATTTAGAATTTAAAGTAATTAAATTAGACAAACGCCGTAACAACGTAGTTGTTTCTCGTCGTGCAGTTGTTGAATCTGAGTACTCTGAAGACAGAGAGAATTTACTAGAAACATTGGTTGATGGCGCTATCATTAAAGGTATCGTTAAAAACTTAACAGATTACGGTGCTTTCTTAGACTTAGGCGGAATTGATGGTTTACTACACATCACTGATATGTCTTGGAAACGTTTCAATCATCCTTCTGAAGTTGTTGAAATCGGACAAGAACTAGAAGTGCGTGTCTTGAAATTTGACAAAGAGAAAACACGTGTTTCATTAGGTCTTAAGCAATTGGGTGAAGATCCTTGGAAAGACATTGCACGCAGACAACCTGTTGGTTCTAGAATCTTTGGTCGTGTTACAAACATTACAGATTATGGTTGTTTTGTTGAAATCGAAGAAGGAATCGAAGGTTTGGTTCATGTATCTGAAATCGATTGGACCAATAAAAACATCAACCCAGCTAAAGTGGTACAACCTGGCGATGAAGTTGAAGTGGCTATTTTGGACATCGAAGAAGAAAAACGTCGTATTTCATTAGGCATGAAGCAATGTAAACCAAATCCATGGGATGCATTTGCTGCAAGTCATGAAAAAGGTGATGTTGTTTCAGGTAAAATCAAATCAATTACTGATTTTGGTATCTTTATTGGACTTGATGGTGGTATTGATGGTTTGGTTCACTTATCAGATATTTCTTGGATGGAAGCAGACAATGTTGCTATCAGAAACTACAAGAAAGGCGATACAGTTGAAGCCATGTTATTGGTAGTTGATTCTGAACGTGAAAGAATCTCATTAGGCATTAAACAACTAGAACAAGATCCATTTGGTTCATATGTTGCCTCTCATCCTAAAGGCAGTATCGTTAAAGGCGCTGTTAAAGAAGTGAATGAGAAGTTTGCAGTAGTTGAGCTTGAAGATGGTGTTTTAGGTCAAATTAAAGCAGCTGATATTGCAAAAGACAGAACTGAAGATGTTACTGCTGTATTTAATGTTGGTGATGAAGTAGAAGCAAAATTTGTTGGCATGGATAGACGCAGCAAAATGTTAACACTTTCTATCAAAGCCAAAGAATTCGATGAAATGAATAAAGTCCTTAAAGATTATAAAGACGCCAGCACTGGAACTACCAGCCTTGGTGATTTATTAAAGGAAAAAATGGACAACTAGTTTTTTATTAAACTAAAAAATACTATTCAAGTATTTGAATTGAAGAAAGAAAAAGCACCTAATTTTGATTAGGTGCTTTTATTTTTGTGTAATCTGATTATAATAATAATGATGAAGAGTGTAACAAGATCTGAACTAATCAACATACTGTGTGAACAATTATCCGATTCTGGATTGCTTAAATCTGATGTGGCTTTATCTGTCAAAGAACTGATTAATACGATGAGTTCTGCTATTGCATCTGGTGAGCGAATCGAAATTCGTGGATTTGGGAGTTTTACACTGCGTCAACGCAAACCGAGAATGGGACGAAACCCAAAAACAGGAGAATCTGTTGCCTTAGGTGTTAAATATGCACCGCACTTCAAACCAGGTAAAGACTTAAAAGAAAGAGTGATGGAATCAATTCAAAAGTAACTATTTAATTACTTTTAATTGAATTGTGCCTTTACTAAGATTGATCGATTCTTGCTCAAATTTTTCCTTAATTTTACTCAATAAGTCAATACTTATTAATGCACCAAGCTCGTTAAAAATCTCTGAACTAATCTCTGCTTCAAATTTCTTAACCAAATTATGTATGCTTTGAGTATATTGAAATGGCACCAACAACGTAATTTTTTCTAAACTTTGAATGGTTTCATAACCAGCTTCTTGTAAACACCGATTAACCGAACCGCCATAAGCCCGCATTAAACCGCCTGTTCCTAATTTAATGCCACCATAATGGCGAATCACCAAAGCTGCAGTGTTATCAAAGCCTTGTCCTTCGATTGCTTTTAATATTGGCATACCTGCTGTTCCTGAAGGTTCGCCATCATCATTGAACCTGTAATTTTGACCGACTTTATAAGCCCAACAATTGTGAGTAACATTTTGTTGAGAATTTAATTGAATAAATGCCATGGCTTTTTCAACAGAAGTAACGGGTGCAACTATGGCGATAAATGTACTCTTTTTTATGACTTCTTCATTTTGGTAAATTTTATCAAGCTGCTTCAATTCAATCACTGAGTCCTTTTTTATTTATTTTTTTAACTGTAGAAATTATGTGACCATCTAAAACAACCGTTTCAATCTCGGATCCAATTGATACTTGATCGATGTTATTGATTACTTTCTTACTATTATTGTTTAATGAAATACTATAACCTCTTGATAATGTTGATAAAGGACTTAATTTATTTAAGCCATTAATACTTTGGTTTAAATGAGAACAATCACTTTCAAAACGTTTCATCACTAAATTACCCATGTCTTTATTATAAATACTTAACCGATTATGAATCGCTTCAAAATTAAAATTGTACCTCAATAATTGATTTGTCGATGTACTGATTTTTTTATCACAATCAGTCATTCGATCTTTAATGCCTTGAATTAACTTTTCTTGCTTTGAACTTAATAATTGTTTCTCTGAATTAATTTGATTTTTAGGGTGAGATTTTTCTAATTTATGATAACTAATGTCTAATTGTTGTTGCTGTCTATTAATCTTGTTTTCAATTGAATTTTTTAAAATAATAAGTTGATGATTAATTTTCAACTTTAATTCTGCCAAATCAGGCGTTAACAATTCAGCTGCTGCCGTTGGAGTGATGGCAGACACATCAGCAACTAAATCTGAAATAGAGGTATCTCTTTCGTGACCCACTGCAGAAACACAAGGCGTATTGAGATTGAATAGAGTTTGTGCGATAGAAATATCATTAAAAGTCCAGAGATCTTCCTCAGAACCACCGCCTCGGGTTAACAATATGACATCATGTTGATTGATATCAGCTGTTAATAGTGCATCAATAATTTCTTCAATAGCCTTATCACCCTGAACAGAAGCATGATAAACAGTGACATTTAATAGAGGGTTTCTGCGTTTAATGACATCAAGCACATCTTTTATGGCAGCAGATGAGGTTGAGGTGATTATAGCCAATGAATTGATTTTATGAGGCAGTTGTTTTTTTCTTTCATGGCTAAAGTAACCCAGTGCTTCGAGTTTTACTTTTAATTGAGCAAATTCTTTGGCCATATCGCCAATGCCAGTGGTTTCAACTCTTTCGACTTTTAATTGAAAAGTTCCTCTCTCTTCATACAAAGTCGCTCTTCCAAAAGCCAATATATTATCACCGTTTTTCAAGACAGCATTTTTAAAATTAAATTGTTTAAAAAATGTACACTTAATAGAAGATTTTTGATCTTTAATAGCAAAATAAGCATGACCAGAAGGTGCTTTGTATAAATCTGTAATTTCACCAGTTAACCAAAGACTTCCAAGAGTATCTTCAATACTATTTTTAGCCAATTTGTTTAACTGACTTGGAGACAATGGGTTTTCTGGAGATTTTCCGTTATTACTTGGAATCATTTATATATTCTTACTGGCTATATGTTAGAATGCGCCGAATTTATACAATTCGGAGTTTAAAATCATGCGTATTATATCTGATGCACTCACTTTTGACGATGTTTTATTGGTTCCTGCTTATTCAAATATCTTACCTAAAGATGTCGATTTGTCTACTCAACTGACTCAAAAAATAAAGTTAAACATTCCGTTAATCTCCGCAGCTATGGATACAGTCACTGAATCTAAATTAGCCATAGCCATGGCTCAATTGGGTGGAATTGGTGTCATACATAAAAATATGTCCATTCAAAATCAAGCCAAAGAAGTCAAAATTGTTAAGAATTATGAATCTGGTGTGATTAAAAATCCGATTACAGTTAAACCTGACACCAGTATCAAAGAAGTATTAGAGCTAACCCAAAAACACCGTATTTCTGGTGTTCCTGTGGTGGATGAAACAGGTTTAGTCGGCATTGTCACCAGCAGAGACATGCGCTTTGAAAGAACATTAGATGATCCTGTTTACAATATCATGACCCGCAAAGAAGATTTGGTCACAGTGAAAGAAGGCGCAGAAACAGAAGAAGTCAAACAGTTATTGCACAGTCACCGAATTGAAAAAGTTTTGGTTGTTAACGATGACTTTGAGCTCAAAGGTTTAATTACTGTTAAGGACATGCAAAAATCAAAAGAACATCCCAACGCAGTCAAAGACTCATCAGAACAACTTATTGTAGCTGCTGCAGTTGGAGCAGGTGGAGATACTGAACAAAGATGTACTGCATTGGTTGAAGCAGGCGTTGATGTTTTAGTGGTTGATACGGCGCATGGTCATTCACAAGGTGTATTAGACAGGGTCAAATGGGTACGTCAAACTTTTCCTGAAGTACAAATTATCGCTGGTAATATCACAACAGGCGATGCCGCTTTAGCCTTAGTTAAAGCCGGCGCAGATTGCGTAAAAGTAGGTGTAGGACCTGGTTCAATCTGTACAACGCGCATTGTTGCAGGAGTTGGAGTGCCACAAATAACAGCCATTGATAATGTTGCTAGCGCACTTAATGGTACAGGTGTTCCCTTGATCGCTGATGGTGGTATTCGTTATTCAGGTGATGTGGCCAAAGCCGTGGCATCTGGTGCCAGTGTTATTATGGCAGGTGGTTTATTTGCCGGAACTGAAGAGTCACCCGGCGAAGTTGAATTGTATCAAGGCAGAAGTTATAAATCCTATCGCGGCATGGGTTCATTAGGCGCCATGGATAAAGGTTCTAAAGACCG
>JBGCFT010000298.1:0-2876 GCA_045107085.1 Marinicellaceae bacterium | reverse complement strand
CGGATTTCCTTGGTGCAACCTGCGGAACTAGCCGGTCTCACTAATGTTTTTACTTGACTTCAAACATTTTTTTCTGATGGTCAGCTCCAACTTAAACCGCAACTTTCCGCACATAATTCAAGCAAACTTGTCAGTCGCCCCGCACCAAATTGTTTTTCCAAACTGTGGGTGCAATCCGCCGACATAATACCGCTAACATTCTGCATTTTATATACTTTTAGCTGCTGCGGATAAAGTCGCTATGAAACTTGTAGTGAATACTCACATCTTTTAAAATCTATTTAGTTAGATTTCTTCTTTGCTTTATTGCATTCCGAACATACATAAACTATAGCCCGTCGGCTCCACGTCCAAGACGATCTTTTCATTCTGCATCCCATATAAACCCTATTCTTAGCATTCGGATATTCAGCATCAGAGTAATTTTCCTCATATGTGGGTACAAGTGTACCATAACAAGTACCAACTAGTCTTTTATGCATTTTAGAATTGTGTACTGAGCAAATATTAGTGTGCTTTTGATTTCCTTTCTCATTTTTGTACTTAGTCTGATTAGCTACGACACAAGAATTGGTAAACAAAACTAAGATAAAGGTAAATAATATTTTATTTCGCTTGTTCATGGCTTATTCTGACTAACGTTTTTGTATCATTCTGAAAAACAACTGTTAGTGCTTCTGTTTTTCAGTAGTATTTTTTCCTTTTTTACAGCTAACAAAACGTTAGCGTAAAGTAATTATTTGGTTTCCCCTAAAGGAAGGAATTGCATATAACGGTTGAATAAAATTAGGCATTTATGCCGAGCTGCGTAGCAGTTAATTTTATTTGTTGTTGTAGGTAGTTTTTAGAAGCTTTCGTTTAATTCTCTGAACATTTGGATAGTATCAATATGTCTAACATTGAATTGATTACAAACTTCAGGTATTTTTATACGGTTTTTTCTTTCAGGTTGACTTTTTTCGTAAGTAACAATTGTCCAACTATTACTCATAGCAAAAGCAATTAGCCATGGGTCCGCTAAGTCGGTTGCGAGGAACTCTTGAATCGCATTTGGGGTAAAATGATGAGACATTGAATTAGTCCAGTTTACAATTGCAACATAATTTTGAAGAACGGCATTCGTATCCATAAAGAAATCGCTCGGCAAATTAGAATCACACCACAATTTCAGTTCATCCTCGTGGGCCGAGTTATCATAAATCTCTTTCTTAACTTTATCTATACTTACGATTGTATTGGCCTGGGCTAATCCATTAATTTTTAACCAAAAACTTTGAACAACATCAAGGGGGTAAATTGACCGGTGAGCTTGTATAAAGAAGTTTGAATCTAAAATATACTTACTCATACTCGAAATAAATATTCATTAATAAACTTCTCGTATGTATTTCCTTTTAAACTGGTTAGTTTATATGCATCTCTGTACAAAAGACTGTTTTCATTTACTGCATTATTTACATAACTAGCAAACCTTAAACTAATTCTCTTTTTGGCAGTTGCATAAAAATTACCTCCAGAACTTTGGTTTTCCTTTTTACTTTTAAAAGCTGCAATGTAATTGTTGTAAAAATCGAAGAAAGTAGTTCTAGAAATTAGATTTAAGTCAAGAGCTCGTCTTGCAATTACTATTGGGCTAACTTTAAAAACTCTGCTTAAATATTTTATATCTTGACTATCATTCCATTTTTCTTTAAAAAATATTTCAGGAACCAAAAATTCAGCTGCAATTCTGTCGCACAACACTTCTACTGGGTCATCTGCCGGGAGCATTTGTTTATTGTCAAATCCAGCACTTTCTCCTAACCAAATATGTGCTATTTCGTGTATTAAAGTAAACATTTGTGCTGCCTTAGCATCTGCGGAATTTATAAAAAGAAAAGGTGCTTTCTCATTAACTAGAACAAAGCCTCTGCATTCTTCCACAGGAATTTTTCTTCTTGTATTGTTCCCAACAATTCCATTAAAATTGATAATTATTCCAATTTCCTCAATTTGCAATGTTAGGTAGTCTAAAGCTTGTTCCCATGTGCTTAATTTACTAGCCCAGTTAACAGGTAGTTTTAAAGTTTTTCTTATGTCGTTTGCAACCTCTTTATGATCCGCGCTTTCAGTATATTTCCCAACAAAATCTAAATCTGCGTAATTACTTTCATCAAGGTAGTTTGTCAGCCAGTTTTGTCTGTCTTTTATAATTTGGATAGTATGAAAAACATTTAGAGAAACTTTTTCCCGCGGTGCTGCACCTGTTCTAAAAAATGGTATTGGTATTTCTTCTTGAGGAGGTGCATTCATAAACATGTAACCAAAAGGCACATGTACTTTATGAGTGAAATTTTCTAATTGCTTTAAAGTAGGATTCTTTTTTCCTTCAATCCAATCTAAGACATCAGGATTTTCCGCATAAAACTCTTCTAAGCTATTACCCGCTCGAGTAATTGCCCAGTTTATTATTTCAGAGTTTAGATTTTCAATCCTAGTTGCCATTAGACAAATATAAATTAATATTTACTATTTTTACCTTTAGACGGTTGTTTCCTCAATTACCTACAACGGTTAAATAAAATTAGCCATTTATGGCGAACAGCTTCGCTGTAAATTTTATTTTTTGTTAACATTTGTTTTTAAATCATAAGCATTTAATCATCAATTATTTCAGGATTCGATTTAGGACTTTTCTTGAGTTCATATAAAAACAAAACTGTCATTAAAATAAAAGCCAATGGATTCAGGAACATTAAATAATCGCCATAACTTGTTTTAGTTAATAATTCGATACCAACAGTAAGAGGAAAAATTAGAAATACCAATGCAATACCATTTAACAGTTTCTGTTTAGTATTTTCAAGTAGAATTAACAGTCCGAAAACGAATAGAAC
>JBGCFT010000297.1:0-8275 GCA_045107085.1 Marinicellaceae bacterium | reverse complement strand
GCAAATTGTTTTAACGCTTCTCTGACTGTGCCTTTGCCATTGATGGTATTTTTGATCCCTAAGCCGTGTGCGACTTCATGAAACATGGTGTTGCTGAAAAAGGCATTGAAAGTGATGTGCTTTCTTTGCTCGGGTGCGACCAACACATCAGCTATGGGCAGTAAAATTTTATCAAATTTGGCTTGCATGGCATTTTTCAATTGCAGTCTTCTGCTGCCTTTTTCTAATTGTACCGTTTCATCGTTAGGTAAATTGATAGCAATGGTCTTGCCTCCAGCATTTGAATGTCCAGCATAATACAGTGCATCATAAGCATTTAAATCTGAATCGGTACCTGGTGTCTCAGTTTTGTATTTTTCCTCTACGGGCAAGTCTTTTTGTAGTTGAGGTAATAGGGCAGCAAATTTTGCTAATCTCTGACTCCATGATTTGTCCTTAATTAAAACATAGGCTTCAAATGCTGTTTTTTGACCGTATAGTTGGTCTTCATAATTTTCGATTGGTCCAACGACGAAATCAATATCGTTAGTTTTCATATCCATCCAAGCCATATCGCTGGCTCTGTACTGATCATTTGTGAAAGCTTTGGCCCGTAATGTTAAATATTTTTTGAATCCATCATCGTCAGCCAATTCAGCAGCTTTTAACATCAATTTTGATGCCTTATTTAATTGGTCTGCATATTTTTCATGATAATGAACCGATGTTAAGTAACCATCAGCATTTCTTTCTAAAACAGTATATAAGCTTGATTTCTTATCATTTTCAAAAGCTTCGTATTCTTCTTTAGTCATGTCATCTGGGTAAAAATTAGCTCCAAGTGGTTTGTCTTTAAATCCATCAATTAATGTTTTATCACCGTTTAATCTGTCCCAGGGACCATAGTTTATCTTAACTAATGATTGTAAGTTCTTGTCATCAATAGTTTTTATTAATTCCTCTTTGTTTCCGAATGATTGCATCCAGAATAATTCGTCCATAATTTCTGATATCTCTATGAGTATCGGAATCATCTTTCTTTGGTTGTCGCTTAAATGCGATAGGTCTGAGGTTAATGTGAATTTTGCATAGACATCTGAAACTTTTGGCGTTTTATGAGATTGTTCAACGTCTGCAATTGCGTTTATATCTGAAATTTCTTCGGGCATTTCTTGAGTGTTTTGCGCTTGCTCAGATTCGGTTTGGTTTTCAGACTGATTTGTTTGATCGACATTGTTTTCGTTGTTGTTGCAAGCCGATAAAAAAAGTGCACTAAATAATAATATTAGGATAGATTTTTTCATAAGATTCACGATTAAAAGACAAAAAAGCATTTTATCATAATTATTTTATCAGTATTTAATTGATAAAAAGTAATTCTCAAACTTTATAAAAGCCATTGATGACTTATATATTAAACATTAATAATGCGGAGGTTTCTCATCATTAAGGCTAACATCTGTTTGCCATTGCTGACTTTCTTCATCTATTTTTTTGTCTAATTGTTTCAATTGAATTTGTAATTTATCGATGGCATTTTGTTGTCGAATAATGACATCATTGAGTTGTTCAATGGTTTCTTCTTGGAATGCTAATTTAGTTTGAATTTCTATTATATCTTGTTGTATTTCTTGCATATTATTTGAATGCTGTGGCTTTAAAGTTTGCCATTACAGCTTGGTTTTGGGTTAATTTTAATTTCATCAATGAATGCTTGGTAATGCTGGCAAACAAAATCTGCTCGTCACCGGTTTTCAATTTTAAATTTGAAATATCGTTATCATTTCTTATGGATTCAATGGTCACAGGTACTTGGTGGATTATACTACTATCCTTAATCGGTGATAAACTGATACTGACATCATCTGCATAAATGATGTGCCTTTTATTAGCAATTTTTATTTTACTTGCAATCGGTAGTTGAAAGGCTCCACATGACATGGCTTGTGAAATAATGTTTTGATATTGAATGATGCCATTATTAATCGATAAAATTTCATCTGCTAAATGGTATAGTTCATTAATATCATGGGTAACGAAAAATATGAGATTTTTTTGTTTATAATAATTTAATAGATTTAATGCTATGTTTCGCATGCGTTCATCCAATGCAGAAAAAGGTTCATCTAAGAGCATTAAAGGATAAGTTCTACAGCATATTAATGACCGAATAAAAGCTATTCTTTGGGTTTCGCCACCTGATAATTGATGGGGATATTTCTTGACTAATTTTTGACATTCTAAGGTTTCAATTAATTCTTGGGTTGCTTGCTTGTTCTTGATGGTATGACTTTCAGCAAAGTCTAGGTTTTCTGTTACTGTCCAATGCGGAAACAAGACCACATCTTGGCTCATGTAACTGCACTTGTTGACACCTCGGGTTGATTTTATTTGAGAGTCATAAAGACATTGGCTTTGAAGTTGAATATCCCCAACTACTTTTTCTTGAAATCCTGCTAATGCTCTTAATAAACTAGATTTTCCACTGCCAGAGATTCCAAAAACACCCACAATGCCAATATCATTTACACTGAATTGATAATCATAATAGGGAGATGCGGATTGAATATTTACTTTCATAAAAATAATTTATTGTTTTTATTGTTAAAATTCATCCATAAAATAACAGCAAATGATAAGACAACAAGAATCAGAGAGAGTTGATTGGCTTGCTGCATTTCTAGGTTTTCTACATGATTGAATATTTCTATTGAAACCACACGGGTTTGATTAGGTATGTTACCACCCACCATTAAAACCACACCAAATTCTCCCAAAGTATGCACAAACCCTAAAATACTTGCAGAAACAATGCCTTTTTTTGATAAGGGTAAGATAATTTTCCAAAATATAGTGCGATTGCTGGCACCCATTGATTGAGCTGTTTTAACTGTCTCTTTGCCAATGTGGTTGAATGTAGCAACCATTGGCTGAACAACAAAAGGCAATGAATAAATAACTGATGCCACTACTAGACCAGTAAAACTGAAGATTAGTTGTTCTGATGTCAATTGAATGAATAACGATCCAAGCCAAGATTCATTTCTCATAATACTTAACAGATAAAACCCTAAAACTGTTGGCGGTAAAACCAATGGAAGTATCACTAAAGAACTAATGTAAGGTACTGATTTACTTTGAGAAAAAGCCAGCCATTTGGCCAAAGGAATGCCAATGATTAATAAAATAATTACCGTGATGGTTGCAAGTTTAAAGCTCAAAAACAAGGCGGTAAAATCGGTTGGAAGCATGCTAATTGAAAAATTAGTTATTTAAAAATATCAGTATAATGCCTATTGATAATTATTACAAACCCATAAATATTTCATCTCACATTAGAGATTTTATATCAGATAAATATATAATTAATGAACATACAAAATTATAAAGTGTCTCTGCTATAATGAACGTTAATCACTACTAGAAGAGCATTGTCTTGTATAGTGACTTGAAAAATATTACAAAACTGAGAAAACTATGAAAATCAAAATGCCAGTCTTTATTGCCATATTTGCTTTATCTTTCGCCATTAAAGCAGAAGAAACAGAAGCTCAAAACCTATTAAATGAAATTAGAAAAGACCTTACTTCTTTACAGGCTAATTTTGAACAATACGAAATTGACATGAATGATAATGAATCCGAAAAACTAACGGGTCAGGTATGGTTACAAACTCCGAATCAATTTAAATGGCAGTATGCAGAACCTTCTCCTCAACTTATATTGGCCAATGGAGAAACGGTCTGGATATATGATGAAGATTTAGAACAAGTTTCAATTAAGGAACAAGAAAACACACAAAATCCAATTTATGTTTTATTGAATAAAAATGATACCCAAGAAAATTTTGAATTAAGGTTGCTTGATAAGAAAGAAGAAAAGAACCAAGACCTTGAATGGCTTGAAATGACTCCTAAAAATCCAGGTGAAGACATCAAAAAAGTATGGTTAGGCATTAGCGACAATACGCTTAAAGTTATTAAATTGAAAAACCAAATGGATAGTATCGTCATTTTTGAATTTGAAAACACTGTTAGAAACCCAGCATTGGCAGAAGGTTTTTTTACATTTGAGGTTCCCCAAGGAGTTGATGTGATCAGAAATACTGGATTATCTGCTGAATTTTAAGACCCAATGCAACCACTAGCGGATAAACTCAGACCTAAGGAGTTAAAGGATGTTGTTGGCCAACAACATTTAACAGGCACCAATAGACCATTGGCTAAAATTATCGAAAACGATCATTTGCATTCAATGATCTTATGGGGCCCGCCTGGTACTGGTAAAACTACATTGGCGCAAATATTATGTAATCAATGTCAGGTCAAAAAAATAAATTTATCTGCTATATTATCTGGCGTTGCAGACATTCGAAAAGCCATTAAGCAAGCCGAAGAAAACAGGCAAGAAGGGCAATCAACCGTCTTATTTGTCGATGAGATTCATCGTTTTAATAAATCACAACAAGATGCTTTTCTACCTCATATGGAAAATGGATTAATCACTTTAATTGGGGCTACCACAGAAAATCCATCATTTGCATTGAATAACGCATTACTCTCACGATCAAGAGTTTACATACTCAAAAATATTGGAGCCGAAGATTTACGCATCTTATTAGAAAAAGCCATTGATACAACAGGCTTGGAACTATCAGAAATACAACAAAATCAGCTAATTCAATCATCAGATGGTGATGCACGTCGATTATTAACCTTACTTGAAATTTTGTCAGATTATTCACATGAAGGTAAAGTCAAAGATGAAGAAATTAGTTTAATCATTTCTGGTCAAGCCAGAAGATTTGATAACAAAGGTGATGTTTTTTATGAACAGATCTCTGCCTTACATAAATGTGTGCGCAGTTCAAACCCAGATGCAGCCTTGTATTGGATGAATCGCATGTTAGATGGTGGTTGCGATCCACAGTATATTGCCCGCAGATTATTAAGAATGGCCAGCGAAGAAGTAGGCAATGCTGATCCCAGAGCTTTGACCTTATGTTTAGATGCTTGGGAAACGTGGCGCAGATTGGGCTCCCCAGAAGGAGATTTGGCCTTGGCTCAAGCAGCGGTTTATGTCGCCAGTTGTCCGAAAAGTAATGCCGTTTATTCTGCCCATAATGAATCATTGGCCGACGCCAAAAAATTGGGATCTTTAGATGTACCCATGCATTTACGCAATGCACCAACAAGTCTTATGAAAAATCAAGGTTTCGGTTCAGGTTACCAATATGACCATGATAACACTGACTCAATTGCATATTCCCAAAAAGGTTTTCCTGAAAAGATGGGTGAGAGAGTTTATTATCAACCCAAACAAGCAGGTTTAGAAATTAAAATAGCTCAAAAATTAGAACAAATTAGAAAAAAGAGAAATGATTAAACAAGTTTTAGTTGTAGCAGCAGGAGGTGCATTAGGCGCAGTGCTAAGATACCTCAATGCCAAAGCGTTTACTCACTATTTCGGATCGCCATTGCCTTGGGCAACATTAATAGTTAATGTGATTGGTTGTTTTTTAATGGGTATTGCTTATGTTTATTTAGTAGACAAATTTCAAGATTCTGAAAATTTAAAATTATTTATTATGATGGGTTTTTTGGGTGCTTTAACCACTTGGTCAACTTTCTCTATGGAGACCGTATTAATGATGACCTATGGTGAATACTTAAAAGGGTTTATTTATTTGACATCAACATTTGTATTGTGTTTCTTAGCCTTCTTTGTGGGCATGAAGTTAAGCACTTAAAATTGAAATCTCATACTTATTTTTGCTCATTGGCTTTGATGAAATGATTTATAAGCCGCTATTTCTAGATGATTTTTAGCAAGCAATAGTGACCTATTGCCTATACAACCACAACAGCATAAATGTTAAAATATTAGGAATTGATTTTAGGAGAAGTCTATGTCTGTGCATTCAAGATTTAAAGGAAGTTTAGAAGTAGAAACGGTTCACTATTTGATATTTGCAATCACCACATTTTTTGTATTTATCGGTTTATCAGTGGATATCATCACTGAACAAAAATTGATGCTGTGGGTCGTATTCTTGGTTAACTCTTTTGTACTATTTATACTCGGTTTCTTTGCTAAATATGCACCGAAAATTATAGTTGTCATGGCCCATTTATTTTCTTCATTCTTTGCTTTGCTCATCACTAAAAATTTGTATCTTTTAGAAAACCAAGTCATGGTCGCCCAAATAATCACATTAATCATTTATGTGATAACTATACTGTCATTTTATGTTTTTACATTTAAATCTTTGTCCAGCGGTGAAATTGTAGATTTGAAAATTACTCAACATGCATTAAATAAAATGAGTATTTATTCAAAATTAAGGAGAAGATTAAGTCGCAGAGTCAGTACAAGATCTAAGCATTCAACAAAAATTAGGTCTGGTGCTTATCGGAGTTAACACTGAGGTTAGTCAAAACCATTAGTAAAAATAATATCGCAATTTAACAAACCACAGTATTCAAAGGCTCCCATATCTAGATTGCCCGAAATAGGGCGGTTTTGACTTAATTGGTGAGTTTTGTATTGTTTTGTTATGCTGTGGTTGGGTAAATTTTGTTGTGTAATTGGTGTGCTAAGATCAAGCGCTTCAGAATTATTTAATAACCTAAAATCTTGGGATTTAAAATTACTAAACACGGGGCTATTACCAGTCATATTGCCACCATTATCATTAATGCTTCCATCAGGTGAACAATGGCATTCTTGGTAGTTTGATTTGAGCCAATTATTGTTGAGGTTAAGTGAACCATTGCCATCAATTAATGCCATATTGCTGCCATTTGCTGTGTTATAAATAATATTATTAAAAACATGAGCGGTTTCATCATTGGTAGATAGTCTTAACAGAGTTGTGTTGCCAGATCGGGTAGAAATAATGGTGTTGTTAACTAAATATAAATCTCCTTTTCGGTAATCATCAAGCGTGCCACTGTCGCCACCATAATGGATAATCTGTGAATTTCCGGCGCCACCGGGCTCAATCAAAATGTTTCCGTAGACATAAGTTTTTGAATAGTTGGGATGATTGACTAAAACGGATGAATCCTCAGCATCAACCAAGTCTAATTGTCGGTTGCCACTTTCAATCCAGTTGTATCGAACCACTAATCCTGCTGATCTGTCTTTTAAATTATTTCCCAAAGCACCTTTTCTTAATGGGCCAAATCTATTGTATTGATAAATGATATTAATCCCAGCCGTGTAGGTGTTATGCTCGAATATTCTGTTTTCTATGCCATTGTCATAAATGTGGTTCTTTTCAATTATAATGTCTTGTGTCAAACCTCCATTAGCACCGATGAATATACCATTACCTGAGTCTCTGATGGTGTTGTTACGAATGATTAAATTGGCGGCTTTTTCTACATATATGCTGGCTGCATTATTTGAGTATTGTTCAAAATTACCATTGTCATTGGTGAACCCAAAAGGTGGACGACCCGAAATAACTTCTAAATTTTCAATAATGATATGTTGTGGCAATCCATCAGCTGGTATATTTGATCCACCAATTTTAATCACTCCGCGCGATTCATTCCAAAAATTTAGCCCATCAGCAGTTGTTGCTCCATTTCCGTCAATAACCGGTTGTTCTCCATTTGAATTACTGATACCAATGATTGTTATGGGTTGAGAAGCTGTTCCTTGACGATTAATGACCCATTTTTCTTTATAAGGTTCTGGCCTCCAATGAATATAAACGGTATCACCAGGATTTAAAGTTGCCCAAGGCACATCAGAAATATTGGTTAATGGTTGACTGGGGCCGATGTGGTAATCAGTCGCAAAAACTATGGCTGGATATAGAAAGAGAAGGGCAATTATTTTCATATCTTACATTGATGATAAAGTTAAATTATATGAAGATTGATAAAACTGTTTTGTAATGAAATTCACAAATTCTTATAATCTATGAAATGTAAACAACCTCAGTATTTTTCCAAAAAAAAACCCGCAAATCTTAAAAAGACTGCAGGTTTTTTTTAAACTCTTTAAAAATACTTATTTGATTTTGTATTCTTTATAAAGTACATGTTTACGAACCACAGGATCATACTTCATGAATGAAAGTTTATCCGGAGTCGTTTTTTTGTTTTTAGTAGTGGTATAGTAATGACCTGTTTTTTGGCCATCTTTTTTACCACCTTCGTGTGTTGCAGTTGATACTAATTTAATTTTTTCACGCATGATTTACACCTTTAAACCGTTTTTACGCAAATCAGCAAGTACTGCATCAATGCCTTTTTTATCGATAATTCTCATGCCTTTTGAA
>JBGCFT010000296.1:0-2743 GCA_045107085.1 Marinicellaceae bacterium | reverse complement strand
CCATCTTGACCAATCACAACAATAATATTTTTTGAGTTAAATAAATAAGAAGGAAGGAAAGTTCTGTCTATGGTTTTGTGCTTGATGATTTTTGATAATTGCGCTTGCACATGATTTAAAGAGTCATAAAAAATTTCATGCTCCTTTTCATAATCTTCATAGCTTCCGCCCAAGCTTTCTATATAAAACTTGGTTTGTGCCTTTGTATTAAATCTTTCTATTAAGGCTTCAAGCCTGGTTTTACTTCTAACTATAATGGCATATTCTTTGTTATCAGCTTTCACTTTTTACGGACATTATTGTTGCTCATTATAGATTCTAATAATTCAGGACTCATGTTTAAATTACCAATTTTATCTGCATTTTCTGCCAATTCTCGAAAGGCCAATGAAACATTAAATTTAGGGTCAGTATTATTTGTTAAAGCGGTGAGCACTTTCCAGTCCATTTCTTTATAAGGTTGCATGGTTTTTGCAATCACATAACCTTTTGAGTCGGCCTGTTTTTTCTCGTTGGCTATTTTTTCTTCTAACAGTTCTTTGGTCTTTTTAGCAATGGCAATGTCAGTTTCAAGATTCATTTCCTTTAACTTCCTATCATTTTGAGACTGCATGACTTTTGTTTCCATTTTTTTCTTAGAGATCTGTTTGCGTTTTTCTTCTACAGCAATTTCAGTATTCAGTTCAGTTTCTTTGATGATACGTTCCTGTTCAACAGCAAAATTTCTCCGAAGATAAATGGCTTGATCGGCTTCTTGTTGTAATTTTTCTCTGGTTTCTGTTTCAAGCGCTCTTAACATTTCTGGCGTGGCAGAAACCGCCAGTACATTAACACCTAAAATATCAATACCAAGCATGTCTATCATTTCAGATGCCTCAAAACCCTCACGGATTTTTTGTTCAATAATTGTAGCAGAGCGAATTGACTCCTTAAGTTTTGTATCATGAATCATAGATGAAGTTGCAGTTTGGGCAGCACTAATGATTCTTTGATTTAATTTTTCGATGTCATTGACTTTATATTGTCCATTGTCTTTGATGGTAAAATCTAACACATTCGATAGAATTTCAGGTTTTGAAATTTTATAACTAATTTGACCTTGAATGCTAACTGTTTGATAGTCCTTAGTTGATTCATTAAAGATAAAAGGCAAATTATTGCTGCCCAGTGGAATCGCAACTATCGTACTGCTTGGAGCAAAATAAAAAAAAGAAAGCCCTCTTCCTTGGTTCTTGATTTGTCCTTTTTTATGATGAAAAACATGTGTCATTGAGTCAAATTTGATGTGTTTTATGCCAAGCATATAAGTATTCCTCTTCTAAATTTACACACTATTGTAACTCAATATTTACTGTATAGGGTGTATTTTAATGTGATAAATCAGATACTTCAAAATCCTGTTTAAACTCTTCAAACAAAACCAAAGTTCCAGCTTTTACATATTCAACCAATTCAATAAAATCGGCTTCTTCACCTTGCGATCCTTCAGTATTATAATCAACTTTTGAAATTTTTTCTAAGTCTGCTATAAACTCATGGACATCATCGTGCATATTTTTATCTGATTTCAGCCCAGCAAATGCAAGCCCTGTTAAAAAAGTACCACACCACGTGGACAATGCTTCTAATCGAAAAGCCAAATCATTATCATCAGAAGGCAACAATAAAGTAAAAGAATAGTTTTCTGCATTCAATTTATCTTTTGCAAAGTCAAATAAAGCCGACAATACTGGGATAAGTTTGGTTTTATTCTGGCTATCAAAGCAGTAATCTTCAAGGATCAGCTCAACCCATTCCTCGACATCTACGTCGTTATTGACCACAATCATACCACTGGCATGGCCATGTAATTCTGAGGGAGTCGCTATCACTTTATTGTCTTTTAAATGTTCAGCAAATGGTTTGTAAGGTATCATAATTATAAATATTGGTCTGAAAATGCATATTTTCCCTGATTTTTCATCATCTTGAAAGGAAAATCTCATAAGTTAGTTGACCTTTTTACATTTGCGATTTAATATTTAACTTATGGATAAAAGCCAAAACTTATATTTAGCTGAAATTAGTAAATTAGAAAAAACTATTACCACAGCTATAGAACTGATCAATCGCTATGAAATCGAAAACGTTGCTTTGCGTCAAAAAATGGATTCATTAACCAATGAAAAATCAGCTTTGTTAAAAAAAAATGACCAAGCAAAAAATCGCTTAGAATCGATGATCTCTCGATTAAAATCTCTCGAACAACAATCTGCATGAGTCAACCATGAGCCAACACAAAGTTACTGTCCGTATCCTTGATAAAGATTATCAATTTGCAGCAAGTGATGAAGAAAGACCTTCGTTATTATCCGCCGCAGATCAACTCGATGCTACCATGAGATCAATCAAAGGCAACAATACAACACTGGGTGCTGATAAGGTAGCAATAATGGCAGCCTTGAATATTAGCCATGAAATGATGCAACTCAAACAAGCCCAAAATAAAATAAGCCAACTTACTGAAACCCTAGAAAACTCAATTAAAGATAAATAGCACTTGTTCAATTATATCAATAGTTTTATAATCAATACCAAGATGTAAACTACCATGTTCGATAATGCTTCAGCATTTCCCTTGGTCCTTAATTAAAAATTTTAGGGTTACATAACTGATTTCTGTGTGCAAGCTTGTCATTGAACAAGAAGCCTAATGAATCGGGAGTTTCCCGCCTTGAACCTTTGGTTCCAAGGTCGCCTGTTG
>JBGCFT010000295.1:0-6902 GCA_045107085.1 Marinicellaceae bacterium | reverse complement strand
GGATTGAGAAAAAGATTTAAAAATGTGTCAATCAAGGCACGAAATGCAGCCTAATAACTAGTTATTAGCAAATTTTGAAACGCAGAGTGATGCTTTTTTAAACTTTTTATCTTCTTTCACTAATCGAGCAAAGGTCTCTTATAATATCACCCTTTTATTAATGAATAAAATCTTTCATTAATGTTAAATTAGATTAATTTATTTAAGCCTGATCATCTATTTTTTCTCATATTTCTATTTTGAAGAAATCGCTTCTTTTGTGCTGGAGTCATTTGCATGAACTTTTTTCTCAACTCACTTTTCCTTTTTTGCGGTAAATTTTTAAATCGTTTATGAAGGTTTTTTAACTTTTGTTGTTGTAATACAGTGAGGTTTTTAAATCTCTGATATCTTTTTCTTAATTGTACTTTTTGTTTTGGACTAAGCTTTTTCCATTCGCCCATCCGCATTAGGACTAATTTTCTTTGCTCCCCATCCATATTATTCCAACGATTTGCTCCTTTGGCTAATTTATGTTGTTGGCTTTTAGGATAGTCTGACCAATTTTTTTCAAAGGGTTTAAGAGTTTGTTGTTGCGATTTATCTAATGAGTCCCAGTCAAGTGCATTCACTTGATAAGTCATTAATAAATTAAAGATTATTAGGAACGTCTTCATTTTTTGTTTCCTCTAATTCACTGTTTAATAGTATGGTTTCTGTATTTGGTTGGTTGAATATTTCTGGATCAACCCATTGGTCTTGTGCATCTGAAAATTCTGATAAAAATAGCAATAATTCTTTATCTGGTAATTTTTCGGTATCAATTATTGTTGGTTCCTTTACCTGCTGGATATTTTTTTTCGCAGATTGAGATTGATTATCTTTGTTACCATCACCTTCTGCTAATACAGAATGCACAAAGCAGAATAAAAGTAGGGTCAGCATTCTCAAAGCAAATCACCTTCTAATATGTTTTCAGAGTCTAACCAAGCAATAAACTCTAAATCCTCAAGCAGTTCAACATCAATCTCATGACTTAATAAATCTAAATCATTTAAAAAGCTGTCTGTTTGTGTATCCACTACTGGGTTGCGATTTGTACTCATAAATACGACAACCAGCACCATTGCAGCTACAGCTGGGCCTAATAAATGCCATGAAACACGATTATACCAATGTGTTTTATTGTTATTTGATATGGCTTTTTCTCTGATCTCATCTAATTGACTCACAATTTTTTGATCCAATTTAGAACTGTGTTGATCTAATGCTGATTTAATTGGGTCTTTTTTATTCATACAATTCTCCTAATGGGCCTTTCAAGTTAGCTAAAGCTCTTGACAGGTGTGTTTTAACACTGCCTTGACTCACTTTCATGATATTTGCTGTTTCTTTAACACTAAACCCTTGCCAAAGTCTATAAATGACAGCTTGTCGTTGTCGTTCTGGCAACTCAGCAATGGCCTGACTCATGTTTTCATTCATTTCACCATTTTCAAAATATTGTGTGGTTGAATCTATTTGATTTTCACCATGCATATAAGGTGTTTCCTCTAAATCATCATCTTTAGGTGCGACAAACAAACTGTACCATTTTTTTGTTGACCTAAAATGATCATTAATTTTATTTTGCAATACTTTATAAAATAACGGTCGCCAATGGTCCTCAGGTTTTTTCTGATAATATTTGACAAATGCTATCATGGTATTTTGTATCACATCTAAACTATCAGAGGCATTTTTAATACTGAAAAATGCGATGCTATAAGCTTGTTTTTGGCAATCTGCAAGAAACTTATCAAGTTTTTGATTTAGTTCAGAACTCATGCGTCTACTGTTTTATTTATCATTTATATCTAATGTCTTATAAAGATCAATGAGTGTTCATTGGCGTTAATATTATCACTATAACGCATTGAATGAATTTTGGTTGACAAGAGTTGAGGATTTTATTTTTTATTTAAATTTTTTTTTGGACTGTCAACCAAAATCACTTTTATACGTTTTGACAGTAACCATTTTGGTAATTAACGGGAATTTATATCCCATTTAGGAGAATTTAAAATGATAAAAAAACTCACCTCATTATTATTAATCACATTATTCATTTCTGCCCAATCCAATGCAGGGTTTGATGTGACACGAATGACCACTGTAGTCGATGATTATTCTGGATCATATACAACCACAAAGAGTGGCAGGTTTGATGACAGTGCTTTTTTAGGTACCAGTTTAACAGAATTTTCAAATTTTCATTTAGGAGACAATGAAGATGCGGCAGGTTTAACCGGCACTGTTTCGAAAGAAGTATCGCGCTCAGTTGGTTATTTAGAAACACTCTCTGATGGTAATTTAAGTTTAATAGGAGCTGAAAATACATTAGATATTACATTTGAAAATCTGTCTGTATTATTTGATGAAGAACTCACCATGACAGGTGAAATCACAGTCAATGAAGAAGTTTTTAATGTTGATGAATTACCTCCATTTGTCGCAAGCATTTTAAGAAAAATATTTACACTAACACGCAGATAAAAAACGCTGTAAAGGAATAAAGAGTCAATATATCGACTCTTTATTCTAGTATGGAAGTTTTCTAATTTTAAGCATTATAAAAATTTTATCTCATGGGTAATTAAAATCAGTTTCTATTCATTTATGAGTTAATCTATTTTCTATTTGTCATCATAGTTATACTAAATTCTCAATAGATGTTATAGTCTTAACATCTAATTTAATAATTTTTATTTGTTAACCTGGGGAGGATTCAAAATGAATAGATTTGTCTCTATTTATCAGCTTACTTTTATTATCGTCATGATAATGAATTTTAACAATCAAGTTTTCAGTCAAGAAGTTTTGGTTGAAGTTTCTGGAGCAACAAGTTCTGCTGCCTTAGATGGAGGATGGCAATCCTTTGCCACTGAACCAGCGATTAACAAAAGCCTTTTTTCTATCTCTGTTAAATTAGACAGTGGAGTCGATGAAATGAGTGCTGCGAGAGATATTTATATTGATCTGTATTCTACTGCATTAACCGACGCTTCTACTTTATGTAGGCCAGCATTTTCAGGATTGCTCGCAACCAGTGATATTGTTCAAATACAAAACATATCAGAACAAATTGTTGAGTTTAACTTCTCAACATTAACGCCTTTGGCACCTAATTCAATGTATTATTTTGAAGTAAAAGATGATGTCCCAAGCGATGGAACTCAGCGCATATATTTAAATATTGACCCTGACAACAATGGTGGAGCAAATGGGGGAGCACCTGGAGGCTCTGCCAGTGCTGGTGCTTCTGGAGCATGTGGCACATTAGAACACATTGTAAAAACCATTGATAATTATGAGATCAATGTCAATGTCAATGGCCTTGCTGGAACAAATTCGGTGAGTTTTTCGAATGCAACTGATACCTTAAATGTGATGGCTGATGGAAACTATACTATTTCAACATTGAATGACTTATCTGCATTTGAGGTTGTTATTACAGACCAGCCTCAAATGCCTACTCAATTTTGTGATTTTACCAACGCAAATTCTGGTAATTTAGACGGCAGTAATGTTCAAATTAATGTTGAATGTGTTGCTGTTGCTTATAATGTTGGCGTGGATGTCAACGGATTGGCTTTTGAAAACTCCCTACAAGTGCTCAATGATGGCGTTGAATTAATAGAAGTGAATGCAAATGGCGTCACTTTATTTAGTATTCCTCAACTAGATCAAGAAACTTATAATATTTCAGTCATTACTCAGCCAACATCACCCAATCAAACATGTACAGTGGTGGATGGGCAAGGAACCATCAATGCAGAAGAAACCATCTTAACTATTAACTGTATCACTATTCCCTATTCTATTGGGGTTAATGTCAGTGGATTATCTAATGGAAACTCTTTAAGCTTATTAAATAATTCTGTCGACTTACTTCAAGTCAATGCCAATGGATTAACGTTTTTCAATAACCAACAATTGGATGAAACAGACTATAATGCCATCATAGTCACACAACCAACAAATCCTAATCAAGTATGTGCCGTCGAAAACGGCCAAGGCACTATTGCGGGTCAAAATATAATATTAAATGTGGAATGTCTGAGTTTTTATACTATTGGAGTCGATGTTTCAGGTTTAAATATCAATAATTCGTTAAGCTTTTTGAATAATGGCACAGATTTATTACAAGTTAATTCAAATGGTCTGACCTTATTCAATAATAAATTGCTAGATCAAATAGGCTATGACGTTTCATTAAACACTCAACCATCAGATCCAGATCAATTTTGTACTCTTACTAACAGTACTGGCACAGTCTTATCTGCCAATGCTGTTGTCACAGTTGAATGTGTCAATCTATACAATGTAGGTGTTAATGTTAGTGGCTTGGCAAAAAACAATTCCGTTAATTTTGTTAACGAAGGCATTGATTTATTGCAAGCAGATAGCAATGGAATAACTTTTTTTACTACTCAGCTGACTAACAGTACTTTTTACAATATCACAGTTGCGCAACAGCCGACTATGCCCAATCAAGAGTGTCTTATCAGTAGCGGCTCAGGTTTTATTTCAGGTGCAGATTCTATTATTAATGTAGAATGCGTAACAACTCAGTATGATGTTGGCGTCAATGTCAGTGGTTTAGCTGCTGATAATTCAGTCGCTTTGGTTAATAATTTGTCTGATTTAATCACAGTAAACGCTAATGAAACAATATTTTTTAATTTCTCACAAGCCGATGCAACCCAATACGATATAACCGTCATTACTCAACCAACAGAACCGAATCAATTGTGTGAAGTCATTAATGGCAACGCTTTTGTAAATGGGACAGATGCTATCGTTAGCGTAATTTGCAGCAATATTCAATACTCGCTTGGTGTCAATGTTGCCGGTTTAGCTAAAAATAACACTATTCAACTTATAAATAACGGTACAAATTTTTTAAATGTCGATACCAATGGATTAACTCAATTTAGTCAGCAAATCCCTGACTTTTCAAGTTACGACGTCACTTTATTGAATCAACCAACCAGCCCTAACCAAACTTGTTCATTTGGCACTGGCAGTACGGGTATTATCAATGGAAACAATACAGAGTTATCACTAAATTGTATTACAAACAGTTATTTTATTAGCGGCAGTGTTTCTGGCTTATTGGAAAATAATTCATTCTCTGTTTCAAATATTGATCAAACTCAAATCATTAGTGAAAATGGTGCATTTGTTTTAGATGCACCACTATTGGATGAACAAAAGTACAATGTCATCATAAAACAACAACCAGATGACCCTATACAACCCTGCAACGTTATTAACCCTTCAGGAGTCGTAACAGGAACGGATGTTGTTAACATTGAACTCATTTGTGAAATTGGTTTAGATTTTTTATTCTTAAACGGTTTTGAGGAATTACCAGATACCAGGTAACTCCTCAAAATGGATGGCTAATAAATTAAAATGAGTTCGCATAGACTGCTAACATTAGCCTATACTCTATACTCCGATTAACAACCTTTGTTATGTACTTATTTATGTTAATTGAGCAGAAAAGAATTCAACCGTTCTTTTCCAAGCCAATTCGGCATTTTCTTTATCGTATCGACCTGTTGAGTCATTATGAAATCCATGCTTAGCGCCTTTGTACATAAACATTTGGTAATCGACTTTATTTGATTTAAGGTCTTCTTCGTATTCTGACCAAGAATCATTGACTCTTTTGTCTAATTCGCCCAGTTGGATCATGAGTGGTGCTTTGATATTTTTGCGAAATTCTTTACTGGCAGGTGTTCCATAAAAAGGCACACCTGCGGACAACAAATCACTCTCAACTGCTGCCAAATAATTCACCATATAACCACCAAAACAAAAACCAACAGCGCCTAATTTACCATTGCTCAATTTATGACTTTTTAAAAACTTGGCTGCAGCAACAAAATCATTTTGAATTTTATTTCTGTCTAGCTCTCGTTGCATGCTTCTGCCTTGGTCATCGTTTCCTGGATAACCGCCCACTGGAAATAATGCATCCGGTGCAAAAGCCAAAAAGCCCACTTTTGCTAATCGTCTGGCTACATCTTTGACATATGGATTAAGGCCTCGATTTTCATGAATCACAAGCACAACAGGATAATTGGTTTTTTCTGTTGTGGGTTTGACTAAATATCCTTGGCCTTTGCCATGTCCTTCAGGTGAATCAAACTGCTCATAGCTGGCGATAATGTCTTCATCATTGAATGAGACTTGTTCCGCCAATGCGTAATTTGGCAATAAAGCAGAGGTTAAAACAGCCATTGAATAACCCACAGCCGCTAATGAACCCAGTTTATTCATGAATGTTCTTCTGTCCATGCCTCCATGGGCATAGTCATCATACCAATCAAAGGCTTCTTGCGGGATGTGGTTTAATCTGTTTTTTTCGTTTTCTTGATTCATATTAATTCCTATTGATGTATTTTGTTTAAACCTGATTTTACTTAGTTAATCGATAATCTAATTTTCTTGCCATCCAAAGTACCTCGATAATATGTGGTTCCATCTTCAATGAATAACACTTCACCATATTGACCATTTTTAATACTAGAATCTACACCAAATACTTTCAGATTATGTAATTGAACAATTTTATTATCGGAACAATGCCCGACAACAATGTGTTCAGAATGAATTTGTTCTAATATTGAATTAATCGCCTCGGTTCCTAAATCACCTAAGATTAAGCCCCGATACCAAATAGGTCCATTTGCACCATAGTACTTTTCATAAAAACCAGTTGACTTCAATTGTTGTTTTTCTATGTCTATAGATTCTCTCATGACTTTATTGGTATTATCCATATCATAGCCAGACTTTAAAAAATCTTTTGAAATCCCTCCGTGCACAAAAGTGTGTTGATTTATTTTCAAAATGGTTGCTTTAGACCG
>JBGCFT010000294.1:0-7171 GCA_045107085.1 Marinicellaceae bacterium | reverse complement strand
TACTTCTTCAGCTTAGCTGCAATTTTCTCAATTTTCTTCTGTGTCTCCACAGCTTGATCCTCAATATAACGAGAATACTTTTTCTTAGTTTTTTTATCTGCCACATCAATATATTGTGCTGTCAAATATTCTTTGTAGGTTATTAATCCTTTTAACTCAATCTTTAATAATTTGCGTTTTAACTTTTGTTTTTCTGCTTTCATCACCATAGTAATTGTAATTTGTAAGTCGCAAATCTACCAAAAACTTTAGGCTCGTATGTTAATAAAACATCATATCTGCTCAAGCAGTTATTTAAACGGCTGTTCCCACTAATTTTATTACTTTTGCACCTTCAATTTACAGTACTAGCAATGAGTCAAAAATATCCTACATACGACGGCTTAAACTTGCCAAATGTGGCAGAAACAGTTTTAGAACGTTGGAAAAAAGAAAACATATTTGAAAAAAGTGTGGCTTCGCGTGCCGGCAAAACACCATTTATATTTACTGAGGGTCCACCATCAGCTAACGGACTACCAGGCATTCACCATGTTTTGTCGCGCTCAATTAAAGATATTTTTTGTAGGTACAAAACTTTAAAAGGATTTGAAGTAAAGCGAAAAGCGGGTTGGGATACCCATGGCTTACCAGTTGAATTGAAAGTTGAAAAAGAACTAGGCATATCTAAGGAAGATATTGGTACTAAAATATCAATTGAAGATTATAACAACGCTTGTAAAAAAACGGTGATGGAATTCACTGACATCTGGAACAATTTAACAGAACGTATTGGTTATTGGGTGGATATGGACAACCCATATGTGACTTATGAAAGCAAGTATATGGAGTCAGTCTGGTGGATTTTAGGCCAGATGTGGAACAAAGATTTATTGTACAAAGGCTATACCATTCAACCCTACTCGCCAAAAGCAGGAACTGGATTAAGCTCGCATGAAATTAATCAGCCAGGTGCCTATCAGGATGTGAAAGATGTGACTTGCGTGGCACAATTTAAAGTAGCTGAAGGTGAAACATTACCTTTCGAAAATGCAAAGACTGAAATAGCACATATTCTAGCTTGGACTACCACACCATGGACGTTACCTTCGAACACAGCCTTAACGGTTGGACCAAAAATTGACTATGTTTTAGTACATACCTATAACCAATATACCAAGGCAGAAATGCAAGTGGTTTTGGCGAAGAATTTAGTGGGCAAACAATTTGGAAAAGGTTTTGTAGAAGCTGAAAACATTGAAGCATTAAAAGCCTATCAAGCATCTGATAAAACAGTGCCGTATTTAATAGTCGGAGAATGTGCGGGAACGGATTTAGTTGGAACTAAGTACGAACAATTATTACCTTACGCCCTACCATGTCAAAACCCAGAAAAAGCATTTGTAGTAATTGCAGGAGACTTTGTGACTACTGAAGATGGTACTGGAATTGTACATACTGCTCCTACTTTTGGTGCAGATGATGCCATGGTAGCCAAAGCTGCTGGAGTGCCTGGGTTACTAGTTGAAGACGAAAATGGAAAACAAGTACCGTTAGTAGATTTAAGAGGAAGATTCAGACCAGAAGTGAATGATCCGATTTTTGGATTTGCGAACGAATATGTCAAAGCAGAATATTTAGAAGATGGCGAAGAGGCAACCGAACTAGCCATTCAGAAAGAAAACCTGAAGGACATTATTGCCAACTTAAATAAATACTTAAGTGTTGATGAGCGTTTAACGCTTAAATTGAAAATAGAGAATAAAGCTTTTAAAATAGAAAAATACGAGCATTCATATCCGCATTGTTGGCGAACAGATAAGCCTATTTTGTACTATCCTTTAGACTCTTGGTTTGTAAAAGTGGAAGAGAACCGTGAAAAATTAGTGGCATTAAACAAAGAAATTAATTGGAAGCCAAAATCAACTGGTGAAGGCCGATTTGGCAAATGGTTAGAGAATGCGAATGATTGGAACCTTTCTCGTTCTCGTTATTGGGGAATTCCAATTCCTATTTGGACATCAGAAGATAAAACAGAACAGATCTGTATTTCATCTGTTGAAGAATTAAAAGAAGAAGCTCAAAAAGCGGTAGAGGCTGGATTAATGGACAAAAATCCATTAGGAGATTTTGAACCGGGCAATATGTCAAAAGCCAATTACGACCAAGTTGATTTACATAAAAACTATGTCGATCAAATCATTTTGGTGTCGCCAACTGGCAAGCCAATGATGCGTGAAGCAGATTTGATTGATGTTTGGTTCGATTCAGGTTCAGTGCCATTTGCACAACACCACTACCCATTCGAAAATAAAGAATTGATTGATAATGGCAGTTTATTCCCGTCAGACTTTATTGCTGAAGGCGTTGATCAGACTAGAGGATGGTTTTACACCCAACATGCCATTGCAGGCTTAGTATTCGATAAAGTATCATACAAAAACGTGGTATCAAATGGACTGGTTCTGGATAAAAATGGTCAAAAAATGTCTAAGCGATTAGGTAATGCGGCAGATCCTTTTAAAACATTAGATCAATACGGAGCAGATGCCACACGTTGGTATATGATTACTAATGCACAACCCTGGGACAATCTTAAATTCGACATGGATGGCATTACAGAGGTGCAAAGAAAACTATTCGGAACACTGTATAATACCTATTCATTTTTTGCCCTATATGCCAATATTGATGGTTTCAGTTATGCTGAAGCTGATGTGGTTAAAAGACCAGAAATTGACCGTTGGATTTTATCAAAATTAAATACTGTCATAGGTGAGGTAGACGCTGCTTTTGCTGATTATGAACCTACCAAAGCAGGCCGTATAATTCAAGATTTTGTCATCAATGAATTATCTAATTGGTATGTGCGTTTATGCCGAAGACGATTTTGGAAAGGGGATTACACGGAAGATAAAATTTCGGCCTACCAAACATTATACACTTGTTTAGAAACAGTAGCTATTTTAGGAGCACCGATTGCCCCATTCTTTATGGATCAGTTGTTTTTAGATTTGAATAGAACAACTGGAAAAAACACTGCCGACTCTGTGCATATCGCATACTACCCTGAATCTAATACAAATGCAATTGATAAAGATTTAGAAGAACGAATGAGTATTGCTCAAAAAGTATCGTCACTGGTACTTGGGTTGCGTAAAAAAGAACAAATAAAAGTACGCCAACCATTGCAACGCATTATGGTACCTGCATCTGACACTGATTTTAAGCGAAGGATTGGAGCGGTTAAGGATATCATTTTATCAGAAGTAAACATCAAAGACATTGAATTGTTAGAAGATACTGAAGGTATTTTAGTCAAAAAAATAAAGCCAAACTTTAAAACCATTGGTCCTAAATATGGCAAGCAAATGAAAGCCATTGCCGGAATAGTAGGCGGTTGGGATACTTCAGACATTTCTAAAGTGGAACAAAACAATGGTTGGTCAGGTAAACTGAATGGAGAAGAAATTGAGCTAGAACTAGCAGACTTTGACATTGTAACAGATGATATTCCTGGTTGGTTAATGGCAAGTGAAGGAGGTTTAACTGTGGCGCTTGACATTACAATTTCAGCCGATTTAAAGCAAGAAGGAATTGCACGTGAATTGGTGAACAGAATTCAAAACTTCCGGAAGGAGAGCGGGCTAGAAGTGATGGATAGAATTGAATTGACTATTGATGCCAATGAAGAAGTAAACACGGCAGCTAAAGCAAATGAAACTTATATATGTACTGAAGTTTTGGCCAATTCAATTGCTTTTGGATCAACAACCGAAACAAACAGTTTTGTGGCTGATTTGGAAGAAGGAGACACTACAATTCAAGTTGAAAAAGTATTATAATTTAGCTATTTTTCCTTTGTCAAAATATTTTTTTACTCAAAAGTAGAAGGATTTATAGCGAATAATTGTCTAATGTGGTAAGGTATTCTGAGTTCTAAAAATCAGCTACTTTATCAATCTTAAATGCACCCTTATGTTATACAGAGCCACCTTCTTAGCAGCTTTATTATCCTATTTCCAAAGTACTTCAGTTGCGCAAGATGATTTTACGATTGTGACACAGGACTTAGAATCATGGACAAGAATTGGTTTAAAATATAAGATAAATAAAAACTGGTCACTTGCACTTGACCAACAATTGCGTTTGAATCAAAACTCAAGCTTGACTGACCAAATCATCACTGATTTCGGTGCAAAATACAAATTTAACAGTGGATTATATTTTGGTACTGTATTTAGATACATAGCCGATAAAAATAATGATGAGTCGTTTGACAATGATTTTCGATTTAATTTTGACATTGGGTACAAGCATAAAATTGACAGATTTAGCTTAAACTATCGATTTAGGTATCAAAACAAAAATGAAATAGGCTTAAAACAATCTGAAGGAGATGAGATAGATAAAGTGTGGAGATTAAAGATTGGCGCTGAGTATAACATTAAAAAATGGAAATTAGATCCGAAATTTTCCACAGAACTATTTAGCGATCGCACACAACCGTCAGACAAACTCTATAAATTAAGGCTGACTCTAGGAACTGAATATGCCTTTAATAAAAGAAATGAATTAGGCCTATTTTACAGACTTGAGAGAGCGTTAAATACAACATATCCAAAAACAACTTTTATTCTAGGATTAAATTATACCTATACACTAAAGCAAAAAAAATAAATCATATGCGCTATCTATCACTTTTTGTACTGTTTTTCTTAATGGCTTCATGCTATAAAGAAATTACAATTTCAGCAGGAGATGGTCTTGAAGACTGGTCTACCTCCACTCATTCAGCATCAGCCATTCCGCAATATGATGCTGTGTTTCCTCAAGAGAGCGTTAACCGTTTCGACATTACAATAACATCTGACGATTGGGCAGATATGCAATCGGACCTAGATGGACTATATGGCTCATCATCAAATACAGGGCCAGGAGGTGGCGGTCCGGGAGGTGGAGGTGGTGGCACTACATTTGCCGAAGAAAACCCAATTTACGTCCCCTGCAACATTGAATTCAATGGTAAAAACTGGTACAAAGTTGGCATTCGATACAAAGGAAATTCGAGTTTGAGTGCAGCCAGTTCAGGAACAACTAAACTGCCGTTTCGTTTAGAGTTTGACGAATTTAGTAATGATTATCCTGAGATAAATGGACAGACATTTTACGGTTTTTCGGCCCTTTCTATGAGCAGTAATTACAATGACCCATCTGTAATGAGAGAAAAAGTGGCCTGTGATTTGTTTCGAGAATTTGGCATACCTGCGCCCTATTCTGCATTTTATGAATTATACGTCGACTATGGTGATGGTCCTATTTATTTCGGTTTATATACTGCTGTTGAAGTCGTTTTTGAAACCATGCTGAATAAACAATTTGGCAGCGAATCAGGAAATTGTTACAAACCAGAAGACGAAGGCGCATCATTTTCAAAATCAGGTTTTAACTTAAACGATTTTGCAAACAAAACAACTGGAGGTACAGGAGAATCAGACATTCAGTCGCTCTATGATTTCTTGCATTCAGACGATAGAACATCTGACACCACTAGGTATAAGTCAAATTTAGAATCAGTTTTAGATGTGCAAGGATTTTTAAAATGGTTAGCGGCGAATACAACCATACAAAACTGGGATACTTATGGCAGAATGACGCACAACTATTTTTTATACAACAACCCAGAAACGAGTAAGCTTACTTGGATTCCATGGGATAACAATGAGTCGCTCCAATCGGGTAAAAGAGAAGGCTCTCTTAACCTCGACTTCTCCAATTTGAATGCCACTCAGTGGCCTATTATTGGCAATATGTATCAAGATGAAGTGTACAAAGCCAAGTATGACCAATATGTTCAAAGCGTCGTTGACGGAGCTTTTGAAACCAACAGTATTCAAGCTCTTTATTCCAAATACGCTTCCTTAATAGAACCATACGCTACTACTGAAGTATCTGGCTACACATTCTTAAGAAACAGTTCAGGATTTCAAACAGCTGTAAGTCAGCTAAATTCTCATGCATCGCAAAGAGCTGCCGCTGTGAATAGTTACTTGAGGTTATTACTGCATGATCAATGGTGAGCAGCTGATTACTTCGGGTTTCTGAAATAGTAGTTTAACCACTTCTGCTGCGATTGTTAAAAGATGATGATTTAAGCCGTTTCACTGAGCATAAAAGCTTGTGAAGCGGTTTTTTTTTCTAAATCCCTATTCTTCGATCAAACTCATGTAAGGCTCCGTTTCTTTTGGGCTTTTCTTATTCATCGAATAATACATATACCCATTTCCCGAAAGTTTTGGTTCACGCTTCAAGTCCAAAATTATAATCCCATATGGGTTTACAAGTGCATAGTTACTATTATTCCTAAGGCTGATGATGGGGCTTGATTGAAGAAAACCCTTTGAATCAGTTGTAAGGCTACCTTCATTATCGTCAAACTCAATCACGCCATTGTAGCCGATGGTTTCTTTGCCATTAATTACCTTCACCAAAACCTTCTTATTTAAGTTATCGCTATCTTCAATTGTACCTTCTTTTGTTCTGGATATTTCTGCGAATACATGAGCAACTTCTTCAATTAATAATGAACAAGACGTATTGGTCATTAAAGAAACAGCTAGTTCTTCTTTGGGATAATAAACCACCACAGTCCTCGCACCTCTCCAGCTTCCTGCATGCTCTTTTACTTCATAACCAAAACCATCAATAGATGAACGCCAAGCGACTCCAACTTGAGTTTCAGTTCCATTTGTTAGCTTATTTGATTCAAATATTTGGTTCACGACTTTACTACTCAAGAAACTATTTGCATAGGCATCCATAAGTCTTACCAAGTCCTCTGGTGTTGTTCTAAAACTGGCTCCAGGTATCTTATAGCTATCATTGGTGACTGTTTCTTTCTTGAGTTTTCCGTTTTTCTGATAATATAAGGAAGCATCATTACCATTGAGTTGGGATATGTCTTCTGGCCAAGTGTTTTCCATACTTAAGGGCTCAAATACTTCTTTTTTCAAATAAGCAGCATAACTCATTCCAGATGCTCCTTCTATAGCTGCAGCAATTAAGTTAAATGCATGTGTGGAGTACTTATAAGCTGTATTAGGTTCAAAAAGAAGGTCTTCATTCATAAGATTCACCGTTTCTTTTATGTTGTCATATTGCTTTTGGAGCATAGCTTTTCCCTTAGGTTTAT
>JBGCFT010000293.1:0-3587 GCA_045107085.1 Marinicellaceae bacterium | reverse complement strand
ACTAAAAATTTAGCAAGTTTTCAAGGGCTTACAATTTTTAGTGGAGATGGAACAAACCCCCAACAAACTATTGACTTAATTACCAAAGCGCACAACATAGTGCGTTATGAAAGAAAACCTGTTCTATTAAGATTAACTGTTCCCAGATTAAATGGCCATTCTGCACAAGACACGCAAACTTATAAAAGTAAACAAAGAATCGCTTTTGAAAACCAACATGATCCACTTCCTAAACTTAGACGATTTTTAAATAAGCATTCAATTATTTCTGATCAAACGTGGAAAGAGCTTGAACAAAAATCTAATAAAATCGTTCAAAATGCTTTCATTAAAGCTGATAATAAATCATTTGCTGACCCTAAAGATATTACTAAAAATACATTTTGTGAGTACGATAACAATCAAGATATGATTCTTCAAAAACAAGGTGGAATCCACCTTTCTAAACCTGTTTTTCCTCCCTCTTCTGAAGAGATTATTGCAAGTCCAGGAAGAATTAATATGGTGACCGCAATTCGTAAAACTTTAGATTTTGAACTTCAACATAATAAAAAAATGTCAGTTTTTGGTGAAGATGTTGGAGCAAAAGGTGGCGTTCATGCTGTTACATTAGGCCTTCAAGAAAAGTATGGTGAAAAAAGGGTATTTGATACGAGCTTATCAGAAGAAGGAATAATTGGAAGATCCCTTGGCATGTCTTTGGCTGGTCTTTTACCAGTACCTGAAATACAATTTAGAAAATATGCAGACCCTGCTGAAGAACAACTTAATGATATCGGATCGATGCGCTGGAGAACAAATAATAGATTTGCAGCTCCAATGGTTGTTAGAATGGCCGGTGGTTATTTTGGTTGTGGGGATCCTTGGCACTCACAAACTTCGGAAGTTAAATGGGTTCACGCCATTGGATGGCAAGTCGCCATGCCCTCCAATGCCGAAGATGCTGTTGGGTTGCTGCGTTTTGGTTTGCGAAATAATAATCCTACAATATTTTTTGAGCACAGAAAAATGCTGGACCACATTTGGGCCCGACGTGAATACCCTGGAGATCAATATATCATTCCTTTTGGCAAAGGAAAACTTATTACTTCAGGAAGTAGACTAACTATTGTTACATGGGGTGGCATGGTACATCGCTGTTTTGATGCAGTAACAGCTTCGAAATTAAAAATTGATTTAATTGACCTCAGAACGCTAAGACCTTGGGATAAAAAGATGGTCATTGATTCGGTTAAAAAAACAAATAGATGCTTAATAGTCCACGAAGATAATATGTCTGCAGGATTTGGAGCTGAAATTGCAGCGACACTCGCAAAAGAAGCTTTTTATTATCTTGATGCACCTATTGAACGTCTTGCAATGCCAGATATAGGTAATCCGCATGAACCCAATCTCATGAATGCTGTTGTTCCAACCTCTGAGAAAATATTACAAACCATTATAGAATTGGATCAAGAATAATGAGTATAATAAAAATCACACTAAGTGAAGATCATATCGAAGGTACACAAGCCACTGTTAATCAATGGCTTTGTTCAGAAGGAGATAGTGTTCAAAAAAATCAACCCATTATTGAATTAGAAACAGATAAAGTCATGATGGAAGTCATAGCTCCAGAATCGGGCACAATTAATAAGATATTCATTCAAGAATCAGAAGTAGTTGAATCTAATGCAGTTTTAGGTTTAATTGACACAGATGAAGTATCCAATTCAGCAGTCAAGGCCAAACAAAAACCTGATACAAATAACCTTAAAACACCAAAATTAGAGCCTACATCTCATAATACGATAGCCAACCTTTCAACGGCTAGTTCTGTCTCAAGTCATACTTTATTAAGCCCATCAGTCAGGAGACTGAGCCAAAAAAATGATATTGATTTATCTTTAATCCAAGGTACAGGTAAAAATAATAGAGTAACAACAAGGGATTTGATGGGATTTATTAACTCAGATTCCCATAATAAATCCGAAAAATCAGGTTTGAGTCAACACATACCAATATCATCAATGCGAAAAAATATCGCTAATCACATGGTAGAAAGTCTACTTCATAAAGCGCCTCATGTCACTTCAGTATTTAATTTAGACATGTCTAGTATTATCAAGCACCGTAAACTAAACAAACAAAATTTTGCCGATGCAGGAGTGAAGTTGACTTTTACAGCTTATTTTATAGCTGCGGCTACTAAAGCGATACACAAAGTTCCTATAATTAATTCACAACTTCATGATGAATCTATAGAAATTTTTAATTATATCAATATTGGCGTAGGAACAGCTTTGGCTGACAAAGGCTTAATAGTTCCTGTTATTAAAAACTGTCAAGATTTAAACTTGATGTCTATTGCCACTGAATTAAGCCATATTACAGATAAGGCACGTAACAATAAACTCAGCCCAATAGATGTTCAAAATGGAACATTTACCATTTCAAATCATGGCGTAAGTGGGTCTTTGTTGGCGACGCCAATTATAATTAATCAGCCGCAATCAGCAATTTTAGGGATTGGAAAAATGGAAAAAAGAGTGGTTGTTGAAGAATTAGACGATAATGATGTATTGAGCATAAAGCCCATGTGCTATGTCTCATTAACAATTGATCACAGAGTATTGGATGCTCACCAAACTAATCTGTTTTTAAGTCATTTCGTTGAAATATTAGAAGGATGGAAATAACAAAAAAGGAAGGTTATAAACCTTCCTTTTTTTTCGAGTTCTTATCTAGTTATTAACAATAATAAATTGACTAGCCCAAATGCAATAGCAGCTAAACCAAGTTTTTCTTTTAAGGGTGCAAATTTATCTCTCATTTTATCTGCTGCTTCTGATACATTTTTATTCTTTCCTACTAGTTGCATTATCAATGGCTGAGCCAATAAAAACCCAAGAATTATTAATAATAAATTAGAGGCTATTTGAATGAGTGTTAAAACAAAAAAATACTTCAGCATTGTGCCTAAATAAAATAATATTCTAAACAACCAAAATATACCCAATACCAAAGAAACTAATCCAACCCATTGCGAATGTGGCTTAATAAATTCCATAACTGACTTAACTTGTGGTAATTTCTTTTCAACAAAACCTGATGCCGCAACAGCACCAATAATTATCAATGCTAATATGAATATAAAAGACATGTTTGTATCCTCAAAAGATTTATAAAATTAAATTATATCATGAAAATAAATACAGATTTCGAGATATTTATTGTTACTATAAAAATTTTCAACTTAAAAACTTCCGTTAATTTTTAATTGTTATGGAAGAAGCCCTAGAAACAGGAGTATGAAGTTCCCAAAAGTATTGATGTGTATCATATTGAAAACTCTCTAAATCTATAAAAGCCATGGATAAAGGGTCATTCACTACAAAAGTTTTTTTATTAAATTCACTCAGTGATTTCTTTTCTTTATGAGAATTATTAAATTGTTGAAAATACTGAGTAAAGTCGTGTTTAAGCTCGGTAACAGATGGATAAGATATTGTATCGTCTGGCATGCTTAATTTATTGACCAATAAAACTGTTTCTAATTCAGAATTATTAGCAATATCATATACTGAAATAAGATATGACTTAATTTC
>JBGCFT010000292.1:0-9566 GCA_045107085.1 Marinicellaceae bacterium | reverse complement strand
TAAAAGACGTATTCAGCCAGGTGACAAAATGGCTGGACGTCATGGTAATAAAGGTGTTATCTCGATGGTTGTTCCAGAAGAAGACATGCCTTTTGATAAAAACGGAAGGCCAGTAGATATCGTATTAAATCCATTAGGCGTGCCTTCACGTATGAATATCGGACAGGTACTGGAAGTGCATCTTGGATGGGCAGCTAGAGGATTGGGCGATAAAATTACAACGATGTTGGAAAAGAACCAATCGGCCAATGATTTACGCAAATTTTTATCAAAAATATATAATTTAGATAAAGATACCGTAGACTTGGATAAATTTACAGACGATGAGGTCTTTGAATTGTCACATAATCTTAAAGCCGGTGTGCCAATGGCAACACCTGTATTTGATGGCGCTGAAGAAAAACACATCAAAGCTTTACTAGAGCTAGCAGATTTACCGACCAGTGGTCAAGCCGTATTATATGATGGAAGAACAGGCAAGAAGTTTGATAGACCTGTTACTACTGGTTATATGTATATGCTGAAACTTAATCATCTGGTTGATGATAAAATGCATGCGCGTTCTACTGGCCCGTACTCACTTGTTACGCAGCAACCATTGGGTGGTAAAGCACAGTTTGGAGGTCAGCGTTTTGGTGAGATGGAAGTTTGGGCCCTAGAAGCATATGGTGCCGCTTATACATTACAAGAAATGTTAACAGTGAAATCTGATGACGTAATTGGTAGAAATCAATCTTATAAAAATATCGTTGATGGGCGCCATGAAATAGTGGCTGGAATGCCAGAGTCGTTTAATGTACTAGTAAAAGAAGTACGTTCATTGGGCTTAAATATAGAATTAGAAAACGAATAAAATCAGGAGAAAAATGTGAAAGATTTACTTAAACTGTTTAATCCACAAAAAGAAATACAAGATTTTGATGCGATTAAGGCAAGCTTAGCTCAACCTGAGTTGATTCGTTCATGGTCATTTGGTGAAGTTAAAAAGCCGGAAACTATTAACTACAGAACATTTAAGCCAGAAAGGGATGGGTTGTTTTGTGCCGCTATTTTCGGACCAGTTAAAGATTATGAGTGTTTGTGTGGTAAATACAAGCGCATGAAGCACAGAGGGGTAGTCTGTGAAAAATGTGGAACAGAGGTAACGTTATCTAAAGTGAGACGTGACCGCATGGGCCATATAGCTTTAGCTAGTCCAGTTGCACACATTTGGTTCTTAAAGTCTTTACCATCAAGAATCGGGTTAATGTTAGAAATGACATTAAGAGAAATCGAACGTATCTTATACTTTGAATCATTTGTAGTAACTGATCCTGGTATGACTGATTTGGAAAAAGGTTCACTATTAACTGATGAGCAATACACTAATGCTATCGAATCATGGGGTGATGAGTTTAAAGCCAAGATGGGCGCGGAAGCTATTTTCGACTTGCTTCAAGACATCAATCTTAACAAATCATTGGTTCAATTTCATGAGGAAATAGAATCAACACGATCTGTGACTAAAATTAAGAGACTTTCAAAAAGAATTAAATTATTTGATTCTTTTGTTAAATCAGGAAACCGCCCTGAACACATGATTATGACGGTTTTGCCAGTTTTACCTCCGGAATTACGACCATTAGTTCCGCTTGATGGTGGAAGGTTTGCAACTTCAGATTTGAATGACTTATACCGACGCGTAATCAATAGAAATAATCGTTTAGGAAGATTGTTAGATTTACATGCACCAGATATTATTGTGCGTAATGAAAAACGTATGTTGCAAGAATCAGTTGATGCCTTATTAGATAATGGCAGACGTGGCAGAGCAATTACTGGAACAAATAAAAGACCATTAAAATCTTTAGCTGATATGATTAAAGGAAAACAAGGTCGTTTCCGTCAAAATCTTTTGGGTAAACGTGTCGATTATTCAGGCCGTTCGGTGATTGTTGTTGGCCCAACTTTAAAGTTACACCAATGTGGTTTACCAAAGAAAATGGCCCTAGAGTTATTCAAACCATTTATTTTAGGTAAATTATTACAAAATGATTTTGTTTCTACAATCAAAGCTGCAAAACGAAGTGTAGAAGATGAGACGCCTGAAGTGTGGGACATCTTGGCTCAAGTAATTCGTGAGCATCCAGTGATGTTGAATCGTGCACCAACATTACACAGGTTGGGTATTCAGGCATTTGAACCCATCTTAATTGAAGGAAAAGCCATACAATTACACCCATTAGTCTGTACTGCATTTAATGCTGATTTTGATGGTGACCAAATGGCGGTTCACGTGCCATTATCTATTGAGGCTCAATTAGAAGCGCGCACATTGATGATGTCAACCAATAATATTTTATCCCCTGCAAGTGGTGAACCTATTATCGTACCTTCTCAAGACGTGGTCTTGGGTTTGTATTATATGACAAGGGAGTTAGTAAATCAGGCTGGCGAAGGCATGATTTTTGCTGATACTGATGAGGTCCAACGTGCATACGATAATGAAAAAGTGACGTTACAAGCAAAAATCAAAGTAAGGTTAAAGTTCACAGAAGTCGATGATGCCGGCAATGAAAACGTAACAACTAAAATTGTTGATACAACAGTTGGCCGATCTTTGTTGAATAAAATATTACCAAAGGGTTTTGATTTTGAAAATATCAACGTGGTTTTATCAAAAAAGAACATCTCAAAACTATTGAATAATTGCTATCATCAAAGAGGCGTTAAAGATACAGTAATATTCGCAGATCAATTAATGTATACTGGTTTTAGGTATGCAACATACTCAGGTATGTCAATTGGTGTAGATGACTTGATAATTCCTGAAGAAAAGAAAACAATCCTAGATGATTCTGAAAAAGAAGTATTGGCAATTCAAGGACAATATTCTTCTGGTTTAGTTACTGCTGGAGAAAGATATAATAAAGTAATCGACATTTGGTCTCGCGCCAATGAAGAAGTAGCAAAGTCTATGATGAGTGCTTTGGGTACTGACAAGGTGAAAACATCAGCAGGTGATACTGTTGATCAAGATTCAATGAACTCAGTCTTTGTAATGGCTGATTCAGGTGCAAGGGGTTCCCCAGCACAAATGAGACAGTTATCTGGTATGCGTGGATTAATGGCAAAACCTGATGGTTCTATCATTGAATCTCCAATTAAAGCAAACTTTAGAGAAGGCTTAGATGTCATGCAATACTTTATTTCGACTCATGGAGCTCGAAAAGGTTTGGCTGATACAGCACTTAAAACAGCTAACTCTGGTTATTTAACACGTAGATTAGTGGATGTGGCTCAAGATGTGGTAATCACAGAAGTTGATTGTGGCACTATAAGCGGCATGAATATGCAAGCAATAGTTTCTGGTGGTGAAGTGGTCCAAACTTTGGGTGACAGGGTGTTGGGCAGAGTGATTGCTGAAGATATTTATTCAAAAGAAGGTGATGAAGAGCCTATAATAAAGCAGAATCAAGTCATAGATGAATACTGGGTCTCTAAGATTGAAGAATATGGTATTGATTCATTAAAAGTAAGGTCTCCAATTACTTGTGAAGCCAAAACAGGTATATGTGCAAGTTGTTACGGGCGTGATTTATCTCGTGGTAAGTTTGTCAGTATTGGTGAAGCTGTTGGTGTAGTTGCAGCACAGAGTATTGGCGAACCTGGTACACAGCTAACTATGAGAACATTCCATATTGGTGGTGTTGCTTCCAAGCAAGCTGCAAATAATCAAATTCAGATTAAAGCAGACGGTGTGGCTAAATTACACAATATCAAAACTGTTAAAAATAGAAACAAAAACTTAGTAGCAATTTCACGATCGGGTGAGTTGTCTATCCATGAAACAAATGGTAGAGAGAAAGAGCGTTATAAAATTCCATATGGATCGGTAATCAATGTAAATGACGGTGCCAAAGTTAAAGGTGGTGATATATTGGTAACATGGGACCCACATACACATCCAATTGTAACTGAAGTGGCAGGTGTGGTAAATTTCATCGATTTCCAAGACAACGTTACTGTGCAAGAACAAGTAGATGAATTAACTGGATTAACCAGTTTTGTTATAACTGACCCAAAAACACGTGGGTCAAAAGGCAAAGACATGCGTCCTACGATACGTTTAGAAAACAAACGTGGTAAGGCTGTTATGATACCGGGCACAGATATTCCTGCTCAGTATTTCTTACCGCCTGGAGCAACCATTAATATCCAAAATAAAGAAGAAGTAAAGGTGGGTGATTTTCTTGCAAAAATTCCACAAGAGTCTTCAAAAAATAGAGATATTACTGGTGGTTTGCCTCGTGTTGCTGATTTGTTCGAAGCCAGAAAACCTAAAGATGCAGCATTACAAGCTGAAGCAGCTGGTATTGTTTCATTTGGTAAAGAAACTAAAACTAAAAATAGACTGGTTATTACAACAGCAGACGGGGAAAATGTAGAAACATTGATACCTAAATGGCGCCAAATCATAGTGTTTGAAGGTGAGCATGTAGATAAAGGTGAAGTTGTAGTAGAAGGTGAACCAAGTCCTCACGACATTTTAAGGTTGCAAGGTATTGAAGCGCTGGCTAATTATTTAGTAAATGAAATTCAAGACGTTTACCGACTACAAGGTGTTAGAATAGATGATAAACACATCGAAACAATTATTAGGCAGATGTTAAGAAAAGTTGAAGTTGTTTCACCTGGTGATTCTGATTTATTAAAATCAGAACAAGTATCATTAAAAGAAGTGACTGAAATAAATAAAGATATATTAAGAAAAGACGGCATTCCTGTTGCTTATGAATTGATGTTACTGGGTATTACCAAAGCATCATTAGCAACAGAATCATTTATATCGGCTGCTTCATTCCAAGAAACCACAAGGGTCTTAACCGAGGCTTCTGTTAGAGGGTCTAAAGACTACTTGTTAGGACTGAAGGAAAACGTAATTGTTGGTAGATTAATTCCAGCAGGCACTGGGTTGGCTTATCATCAAGAGCGCAGGAAGACCAGAGAAGCTGAATTAAAGTCAGATTTATTGGCAATAGAAGAAGATTCGTTATTAATCGAAGACAATGATTCTGCCACACTGATTGAAGAATAGCTGTTTAGTTTGCTGCAGTCTTGACTGCGGCAAAATTGAATAATTAATAATAATTAACTAAAGAAGTAATTAAATTGATAAATTATCAAAACATTACTTGACTAAAGGGATGAGAATCACTAAAATCCCCGTTCTTAATTTGACAGGCCAGTCTCGACTAGCCTGTCTTTTGTTTTCTATAGGGTAAAGAAAAAAAATATGGCAACGATAAACCAATTAGTAAGAAAGCCAAGAAAAGCAAAAGCTTATAAGACAAATGTACCGGCTTTAGAAGCATGTCCACAAAGACGTGGGGTATGTGCTCGTGTGTATACAACTACTCCTAAAAAACCTAACTCTGCATTACGTAAAGTGGCCCGTGTTAGATTAACTAACGGATTTGAAGTAACAAGTTATATTGGTGGTGAAGGCCATAACTTACAAGAGCATAGTATTGTTTTAATTCGAGGCGGTCGTGTAAAAGATTTGCCTGGTGTTCGCTACCATGTTGTTCGCGGTGCTCTGGATACAGCTGGTGTTGGCGATAGAAAGCAAGGTCGTTCAAAATACGGAACAAAGCGTCCTAAAAGTTAATTTTAGTATTTTAAAGAGAACGTGAGTTGAAGCTCTGCTCTTTTTGAGAAGTAAAAAAGGTTAAATAAAATGTCAAGAAAGAAAAGTAATTTTAAAAGAGAAGTTTTACCAGATCCAAAATTTGGTAGTGAATTGATTAGTAAATTCATGAATATGGTTATGGTTGATGGGAAAAAATCTGTAGCTGAAAAAATAATTTATGGAGCTTTGGATGCGGTAGTGGCTAAGGAAAAGGGCGACGCAATAGAATTATGTGAAGCGGCTCTATCTAAAGTTAAACCAATGGTAGAAGTTAAATCAAGAAGAGTTGGTGGTGCCACATATCAAGTACCTGTTGAAGTGAGGCCAAAAAGACAAATGGCATTAGCTATGCGTTGGACAATTGATGCTGCAAGAAAGCGTGGTGAAGACGGAATGCCAGCTAGATTAGCTGGAGAGTTGTCAGATGCTTTACACGATCGCGGCGCAGCAATGAAAAAACGTGAAGACGTACATAAAATGGCTGAAGCTAATAAGGCATTCGCTCACTACAGATGGTAGTGCAGTAAGCTTTAGTATTTAACTAGTAATAAAATTTAAAATATTATGTCGAGAATAACTCCTATCGAAAGATATCGTAACATTGGAATTATGGCTCACATAGACGCAGGAAAGACAACAACAACAGAAAGGATTTTGTTTTACACAGGTGTCTCTCACAAGATGGGGGAGGTGCACGACGGCAATGCAACAATGGATTGGATGGAGCAAGAACAAGAAAGAGGTATTACCATTACTTCTGCAGCTACAACTTGTTTTTGGTCTGGGATGGATGGTCAATTTGATGATCACAGGGTGAATATAATAGATACGCCCGGCCACGTTGACTTTACCATTGAGGTTGAAAGATCTTTAAGGGTTTTAGATGGGGCGGTAGCAGTTTTTTGTGCTGTGGGTGGTGTTGAGCCTCAATCCGAAACTGTTTGGAGGCAAGCTGATAAGTATAAGGTACCAAGACTTGCATTTATCAATAAAATGGATAGAATTGGTGCTGATTTTGAACGAGTAGTTCAAAATATTAAAGATAAACTTGGGGCAGTAGCAGTTCCGTTACAGTTGCCGATTGGTTCTGAAGAGAATTTTGTAGGTTTAGTAGATTTGTTAAGGATGAAAGCAATCTATTGGAAAGAAGAAAATATGGGAATGGAATATACGGCTAACGAAATCCCGGAAAATATGTTAGCAGAATGCGAGGCAGCAAGAGAATATGTTATAGAATCTGCTGCTGAAGCCAATGAGGAATTGATGGACAAGTACCTGGAAGAAGGTTTGTTAACAGATTCTGAAATTCTTCAAGGCTTAAGATTGAGAACGATCAATAACGAAATTGTTTGTTGTCTTTGTGGTTCAGCCTTCAAAAATAAAGGTGTTCAAGCCATGCTAGACAAAGTAGTTGAGTTGATGCCTTCTCCTAAAGATGTACCTGCTATTACTGGAATTTTAGATGATAGGCAGGAGACTGAAGCTGAAAGATTGGCTGATGATGCCGAGCCTTTTGCGGCTTTAATTTTTAAAATTGCAACTGATTCTTTTGTGGGTTCTTTGGCTTTCTTAAGAGTTTATTCGGGTACAGTCAAAACAGGAGACATGGTATTTAATCCTGTCAAAGGTAAAAAAGAACGCATTGGGCGATTGCTTCAAATGCATTCAAACTCTAGAGAAGAGATTAATGAAGTAAGGGCTGGAGATATTGCAGCAGTAGTTGGCATGAAAGACGTTAGTACGGGTGAGACTTTGTGTGCTAATCAATCGGTAATAACATTGGAAAAAATGGATTTTCCGGAACCTGTTATTGCGGTTGCTGTAGAACCGCGAACAACAGCTGACCAAGATAAAATGAAGGTGGCGCTTGGCAAACTTGCTCAAGAGGATCCGTCGTTTAGAGTGAGCTCTGATGAAGAGTCAGGTCAGACAATTATTGCAGGAATGGGTGAATTGCACCTTGATATAATTGTTGATCGCATGAAGCGGGAATTTAAGGTTGATGCTAATGTTGGTAACCCTCAGGTGGCCTACAGAGAGACAATTACAAAAACAGTTGAACAAGAAGGAAAGTTCATAAAGCAATCTGGTGGAAAAGGCCAGTATGGGCATGTGAAGATAAAACTAGAGCCATTAAGTCAAGGTGAAGGTTATATTTTTGAAGATCAAATTAAAGGAGGGGTAATTCCAAAAGAATTTATTCCTTCAATTGACAAAGGCATACAAGAACAGATGGAAAATGGTGTGCTAGCAGGATATCCTGTAGTTGATTGTAAAGCAACGTTATTGGATGGTACGTTTCACGAAGTAGATTCTTCAGAATTGGCCTACAAAATTGCCGCTTCGATAGCTTTTCGGAATGGTGCATTAGAGGCGGGGCCAGTAGTGCTTGAGCCTATAATGAAAGTTGAAGTTTCAACACCTGAAGAATATATGGGTGATGTAGTTGGAGATGTGAATAAAAAGAAAGGATCTCTCGATGGTATAGAGGATTCTATATCAGGAAAAGTGATTAAAGCTTTTATTCCATTGTCGAAAATGTTTGGTTATGCAACGGATTTACGTTCTGCCACACAAGGACGAGCAAGCTACTCAATGGAGTTCGATCATTATGAGATTGCATCTGATAATGTATTTAATAAGTAAGATTAAACTAAAGAATTAACATATTTAGCAATAGAGAAAAAAGATGTCTAAAGAAAAATTTGAACGCAACAAACCCCATGTAAATGTGGGAACAATTGGTCACGTAGATCACGGTAAAACTACATTGACAGCAGCACTAACTAAAGTTGCAGCTGAACTTCAAGGTGGTGAATTCAAAGATTATGATCAAATTGATAATGCACCAGAAGAGCGTGAGCGTGGTATAACAATTGCCACAGCACACGTAGAGTATGAAACTGAAGGTCGTCACTATGCACACGTAGATTGTCCAGGCCATGCTGATTACGTTAAGAATATGATTACTGGTGCTGCTCAAATGGATGGAGCTATCTTAGTGGTATCTGCTGCAGATGGTCCAATGCCACAGACACGTGAGCACATCTTACTGGGTCGTCAGGTTGGCGTACCTTATATTGTTGTATACATGAACAAATGTGACCAAGTTGATGATGAAGAATTATTAGAATTAGTTGAAATGGAAATCCGTGAACTATTAAGTGATTATGATTTCCCTGGTGATGATACACCAATGGTTATGGGATCTGCACTTAAAGCCTTGGAAGGTGATACAAGTGATATTGGTGTTCCATCTATTGCAAAATTATTAGATGTATTGGATGACTATATACCTGAGCCAGTTCGTGATGTAGATCAAGCATTCCTATTGCCGATTGAAGATGTGTTCTCAATTTCAGGTCGTGGAACAGTTGTAACAGGACGTGTTGAGCGTGGAGTTGTGAAAGTTGGTGAAGAGCTAGAAATTATTGGCATCAGAGACACGCAAAAAACTGTTTGTACTGGTGTTGAGATGTTTCGTAAGTTGCTAGACGAAGGACGTGCTGGTGAAAACGTTGGTGTTTTATTACGTGGTACAAAGCGTGATGACGTAGAACGTGGTCAAATTTTAGCACATCCTGGAACAATTACGCCGCATACAGATTTTGAGGCAGAAGTATATATTTTGTCAAAAGATGAAGGTGGGCGTCACACACCATTTTTCAAAGGTTATAGACCTCAGTTTTATTTCCGTACTACAGATATTACTGGCGCATGTGAATTGCCAGAAGGTGTTGAGATGGTAATGCCAGGAGATAATGTGAAAATGGTTGTTACGTTAATCAATCCAATTGCGATGGAAGAAGGATTGCGCTTTGCAATTCGTGAAGGCGGCCGCACAGTTGGTGCAGGTGTTGTTGCTAAGATTCTTAAGTAATACACAAGTAATAAA
>JBGCFT010000291.1:0-16106 GCA_045107085.1 Marinicellaceae bacterium | reverse complement strand
GAGTTGAACTGTATAGCAGTGGAATTTAGAACCAATTGGCATAACTTAGCTTCAAGAAATGCCATTGCTCGGCTTGGTGCCAAGCAAGATGGAATACTTAGAAACCACTTGCTTGATTCTGATGGGAGCTACCGTGACACTGTCGTCTTTTCGATTACAAAAGAAGAATGGCCAACAGTCAAAAAATCACTGACCTTTAAGAAAACAAGCACATGATTTTTAGCATTTAATTAATGAGAGTGTTCTTCCGATCCTGAGTGACTGTGCGTGTTTGGTTGAGAAACACCATTAATTAATTGTTTAGTCATTCTTTCTGTTGTGATAAAACCCCAACTCATTGAACCATATTTTTCATTCAATGGATTCTTGGCCAATATTTGCTCTTCGGTTTTACCTGCTTTTACTAGTTCAGAAACCATATTTTTTGCATCTTCCAACATGTCTATTGATGCTTGCAAATCTTTCATATTAGCCAATGGACCATGACCAGGAATAATTTTAGTTTCTGCATCTGATCGAGCTAATACCGTTTTTTGTGCTTTAATATAACCATCTAAGCTTGCTCCACTGCTGTAATCTATATAAGGAAACATGCCATTAAAGAATGTATCACCCATGTGAATCACATTGGCGTCAGTAAAATGAATCGCTGAATCACCATCAGTGTGCGCATTAGGTAAATGAAATACGTGTGCGTTCATTCCATTCAGATGAAAATCGATTGAATCTGAAAAGGTAATCACAGGTAAAGAGGCTTTGGGTGCTTGTTTCATTGAACCATCAGCGGCTTGTACGCCTTTTGTGAGAAGGTGTTTTCTCAAATTTTCATGCGCAACAATATGAACACCATTATTGCCCATCACCTCATTGTTACCTGCATGATCTCCATGAACATGGGTGTTAATGACGAAATCTATCGGTTTATCTGTGATGCCTTTGATGGCTTGATTCATAATATCTAAAGTTGATGGCATAGCATCATCAATCAATATAACTCCATCTTCACCAACTGATAAACCCAAATTCCCACCAGTAAATCCACCTACGCCTGATAACATATACAGACCATCTGCTACTTGCGTTGATTGCCAAGAAAGTTTTTGCTCATCTTTAGCAATCGTCAAAGATGAGAATAAAAGTGAACTAATAATGGATAATTTTTTGATATGCTTCATGATAATTGATACTACTCTATTTTAAGTTTAAGATGTGATTGTATCATTAAGGGCTTCAATGACGCAACCGAGTTAATTTTGCATTGAGCTTAAGTTTCTGAATTGAATTCTGCAAAAATTTCTGCACCTATCATATTTTTTGTTTTATTAGCAAAACAATAATACTCTGGTTTCTCTTCAACAAAGATTTGATGGTCAAAAATAAACTCTTCCCCTTCAAATAATCCAACTGGAATAATATATTGATTGGTCTGTTTTAATCTATAAAACAGATGTGATCCACATTGCATACAAAAACCACGTTCAGCCCAGTCAGATGAATCATATATTGACACATTTTACTTATTGACAATTGATACTTTCGAGCCACAATCTACAGATAACAATGGACCTCCCCATTTACGGCAAGAGGCACAATGGCAGGCACCCACATTGATTTTAATTTCTTTGGCATCGATTTGGACATCGCCACAAAGACAGTTACCAATTTTTTGAATGGTATTTTTCATTAATTTTATCTACTGAGATTTTTTCTTCCACACCGTCATTTGTGCTACAGTCAATTGGTGTTTACGTCGCGTTTCTCTGATAACAAAAGGAACATTATACGGTACATCTTGCAATTCAAAATCATCATCCAAACATTCATGCAACCCATCTAAAGTGGTGAAATTTTCACCATTAATTTTTTTACCGCCCAACCAGTTTTCCTTATCTGTATATTCTTCAAGCCATGTATAGGGTGAAGTAATAACAAACAATCCGCCTGGGTTAATTCGATCAATCATGTCTTGTAAAAAAAGTTTTGGCTCATACAATCTGTCAATTAGATTTCCTGCAAAAATTAAATCATAACCTCTATACTGAGGTTTTAGATTACACGCATCGCCTTGGAAAAAATTAATTTCTTTGGCTTTGTCACCCAATTCTAAATCAGACAGTCTAAATTCCTTTAATGTAGTTAATTCACCTTCATCATCAATGAGATAACGGATCTTTTCTTGATCTCTCAAAGCAATGGCATTAAGAATAAAACGTGTTGAAAAATCCAAAGCATCCACTTCATCATAGTATCTTGCCATTTCAAAGCTACTGCGGCCCACTGCACAACCAATATCCAGTGCTTTTTTAGTGTTAACACCTTCTAAATGCGGCAGAATTTTTTCGATACAAGCTTTAGGAAAGTTAGCAATTTTAAAGTATTCTTTTCCGTAATGAAATTCCAAATATTGTGAAATCAAGGAATCTGTTTCATACATATTATATTCACCGTCAACCAATGTTTCAGATTCAACATATCTAAAACCTGCGTGTTGAAAAAAATGGCGTCTAAAAGCATAACGTGATTCTCTTAATAGCTCATTGCCAGTAGAAATCCAGCTTCCTCCTTTCATTAAATTATGCTTGCCATCAAAAGTTGGCACGGAAAAATCATCATATGAAGGATGCACCTTAAATCCTTTCAATCCATCAATAGCTGTCTCTGTCCATTGCCATACATTGCCAATGACATTATAGAAGTCACCGTGAGCAAATAAATCAACTGGACAAGAAGAAGCTGCTAATTCAAGGTTAATATTGGCTTTTAATTGACCCTTTTTGAAGGCTGATTCATCAATGGATTCGTCATATATACGATAATATTCTGCTTCAGTAGGTAACCTAATGTGCTTGCCTTTAGTCGCACTTAACCAGCGACAAAAAGCCTTGGCTTCCAAATAATTAACATCAACAGGCCAACTCCAAGGCATATCAATCACTTCAGTCATGGCTCTGTATTGAAATCCATTGTCAATCTCTATCCAAAAAACGGGGTGTTTTGATTTTGAGAAAGACAACCATTCCCAGCCTTCTTTGGTCCACCATTGTTCAACTTCATAAGCACCATCTTCAACAAATTCAAGGAACTCACGATTACTGACTAAAAATTTACTGGCATTAAAAGCAGCGACATCTGTTATTTTTAGACCATATTCATTGTCCCATCCATATTGTTCTGATGGTTCTTGTTTGCCTTGTTTAACCGTTCCATCTTCAATGCTGATTAATTTATTTTCTGGTGCAGCAGAATCAGTTATTTCAAACAACGGCCAATCATCACTAGATTTCAGATACTCAAGTGGCAGTTGACGAATGAGTACTGATGAGGTTTCTAAGTGAATTTTTTCATGCTCAATACCCATCATAATAATCCAAAACGGATCTTCCCAATTAATTGGTAGTTCTAAGGGCAGTTCATCTATGAGTGAATTCACCAATGACCTAACTTCATTTCTATAATTTTGTACTTCTTGAACCGAAGGCCATTCATAATTATTTTCATCTAAATCATCCCATGACATTTCATCCACGCCAATGGCAAGCAGCGCTTCTAGTTTAGAACTGACACGTTCTGTAATTATTTTTGCAACGCGTAGTTTATTAACAAAAAAAGTTGCTGTGTGTCCAAAATAAAAAACCAATGGGTGTCTTAATCTATCGGCTTTCTCAAAAAAGCCCCTGTCATCAACAATGACGGTAAAAAGCTTCTCATAAAGGTCAAATGTTTGGTTAAAATATTCTTTTATCTCAACTCTTTTTTCATTAGGAATACCTGAATTGATGACGGGAGAATGTGATATTTTCATAAATAATTGGTTTTGGGAAAAAATGATAGACCATTATACATGGAATTATATTTCAAATATATCTATTAAAATAATCAAACATTTCTTTAATATCAGTTTTAACAACCTCAATTGCAATTAACTTACTTTACTTTTTTTGATTTATAACATATTGCTTTGGCAATCAATAAAGCAATGATAAAATCACTGGTTTTGTAAAATTAGGGTAATAACTTGCAAGACAACACTGAAGTTCAAGCAATTCTAGAACAACAACCGCATCAAATCATTTCACAAGACGATAAGAATTTTGTCATCTTAGGCACAGCGCACGTTTCACAAACAAGTGTCGATAAAGTCAATGAATTACTCGAAACCAATGCGTTTGATACCGTTGCTATCGAGTTAGATGACATGCGATTTGAAGCCATGACTAATCCCGATAAATACAAAAATATGGATCTGTTGAAAATAATCAAAAACAAACAAACCAGTATGATTGCCGTCAATTTGGCTTTGTCTGCCTACCAAAACAGGTTAGCAAATCAACTGGGTGTAGAACCTGGCGCAGAAATGAAGGCGGCAATCAACCAAGCCAATGAAAAAGGCTTAACACTGTGGAAAATTGACCGCAATATTCGCACTACCATGAAGCGGGCTTGGCGCTCTATGAAATTTAGGGACAAACTGGGTTTAATGTTTAGCTTTGGTGGTTTTTTTGAAAAAGAAGAAATTACAGCTGAAGAAATTGAAAAATTAAAGTCTGGTGATGTTCTTGAAAGTACATTTTCTGATTTTGCAGATGAATCACAACCTCTATATACCAGTTTAATTCATGAACGTGATGACTATATGGCTGCTAGATTATTACAAGAAAGTAAAGATAAAGAAGCTAAAAATATCCTTGTCGTTATTGGTGCTGGTCATTTAAAAGGAATGAGTGAATCGATCAAAAATAAGATTGAAGCCGATAAAACAGTGGCAGAACTTGATATTATCCCTCCTGGTGGAAAATGGTTAAAATATTTACCTTGGATAATTACTGCCGTCATTATTGCTGGATTTACCATTGGATTTAGCCGCTCACCCGATTTGGGCTGGGATCTGATCAAAACTTGGGTCATTTTTAATGGCGTATTTGCGGCCATTGGAGCTGCTGTGGCCCGTGCTCATATAGTCACTATTATTACAGCCTTCATTGCTGCACCCATCACTTCCCTAAACCCTGCAGTGGCAGCCGGAATGGTCGCTGCTTTGGTTGAAACTTATTTTAGAAAACCCTTAGTGGCTGATTTTGAAGCCTTACAAACAGATGCCTCGGAATTAAAAGGTTGGTGGAAAAATCCAGTGACTCGAATATTATTGGTTTTTATCCTTACCAACTTAGGCTCAGCAATCGGTACTTGGGTTTCTGGATTTAAAATAGCCGCAGCTTTGGTGTAAATTAAAGTCCATGAAACTACCCATTCTCAAAATCGGTCCATACACTCTCCCAAATTCGGTTGCTCTTGCACCGATGTCAGGCGTGACCGATAGACCCTTTCGACAACTGTGTCGAAAATTGGGTGCGGGATATTTGGTATCCGAAATGTTATCTTGTGACTTATCCTTATTGAAATCAGCTAAAAGTAAATTCAGACGCAACCACGATGGGGAACCAGGTCCAATTGTGACTCAAATTGCAGGAGCTGATGCAGAAATGGTGGCCCTAGCTGCTCAATATAATGCTAACAATGGATCACAAATTATTGACATCAATATGGGATGTCCTGCTAAAAAAGTCTATAAAAAATCCTGTGGTTCTGCCCTCTTGGCGCATCCAGCATTAATCAAAGACATTTTACAAGCCACTGTTCAAGCTGTTGATTGTCCTGTTACCCTAAAAATCAGATTGGGAATTGATGACAGTTCAATCAATTGTTTAGAAGTCGCACAAATAGCCCAAGATTGTGGCATTAAGGCCTTGTTTATTCATGGAAGAACACGCGTTCAGAAATATACTGGCTTTGCAGATTATAGCCACATTAAAATGGTCAAACAAAATATTGATATTCCAGTGATTGCCAATGGAGACATTAATACTCCGCAAAAAGCCCAATTCGTATTTGAAGAAACTCACTGCGATGGCATTATGATAGGACGTGCTGCTCAAGGCAATCCATGGATTTTTCGTGAAGTTTTGCACTATTTAAACACTGGCGACCTTTTGGCCAGACCATCAAATCAAGAGATTATTCAAACCATGTACGAGCATGTTGAAAATCTTCATGATTTTTATGGTCAACACAAAGGCATGATGATTGCAAGATCACACATTGGGTGGTTTTTAAAACAAGCCAACCAAAAACCTATCGCCCGCAAGTTATACAAAATTGACGATGCGGAGAAACAATTACTGTTTATTACTAAAAATTTATTAGAGAGAGAAGCCGCATGAGTATTCTAAATTTATTTAAAAAACCCAACTGGAAAAATAAAGATGCCACTATCAGAGCTAATGCTGTTAGCCATGATACGTCGCCAGAATTAAAAGCCCAGCTAAGCCATATTAGTCAAAACGACGAATCTGAAGTTGTTCGAACTGCCGCATTGAGACGACTTAAGGATTTTACTTTATTGGCAAAAATTGCAGAAAATGATTCACATAAGTCAGTCAAGCTGGCTGCCTATAAGATCATCCAAGATTGGTTTAAAAATAACCAAGACGATGCTCAACTCTCTATTGTAAAGCACATTTCAGACATCAGAACGATTGAAATGGCAGCAGAGTTTTCACAAAATAAAGACATCCGTGAGTTTTGTATTAATAAAATAGAAAAACAAGGTTTACTGGGTGATTTATTAACCACCGAAAAAGATTTGAAGCTGCGCCAATTATTGGTGAGTAAAATAAGCAAACCAGCTACATTAAAACGCATTGCAAAACTCATTAAAAATAAAGATAAAACTTCATTCAAAGCCATTCAAGAAAAATTAGAGGGTGATTCTGACAACACAAAAATAACCCATAAAAAGGCTTTAGACTTGTGTGAAAAAATGGAAAAGCTGATTCATAATGCCAGCGCATCCAGCAAAGCAGATGTTGATAATATATTTTCACTTTGGCAAGAACTAAAACAAGACAATAATCTAGCTGAACTCAGTCAAAGATTTGAAGGAGCCCACAGAACAGCAAGTTTAACATTTGACCCAAAACAACGTGATGCCTTTTTGGAGCAACAACGAAAACAAAGAATCAATAGCAAGCTGGCTGAACTAAAAACCTCTCTTTCTAATAGTCAAAAATCAACTTGGGAAGAGGTACAAACTCAAATTAGCAAATACTCAGGATTTGATTTGAAGCATGCCAGCTCAGAACAAAAGCAAGAATTTGATCAGTCTTTAGCTGCATTAAAATCATTGCGGGATGCCCAATCAAAACAACAAGACTTGCCTGAAAAATTATTAGAAGTAGCAGATAAACTAGATGCGGCATTAAAACATAAATACAACCAACCTAATCAAATCAGTCAGTTTAGAAAAATGTGGGATACACAGGCACAAAAAGCCCACAAAAACACAGCTTTTTCTACTTTGAAAAACCGTTTTGATAATGCCATGCTGCTATTGGCTGAAAAGATTGAAAATTCTGCCGCATTAAGAGATGAAGCCGCCAAAAATGCAGTTGAAGCCATTCCAACAGTACAGAAATTGATCAAAGATGGTCACTTAGCCGATGCAAAAATTGCCATCAATAAAATTGCAGAAAACAAGAAAATTGCAGGCTTTCACCAACTGATAAAAGACAATAAGTTTCAATTTGACTCTTTGTGGAATGAACTCAAAGAATTAAGACAATGGCAAACATGGAGCAATGATAAAGTCCGTTCTAGATTAATAGAGGAACTCAAAGAACTCATTGGCACAGGAACACATCCCGATGCACTTCTGAAAAAGATGAAAGAGTCCAATAAAATGTGGAAAGACATGGAAGATCATGAAAAACTAGAAGGTGATCGATATGGCGTTCGTAATCAAGAACTCTATAGTCAGTTTCGTGCAGTCCAAGAGGCTTTATTTAAACCAGCGCAAAAGTTTTTTGAAAAACGCTCTGAAATCTGGGGAAATGAACTTGAACAAGTTGAAACCGATATTCAAGCGTTACATGACATAGATCTCGAACAAACTGAAGACCGAGACTTAGCACGAATGGTTCGCAATGCCATTAAGCAATTAAGAAATTTAGACAAAGTTCCGCCTAAAGTAAGAGGAAAATGTGCAGCAAGAATTCGCTCTGGTATCACCCGCATTGATAAACATTTAAAAGAATCTTATAAAGTGGCTGAACGCAGAAAAGAGAAACTAATTGAGCATGCCAATCAACTGATAGAACTAGAAGACCTTGATTCTGCAATAGAGCAAGCCAAAGGTTTACAACAGGAATGGAAAAACGCAGGTATTGTTCAACAATCCCAAGAAAGAAAATTATGGAAAGCCTTTCGTAAAGCCAATGATGCTGTATTTAATAGAATTAAATTGCAAAGAGATCAAGTCAAACAAGAAAATAAGGCACTCTATGAGTCTGCTGATCAATTGATCAAAGCTTGTGCTACAGGAATTGATAATGAAAAAACTGCAAACGGTATCAGTAGTTTGATTGAAAAGTTCAAAGATGAATTTCATGCATTGAATATTGACAACAAAGCACTGCAATCTAAAGCGAACATTATAATTGATTCATGCCAGAATAAAATAGCAGCCTTAGCAAACTCTGAAATCGTTACTGAATTAAAAAACATACAAAAATTTGCTGATATTTGCCAAAAATTAGAATTAGGCACCATCACACAAGATGATGCCAATGAAAAATGGAAAAAATGCAAACCACTTAACAACAAAAAGGTGACTTTAAAATTAGAAAAGCGTTTAAAATATGCTGACAAACCTGCTGCTGATTTTTCAGCAAAAGCCAATGACATTTTAATTGCTGCTGAATATTTAACAGGTATAGCCTCACCTGATGCCTATAAAGAACAGCGTCTTGCTTATCAAGTTGAGATTTTATCTAAACGCATGAGTGGTGAAGAAACAATAGACTCTAATGAAAAAGCCACACAATTGTTGCATGAGTGGTTTTTGCTTAGTGGAACAGATGCATCTTTTATGAAAGAAAATAACAAACGCATTACTAAAATCATTCGATCATTATTTACTTTACTCAAGGGGTAAGAATTTTTCTTGATTCAAGATAAGATGACACTTTTACGGTATTTTCAGAGTGATTTTAGGCATTGTGCCGGTTGTGAAAATACTTCAATGAACAGAAATAAAACAGAGCAAATTTTTAATGCTCTGTTTTATTTGAGTAGAATTTAACTTTTTACGAGTCTTTATTCAAAACTTTGTCTAAAAATAACTTCTGAACTGGCTTCACAAGTCACAATAATATCATCCACATCTTGCGCATTTATAGTGCCACTTCCGTTTTCTACGCTACAGTTTTGAATCGGATCACTGGGTTGTGTTGAAACAATGATGTTATAGCTTTCTTGATCTGCCAATGTTTCAAAAAATACATAAGGGCCTTCAAACCATACTGACAAGTTGTTATTATTGTTTTCATTTCTTAACGTCATAAAATTATTATTAGTTAAGCCAGTTACTGTCACTCCAATAAAATAATCCACTTCATTACAAATAACTTCAATATTTGTTATATCTGCTGCATTAATTGTGCCACTAGCATTATTAAGAGTGCAGTTTTGAATTGGATTTTTGGGTTGAGAAGCAATAGATACTTCAAATTCTGTATTATCAGCTAAAGGTTCTGGAAAAACAAAGGTACTGTCAACAACAGTTATTGAACCTGAAAATGTATTGATACTTAAAGAAATGCTATTGTTTTGTGCCAAATTAATCACAGTTCCACTAACAAAAAATGTATCCGTTGTACATATAACATCTAATATCTTATCAGATCCATTTATTGTTCCACCAGGGACAACAATATTACATGATTGATTTGGAGAGGTCGGTTGGTTAATCACTTCAATAAAATAAGTGGACGAATCATCCAACAAGTCTTCAAAATACGTGACTCCGTTATTTGTAATTTCAATTGATTCACTGCCACTACTTATTGTTAAATTGTTATTTTCAGCTAAACCAGAAACATTCATTCCGAGTTGATATTGATTGGTAACACAATTAACATTTAATATAACATCTTCACCCATAAAGTTACCTTCTGGATTCATCACAGTGCACAATTGATTTGGAGCAGAAGGCTGTTCTTGGACAGTTACATTATAATTTGATCCGTCATCAAAAGTGCCAGTAAAAAATGCTTTTGTACTATCATCTACATAACGAACTTCTTCTCCATTTAATAATCTGACATAGTTTCCTTGAGCCAAACCAACAACAATAACACTTAATCTATGTTGTTCATAGGTACAATTAACGGTAATATTGACATTTTCGCCATTTATTTGTCCAATAGGACCAACTATATTGCAAGTCTGATTTGGAGTTGATGGTTGCGTGATGATACCTAAATTATAGTGACTTAAATCATCATAACTGGATGCAAAATAAGTAGTGTTTCCATCGTTTACAACAAGATTTTCACCATTATTTTGCAATGAAATGGTGTTTCCATCTGCTAAATTTAAAACAGTCACTCCTATTTGGTACTGTACTGTTACACATTCAACATTTAATACAACATCGGTATTAGCTATCGTTCCCAAACCATTACTCACCGTGCAAATTTGATTAGGCATACTCGGCTCTATTGAAGTGATTATATTATATTGACTATTAGAATTGTAAAATCCACTAAAATAGCTGGTGCCATTTTCATTAACATTTAAAGTATCTGTATTATTAGAAAATTGCACCGATGAACTATCTGCCAATCCTGATACATTCACTCCAATTTTAAATTCAGTAGAGACACAATCAATTTGAATGTTGGTAATATTTTCATTGAAAACAAAACCACCAGCATTGGTAATTGAACAGTTTTGAGCAGGTGATTGAGGTTGATTTAAAATACTGATAAGGTACTCATCACCTGTATCAAAGTTAGGAAATTCGAATACTCCATTTTCACTAACAGTTATATTGTTCGCACCCATGTTTTGTAACTCGATAGAATTAACCAAACCAGAGATTGTCCCACTTACCGTATAAACAGGATCAACATAATACATATGAGCCTCTCCTGACTCTTCAATATCACCGGCAAATGGCGTGCCAATTAAAACACGATCATTTTTTAAATCAAGACTTCTAATAATTTCATTTTCAGGAGTACTTATCTTTTCAGTTTCAGACCATAGATTAATCCCTTTATCAAATACATAAACTTGATCACTACCAGTTATAATGGCCCGAGAGTCATCTAAAGAAACATATCTTCCAAAGTAGTCTAATGCTTGCGAATCAGAAGGAATTAATTTAACCGATTGTGTCCATTCATTGTTTGAGAGTCCAAAAATATAGGCTGAACCAGTTTCACTGCCATTATCGTCATTATGAGGTGCTCCAACTAAAATACTGTCTCCTGAAACACTTAAATTAAATCCAAAGCGATCGCCAGTGTTGGCATCATTGGCGCGTAATAATGCCGATTGAGACCAGCTACCATTAAAATCGAAAACATAAACACCTCCTGATTCGCTACCAAGGCCATTGTCTAAACGCCATGCTCCAACTACAATACGGTCTCTATCTAGACCGATAGATCCTCCAAAATTGATAGAATTGTTCGTATCATTTTGAGTGAGTACCGTTTCATTCCATGTAGAACCATCATAATCAAAAACAGATACATATTCATCTGATGTTCCAATCAGTGCTCGATCATTTCCCAAAACAACATCGCCCCCAAAAAGGACTGTTGTAGAAGGGTTTTCAGGTTCTAATTTAGCCGTTTGCATCCACAAGTTTTGTTGCAATTCAAAAACATAGACTGCACCTGAATTATCTCTAAATTCAGAATCAACACCTTGTGCTCCGACCAATGCTCTATCACCCAAAACGCTCACTGAAGACCCAAATCCATCTCCAGGTTCTGTATCATTAGCCTTTAAGATAGTTGTAAATTGCCACTCACCATTTATATAATCAAATACATACGCTCCACCAAATGAATCATACATGCTACTACGAGGTGTGAACCCAATAAGAGCTCTAGTGCCATCAATACTGACTTCATCGCCAAAATTATATTTATTAATATTTAATGCTTCATAAAATTTGGTATTTTCTACCCAGACAGAACCATCATAATTGAAGCCATATCCAGAACCAGCATTGCTAAACTCAACATCATCTCTTGGTGTGCCTGCAACAAAATTATCACCATCCATTGCAACGGCAAATCCAAATTCTTTGGAAGCTGAAGCATCACTGGCAACCAATTTTTGTTTTTCTGACCACGCACCGTTATCAAGTTCAAAGACATAAGCTGAGCCAGCACTTGAACCACTATCATCTGAAAAAGGTGCTCCAATTAATGCACGATCACCTGATAAACTGACCGATCTTCCAAATAAATCAAAAGCTTGTTGATCAGATGCTTCTAACTTAAAAGTAAGCGTCCAAATATCTGAGTTTTCCTGAAAAACATAGGCCGAGCCAACGTTTTGATTGGCTCCATTATCATCACTATAGGCGCCAATAAGTACGCGGTTTAATCCTGCACTAACAGAAGCCCCAAAACGATCACCTGAACTACCATCATCTGCTAATAACTTAATTTTGTACTGCCAAATTTGACTCACTGGATTCAATTTATATATATAAGCAGAACCTGAAAAACTGCCATTATCATCATTGCCATCTGCCCCAACGACAATGAGATTATTATAAAGACTAACTGAGACTCCAAATTCATCATTTTGATTTGCATCGGTAGCGGTAAAGTGATCAACCTGTGTCCATACTGATGAAATTAATTTATATATGTATATTGACCCAGCATTCGGTTCAATTTCATCATTTTTTGGTGCGCCAATCACTAGTCTTCCCGCTCCATTAGGTGCGAACACTGAAACTGAATTTCCAAAAAAATCTCCAGTACTGGTCCCACTTAATTTATCATATTGATTCCATCGGGTTTGACCATTGATACTGGTTTTTTTAAACAGATAAACAGAACCCCTATCAACTGAATTACCAATATCATCTCCATTGGCCCCAATTGCAGCCCAATCACCTGAAATACTAACCGATGTACCGAATCTGTCCCCTACTTCACCATCATCTGCCATCAATAAATAGGTGTTGTTCCATTTTGTCCCATCAAATTCTAAAATATGTACAGTTCCTGGACCAGTTGCTCCGCTTCCTGTGACCCCTGGCACCCCAATAATAGCCGTATTGTTATGAACGGATACACTGTTACCAAAGTAGCTGTCTTGAGAACGCAGTGAATTGGGTGGCAATAAAATGGTTTCTTGAACAACCGCTTTTAAACTCAGCCATTGCTCATCAGTGGTTCCTTGAGGGCGCTTTTTATCAAATGCCACATTTGCCTCAATGGTTGAAACAAAAAACAAAAATATTAAAGTCAGTAATTTTAAATTAAGCATGGTTTTTCCTAATAAAGATAATCTTAATTAAGTCATACAAGATACTTATAAAAATTAGGACATGAGTTTATAAAAATTAACAGTCACACCAGTGAATAAATCTGATGCTATAGTATTTTAATAAAAAGTATCAATCTAAACCGATGATTTGGAATAGAATAGATATTACTGAATGGAAAACAATGTAAAAAAGTTCTTGTTATTGAATTTATAACTACTGAATATAATTCTGGTGTATCAATTATTTTATCAATTGAATTTTTAACATCGCTTTTAAAAGAATCTCCTAAACCATCTTGTTGAAGATTATAGAAACCTTTAGAATCTTCAATTTCTAATTTCATGAACCAAATACTTGCTCATAAAAAACTGATTTGAGCATCCCTTGCTGGTATGCTTTTAATCGTTTTGAAATTCTTTTATCCAAATTTCATTCACTTCCATATTAGGTTCATTTAAACTTTGAATTAAATTTTCGATAAGTAAATAACGTTCTTGTGGCTTTAAGTGAAGGGCTTCGTTTATTACATTTTGAATATTCATAATTACAATACTATAGACTCAAAAATGAAAATTTCATTAGGTGGAATAACTTTCATTTCAGGACATAATTTACAGTGTTTATACTCATCACCAGTTGAGTACGATGATTTGATTAATTTAATAATAATGCTTTTGTTTACATTAGTCAAAGGTAGATTTAGATACAAAAAGCCAGTTAAACTATAGCAGCAATAAAAAAAAACACACTAAAAAACGCCAATAACAACAAAGCATTGCCCTCATAACCCTGATATAAAACAGATTGATTGGGACGATGTGGATTAACAAAAACAGTGATTTCACTGCCTTTTTTTAAACCAGACACCATTGCATGAGCTTTACCTAAATGAGTAAACCATAAGATCCCATACTTAACCTTACTTCCTTTATAAAACGATCCTTTATAGTGGTATTGATACTTAATAATTGGTTTTGATTCTTCAGTTCCTTCATCCACTCTAATATCAATTTTTACATCAATAACTTTTGCTGAATGACTTTTCCAATTTTTAGTCGAATTAGCCATAGCCATTTGATAAATTTCATACAAAAACATACCAATACTTATTGTCCAAAATAATAATTTACCGAGTGTTCCAAGATCAAAAGTCATACTAAAATATTGAAACTCCTCTTATCATAATGATTTTTTTATCTAACTTTTGGGACTGAATAGCCGCTAACAAAGTTTTGCCCAGTGATCAAGTAATGGTGAACTACTAAATATTAATAAAAGGGTAAATATATATTTCGTCATTTTATTTCTCAAACACATGGTATAAAACTCCAATGACATTTTGTTGTGGAACAAAACCCCAAATTCTTGAATCAGCAGAATTGTCTCTGTTATCGCCCATAACAAAATAAGATCCTTCTGGGACAATCCACTCTCCATCTTTAACTTTTCTATTTCTTATATGAATTATTTGATAACTTAGATCACCTAGTCGTTCTTGAAGTATTGTGTCATTATCTTCAATCGCCATGATATTGTTTTCAATGACCTTGTCATTTATTTTTAACACTTTATCATAATAAGAGATTTTATCTCCGCCTAAACCAATAACACGTTTAACATAGTCAATACGTGTATCATTGGGGTATTCAAACACAATCACACTTCCTCTTTCAATCGAACAAGCATTTGTTTTTTCTGTTTTATGCACTTGAAAACCAAATAATTTATAATTACCACAGCCTGTTTTAGTGATCATAATATGGTCGCCCTTATTTAAAATAGGCGACATTGAAGCTGCTGGAATATAGAAAAATTCAATAGTAAATATTCTCACAATTAAAATCGGCAAAACAAAAGTAAGTGATATTCCAATTAACCCATACCATCTGTTATACCAAGACCTTTTCCTATCAAATTTTATGGCTTTGTTATAAGTGTAAACAGCAATAAAACCAAAAAAGGACCACATAAATATCGTGATAAAAAAATCTAATCTTTCACTGGCATAAAATTGCGCATAAAAATTTAACATTAGATTTAAAATTAATACTAATATGGCAAACAAAGGTTTTCCCACATATAACAAACCCAATGGCGAAATGAAAAACCCCAATAAAGCGGCCACCCATTTATTTGGTTTTTTAGTCATACTTATACTCCGTTACAGAGACATCATCACATGAAATTGGCTCAGAAGTATTTATTTGAGCTCTCTTGTCAGGATAGTTTGTCTTTAGTTCATTTTCCATTATTCCATCAGCTTGATTCCAACAATTATTACTGGCATCAATGTGAACATTTGGTGCATTTATCATTAACTCTGTTCCATTGTTGAGTATGGCATTATTTCTGAGAAGAGCTTTGTAATCACTCTCATCAGTGAATCCTTTATTAAGAAAATCCAAGTCTCCAAACTCTAATCCTGATCGCCCTGCTCCTTCAATTTTACTGTTATTGACACTTAAACTGTATTGACCTTTTGTTGGGGGTTTACCTTTTATGAATTGTGATGCTCCAAGCCAAATATTGGCCGCTACCTTTTCGAATCCACTCACAGCACCCGCATTTCGTACAATGCTGTTTTCAATTTCGAATGAAACTCGACCAATGTCTGGATCTTGGGAATCTATTGGATCAAGATTAACCAAAGTCCCTTCAATGTTCATTTGACCTGCCCCTTCGATCAATGAATCTTTAATAGAAACATCTATAACTGATGGACTCTGCATAACTGCCGCTACAA
>JBGCFT010000290.1:0-7608 GCA_045107085.1 Marinicellaceae bacterium | reverse complement strand
ATATGGGAATCAATGGTTTGCTACTTGGCTAACTTATGATAAACGTTTTTTCGATATCGATATTATGGCTGATTATAAAACACATCAGCTTATTGAAATTGATGGATTTTGTGAAGTTTTCCCTGAGATATCTGCTCATTGCAAAGGAACAGGAAAATCCCCTGCTTATTTAGCATTAGAGTTATTAGAGAATTATGTAATTAAAAGTATTGGAGATTAAGATAAGTAATGAGTTTTCTTGAAGAATGCTGGGAAGAACGTGAAGTCAAACAATACAAAGAAATATTTGAAACCATTGGTGATGGAATCTATCCAATTTCTAGAGAGATTTTTGGTAAGTTAAATACAGATGCAATTGATCCACGTTGGTTAACTCATGGTGTTTTTGTAAGTCCACCGTCAGAAAAGAGAAATACTTGGGCTTATGTGACCTCTGGGATGTCAAATCCTTGGGAAAGTGAGGCTCCAGAAGAATATTCTGGTTTAGGCATGGAATTTGTATTAGAAACAAATCAAGAGTCAAATTGGGCGATTGAAGTGTTACAAACATTAATGGCTTATAATTTACTTATTGCCGCTGGCAAAAAAGGTGAAGCCACTCTTCTTGATTATGGAGATAGAGTGCCTCTTGGATTGTCAGAGTCAATAACTACTATGATGTTTACCCATCCAATCAATTTCCCAGAAAGTTTTACCATTAAATCAGGAGATGTTGATTTGATTCAAGTTATTGGTATTACTGCTGATGAATTGACTTTAGCTAAAGACACATCATCTAATGCGGTCAGAAATAAAATCATAAATGAAACGGGTGGCTTAATTACTAGCATTGTTAGCAACTCCTAAGCTCATATATAAATTCTCTAAATCTAGCATGCCAACTTTCTACTGTATCACCGATACCTTGAAGTGCCAAATCATAAGCATCATCAAGGAAGCTGATTTCATTTAGCTTTTCATCAACCTCATAGTCTTTATCTACGTAGTATGCATAAAGCTTTTCAGCAAGTTTACAACAAAATTTAAGGTTATTAAGTTCTACATCTTTCAGATCGCCAAGCGCACTTATAAGCGATTCGTCATCTTCAGAGCTACCTGGTATCGTGCATAACAAAGAATATATTTCGTGGTTATCATTTCTTTTTGTGAAAGAAAGATCCAGTAATTCATTGTTGATCTCATCTTTTTGAAGAACCTGAAAATTAACCCAGTTTTGCACGTCATCATAATCATAAACGCCAAGCCGATAACCAATTCTAATTTGTTTAATCGATATATCCATGTTTGCTAATACTCATTTTCTAATTTATTTTTATTTCTCGGGGTCAATTGGATATCCTATTTCAATTAAATCTTTAGAGAGTAGTTCGAAATCGACTTCGGGATTTAATACTTTTGCATGTTCTTTTGTAATTGGTCGATGATTGTAAATATTTTCAATCATGGGAAGTTCTAGTTCTAACTCATAATAATCGTTTGCAAATTCTTGATATGTACTTGGTTTCAAATCCAATAACTCTAATAGATACTCGGATCCATCTGGGTCATCATCGTCTTCAAATTCAAATTTTCCAATTTTCCATTCTGTATCTTGGAATGATCGCCATAAGCAAAAAGATATATTGTCCATTGAAAATGCCGGCTCTTCCGCTGCCTCTTTAAATTCAATAGGTAAGCCTTTTAGTAAACCTTTCCAAGGTTTTTGTCCATCAGTACTCCAAGAAGACATTGCTGATTCATGAGCAAAACCCTTTATGAAGCAACCATGTGAATTGAATAAAACAAAAAATTCATCCCCACAACCATTCCTCATAGACCCCATTTGTTCATCCTCACCCCATTGTGAATTGAATGAATAATAACGGGACTCCCATTCTGGGCTAACAATGGCATCTAATGCAGCGAGAGATTTAAGAAGCATTTTAAGATCATTGATGCTTGGCATTGATGTTAAATTTTGAGTAGATATTGAATTCATTTTCTAAAAAACCATTTTAATAAATAACAATTTGCACTATGTGCATTCAAAGAATATATCATCATATTTATGTATTTTGCCAATTATTAGAAATACCTTCATATTCCCATTCTGCTTGTTCTTTTGCATCTTCAATAGACTCATGAAGCGTATCTGATAGCTCTTCATTCGGATAACCCATAAATAAATAGCATGAGCCATTAGTATCAGCTTTTGTAATTGCAGCCCATTTTGCTTTACCTAATATTTTATTATTGTGTTTGTGGCTGCAATTCTTCGTGTGAATACATGTTTTGTCTATGACAGCGGTCATCAAAAATTCGATTGAGCCTATTTTTTTAGGGATTAGCATGAATTTCCTTTTATGCCTTTTCAATATTTCAGTTAACAATGGAGAGATTCGAAAATCATATCCATCAGCCCAATACCAGACAGTGTAGATATGCAACTCAATATTTTGATTTAGTATCTCGTTTATCTCTAACCATCGTTTGTTCTCTTGAAGGTCTTCAACTGAATCTAGATCTTCAAATGATTGAAGAATAAGATCCATCAATGTGAATTTTTCATCATCGGTTAGACCATCGTGCTTGTAAGATTTAATGAATTCAGTCAAGCGAGTAGAATCTGATACTTGCCATGGCCAATCTTGGTCAGATATATCATAAGGAAGTTGAAATTTTTCAGCGAGACTCTCCATTGAATCCTTTGTCCAGAACCTCCACAAGTGTTCAGGTACAGAACTCATGATTTCTCTTCATTCATTTCTCTTGGCATAAGGTGTTGGTTTTTATAAACCTCCTCACGTCGTCGACCAAAATAATTCCAAAACAGTAAACCTGTAGTTGATTCATCGATCCATTCATTTTCTTCTCTAAACTGCAATATCCAACGATATGGTGATTTATTTGTTAGCATCACTTTAATTTGCATATTCTCAGATAACATATCTCGAACGAGACCAAATATACTTTCTAACGCTTCATTATTGTTTTTGAACTCTGTTAAACGCCAATGATCATGGAACCCGCAATCAGTTAAGATATATAAATCCACCTCATCCATACTTACACTAACATCAAAGCCGTTTGAATTTGCTTCATGTATAGTTACCTCAGTATTATCATCATTCCAAGTAATTTTTAATTCTTCGTAGCTTGCAAGAATGTTATTTGCATATTGTTTGATTTCGGTATTCATTCAACGTTTATGTTTTTGGGTTTTTGTATCTAGTAAATTCGTTTTTACCATATTTTTCAAGTTCATTCTTTTTAGCAATTTTTTCATTTGTTATAATAACAATTTCATCGGAATCAAGTAAATAAATTGAAGGTATTGCTTCCGCTACTATTTCTGCAGATGAACATAAAAAGTACCCATTATCTTCTGTAGAAATTGTTAAGTCTTGTTTATAAGATTTTCGGCCACTTGTTCTTCCACCGGATTTCCATAGGTTGTCACACCACCAAACTTGGGTGTTAGTAATTTGTTTACCAATTAATCTTTTAATTAAAGGATGTTCGTTCATATTAACTCTGATTGCATCGTCATCCCATTCATCGAAGTTTAAAGACGTGTTGTAAAGATTTAGCCCTCGTTTTGGAGCTCCAGACTCAATTGAGAGTTTATTGCCACTTGCGAAATCAATTTCAATACCATTAATATTATAATGCAACTCTTCATGCATGGTTGTGATGTCTAACATTCTTTTATAAACCCAATATGATATTCGTTCAATTTTATCGTTTATGTAAGAATCTAAATCCAACATGTTTATCTAACCTTATATGATATAAAATTATTACTCATAAATTTTTCCAAAGTATAAAAAGTTTGCTAGATCCTTCCAGCTTATTTCATTTCCTTCATGTCGATGAGGCCCATCAATAAAAAAACAGCTGCTAGAATCTAAAAAATGAGAGATAGAAGAATTTTGCCAGTTATTAGCACCTCCCCATTGATATTTTTCTGGATCTTTTCTTTCAAGAGCTTCTGCTGATTCTCGGTCAGATATAAATGCTTCCAAGAACTTCATGAAAGATTCTTTATCGATTATATTTTCTATTTGTTCTTCTGGGTTCATAATTTAATATTAACATTCATCATTTTCAATTTCTTGTATCCATTTTTCATAATTAACATACAAATTTGTAATGGGCCATGTTGGGTCTTTTTCTTCACTCCAAGTTAGATCAACATCTGCATATTTAAATTTAATGTCATCTATATAAAACAAAAAGTCATCTCTCGACTCTCTTCTGGCCAATGCCTTTACAGTAATTCCCTTCAACACATGCCCTTTTGGTAATTCACGCGCTAATTCTTTCTCAAATGTATCACAAAAATCACCTTCTATTAACACCCAATCTTCGGGTAAACTTTCTTGATTTATTTTATTCATAATTATTTAGCACTTCATTCACTTCGGTATTTCACTAATTTATTAACTGGCCAATAGCAGGAATATATACCTAGAGTAATCCATCCGAGTCTATTTGTTTAATAATTATTACTAATCTCTTCTTTTAATTTTTAGTAAGTTTCAAAAAAGTTTTTAAGGATTTATATGGGGAGCATCAATACCAGCATGTTATGCATTATCCAAGAACTTGTCACGTCCTACAAACTCATTTTTCCAATCTGCATAACAGCCTACCAAATTACATTTTGGACACCTACACCCCATGTATAACCAGCGAACAGTATCTGACAGTTGTTCATTATCTTTATACATCTCAATTCCGATGGATAATTCAAACTCTTTTTCACTACATGTACATTCGGCTTGATAAAAGGTAGCATCTTCGAGATATTCTTCGCCATCTAACATTACATGATCAACCCCACAAGAACTACACACTCGGATTAATACACATTCTTCATCATCAATATGTAGATTGAATATTGTGTTTTCACAATTACACAATATTTCTTTAAAGTAGTGAATTTCATTACCATTTGAAGCAGCATAGTTTTGTAATTCATCAGCAATATCTTTGTTACATGTCGCGTATGCAGAATTACCTTTATTCGATATAGTCATAATTTGATATTATAAACTAATTCAGCTATCGGCATCATCACAAAACAATTATAATTTGTTATTGACAAGATTTGGATGTTAAATAGATAATCTATAAATAGTAAAACTTTGCGTCAACCTTTTTTCACATAATAAAACAGAAAGAAAATACCTCATGGGCATAATTAAAAACCTCTTTAAGAATAAAAATAAGCCAACTCAACCTTATGATGAATTTTGGATTTGGTTTAACAAAAATCAGAATAGATTTTTTAAGGTCATAAAAAATAAAGAAAATGTTAATGAGAAGTTTTTTAAGGAGCTATCAAGTCAATTAAAACAACTCAAGGAAGATATTTTTTATGTAGCTGGCATGCATAATGATAACACTGCAGAACTTATTTTAACTGCTGATGGGGACATCAATAATATGGCATTTATAGAAGATCTGATATTAAGTGGACCAAAAATAGATAACTGGAAGTTTACCAACCTAAAACCTGCATTAGACATTAAAGATGCATATATCGAACTAGCAGGATATAAATTTAATGAAGACAGTCTATATTTTTATATTGATGATCCAGGAAAAAATATTGAAGAAATTAATATTGTTATTATGCACAAGGAATACACTTCTAAAAACAAGTCTCAAATTTCTAACGGAACATTCATATTTTTAGATAACTATATTGGCGAACTTGAACTTGTCACCCAAGCAGATCATGTTAAAGTCATTGGATTTGATAAAAAAAATACTGATTTCAAACCAATCAACCAACTTAAAAGTTACCTACAAGAACGACATAACCAGTTCATTGAAAATTATCAAGACCTTATCTTTTTTACAGAAGATGATCAATTCTCTAGCTTTACTATGAAGAACAAAGAGGACTTAGAAATGTTGGCGATAATTAATACATCTATCCTTAAACAAGAAAACAAACCTGGATACCCCTGGGTAAGCAAATTTAAGATTGACTATAATGGTGAAAACAACAATGGAATGCCAGATAGTGACACTTATGAATTTATGGACAGAATTGAAGATGACCTTATGACAGAATTAACTGAAGAAGCTGGATATATTAATATTGGCAGAACAACTGGGGTTAATAGAAGAACTGTTTATTTTGTTTGTAAAGATTTTTTTAAGCCGAGTAGAATCATGTCCCAAGTTTCAAAAAAATATTCAAAAGATTTCAATACCTCAAATACGGTTTACATAGATAAATATTGGGAAACATTTGATAGATATGCTGAGTAGTTTTTAGTAAATTAGATTTGAGTATATAAGGGTCACCCTTTCATTTATTTTTCCCCATTGACTTGGATTTTATTAAATGATTTTTGATGAAATTATAAGAAGGTACTTTAGTTGTTGCATAAACTCTATTTTTTGCTTGATTAATAGATGATTGATTTAGCCTTTTTATTAAATTCCTATTATTTGATTTTAAAATTCTTTTTTTATTTTGTAATGACTTAGTTGCAAAAAAGACTGAATTTGGACTAATTGGTAAAGCCAAAACACAGTTTTCATCATCAATTCCATTAATTAATATGCAGGGATTATCTGACAATATAATTTCAATTGGAGTATTCTTAAACTCAAGATAAAACCATTTAAAATTCAATATTTTAGTTCCAATCTTACTATTATTAATCAAATCTTTAAGTGTATATAATCCAAAATTTTCAATCAAACCAGGATATTCCTTTTCTACAAATTGTTCCAATTTATCAGGGTCGTTTACACTAGAAATTTCATCATATTCTTCAGGATTCTCATTTAATTTTAATTGTATAATTTTAGTGCCATCAATTTTTAGTTGATTAATAAATTTTGGTTGCCTATTAAATAGCGACATAATAAACAATGCCCAATCATTTTTGTCTTTGTCGGTAAGTAATTTTAATCCTTTAAATTTAATTTTCTGTAAAACTCTTGCTCCATGATTATCTATATATTTAAATAACCTTGTTTCATTAAATTGTTTATCTATACCACGAACACTTTCATGATCAAATGCAAAGAGATCATCTTCGTACCCAGTATATTCAGGAGTTAATCGCGAACTTACAATATTTTTTAAATCTATTGTAAATACTTCAAGTTTATTATCATCATTATTTTTAGCCCATGATTTTAATAAAAACTGTGGAACATAGTGTTGTTTCATTTTCAGGAATTTATTTATTAATAATCTAAATATAAGCTTTTTTATTTTTTTGTCAAATTTCACTTATAAATCAGTTATGTAAGACTTACCATTTGTGTAGAAATTATTTAATTAAATAAGTTAATGACGATGATACTTTATTTTCAGTGTTTTTCTTAAAATTCGAATAATTTAATTTTTTGACGATGATACTTCAATTGAAAATAGGCCGAAAAAGTGGCTTTAATAGCCAAATTCCGCATGTTTTGGCTCAAAATACGATGATACTTTATTTTCAGTCCACATGACACAAAAACTGGTTTGTATGTTTACTTGGCAGAAGATAAAAAAGTTGATGACTTGCCTGAAGAATTACTCAAGCTCATTGGCAAATATACGCATGCCATGGAACTAGATTTATCTAAAAAAACCAAACTAGCCAACGA
>JBGCFT010000029.1:0-3311 GCA_045107085.1 Marinicellaceae bacterium | reverse complement strand
CAATTTTGTTCTCAAGCTGCCATTGATGCACGGATGAATTTAGAAAATACTTTTAACTGGAACATTGATGATGGGGGCTTAGGCCCATCATGTTTTAATGGTGATATTGATTTATCTGTGACTATCACAGATAACACAGCTGTCGCAACACCAGGTCAATTTATTGATTATGTGGTTGAGATTACAAACAATGGTACAGATGATGCAGATGATGTGCTCTTTTTTGCTATTTTATCATCTGGATTTTCTAATTTAAGCTGGGTGTGCAATTCTACAGCAACATCTAACTGTACTCCCAGCGGTGAAATGTATACAACTGAAACTGTCGATATCGCTAGTGGTCAAACTATTTCCTATACTTACACCATGACTGTTAATGAACTTGCAACAGAAATGGTTGAACTTGGATTTGAAGTCGATACATCTTTTTATCAAGCTGACAGTAACTTAACCAATAACACAGCCCAAGATGTCAATGTATTGATCGAAGATTTTATTTTCAACAATGGCTTTGAAGAAATTGTCATCTTGTTTAATTCATCGGTTAATCAAATCTCGTATGACTTTTCTGAAGAAAACGTGGCACATATTGATACCGTGCCTTATGCCATAGGCCAAGGGTTTGATGATAACTATAATTCCGATATGTGGCTGCATTTACGCAAAAATAATAATCAATTACAAATTCGCCAAAGTCACTTTAATTCGAATGATGGAATTTGGAATATTGGAACATGGCAAGATGTATTTAATGAAGGTTTAACCACCATTGAATGGATAGAGGATTAATCATGAATTTAAAAAATAAACATTTTTTAAAAAAGTATTAAAAATAAGCTTTTTATTTTTAATTTATTTGTTATTACTACATTTTCAGTACATTGCGCACCTGAAGATGAGTTTGTCACCAAATGGAAAACCGATAATCCAGGGGCTTCAAGCTCTACATCAATCAGAATCCCAACCCAAGGCGGTGGCTACATGTATGATGTTGATTGGGATAACGATGGTAATTTTGATGAATTTGGGTTAACTGGCTCAACAAATCACGATTATGGTGTTGCAGGTGAGTACATTGTTAGGATCTGAGGCACCTTTCCAAGAATTTACTTTAATAATGAAGATGATAAAGAAAAAATTATTTCAATTCTCCAATGGGGAACAGGTCAATGGACTTCTATGGCGAATGCTTTTTATGGCGCCATTAATTTAGTTAATGAAGCCACAGATGTACCCAATTTATCAATGGCAACCAATATGACTGCTATTTTTAGAGACAGTGCTCAAGTAAGTTCAGGTAACGCCAATTGGGCATGGCAAACAAGCACAATTTCCAATATGAGTGGTGCTTTTACCAATGTGACCTCTTTTAATTTTGACATTGGTAGCTGGAATGTTGAGTCGGTTTCAAATTTTGATTTTATGTTTGATGGTGTCATGCTTCCCAATTCAGTTTATGATCAATTGCTCGAAGGATGGGGTACACAAAATTTAATGTCTTCTCAAGCATTGGATGTCGGAACCACTCAATACTGCTCACAAGTGGCACAATTGGGACGAGCCAACATGAGTAACAATTTCTTATGGACGATCACAGATGGTGGTTTATGTGATGAAGCTTATTTTAGAACCACCTGGAAAACTGATAATCCGGGTAATTCAAACTCGACGTCAATAATAATACCCACAGTAGCAGGACAATCATACAACTATCAAGTCGATTGGAATGGCGATGGCGATTTTAATGATACCGATGAAATTTTTCCCTATACAGGTGATGCAACGCATGATTTTGGTGTTGCTGGAACCTATACCATCAATATAAAAGGCACTTTTCCGCAAATCAAAATGGGAAGTTCAGGTGAAGAGGAAAAAATCATTAGTGTAGACCAATGGGGGACCAATCGTTGGCTTGCTATGAATGGAGCGTTTGCAAATTCAAATAATTTAACCATTAATGCACAAGATACTCCTAATCTATCATTGGCCACGGATTTATCTAGTATGTTTAGAAATTCTTTGCTAATTGGAACTGGTAAAGGTAATTGGCAGTGGAATATTTCAACGATCATAGACATGTCTTCAATGTTTTTTGAAACTCCAAATTTCAACAAAAATATTGGTTCTTGGAATACAGAATTAGTCGAAAGTATGGAATTTTTATTTGTAGGTGCATCATCATTTAATCAAGATATTGGTAGTTGGGACACTTCATCTGTTGAGACAATGTTTGGTCTGTTTGCTGGTGCCAGTGATTTTAATCAAGACATCAGTCAATGGAACACATCATCTGTAGAGGAAATGTTGCTTATGTTTAGTGAAGCAAGTTCGTTTAATCAAGACATAGGCAATTGGGATACTTCTTCGGTTACGAATATGAATACTTTATTTTACAATGCAACATCATTTGATCAAGATATTAGCTCATGGAATGTAGAATCAGTAGAGTTTTTTAATTCAATGTTTAATGGTGTTACTTTATCCCAAGCTAATTACCAAGCTCTCTTGCTGTCTTGGAGCAATCAAAATGTGATGAGTGACAGATTTTTTGATGGAGGAAATTCGCAATTTTGTTCACAAGCTGCCATTGATGCACGGATGAATCTAGAAAATACTTATAATTGGACGATTGAAGATGGTGGCATAGATCCTACTTGTTTTAATGGCGATGTCGATTTATCAGTAACTGTTACTGACAATACAAATAATGTTTATCCAGATCAGTTGATTGATTATGTGATTGAGGTCTCTAATAATGGAATGGATGATGCAGTAGGAGTTAATCTTATTGTAAGTCGAGTTTTTGGGCTAACTATTGCCAATTGGACGTGCGATTCTAGTGCAACCTCTAATTGCACCCCATCTGGTACTGGTTTATTCAATGAGGTTATAGACATAGCTAGTGGACAAAGCATATTTTATACTTTCACGACAACGGTTAGAAATGATCAAACTGAAGACGTTGAATTAAGTTTTCAGGCAAATACTTCAGCCTACCAAGCCGATAACAATTTGAGTGATAATGTAGCCCAAGACATTAATGCATTAACAGATGATTTGATTTTCAATAATGGATTTGAAGAAATTGTCACCTTGTTTAATTCATCGGCTAAACAAATCTCTTATGATTTTTCTGAAGATAATGTGGCACATATTGATATTGTTCCTTATGCCATAGGCCAAGGGTTTGATGAAAACTATAATACAAATATGTGGCTGCACTTACGCAAAAATAATAATCAATTACAAATTCGCCAAAGTCACTTCAATTCGAGTGATGGAATTTGGAATATTGGAATATGGCAAGATGT
>JBGCFT010000289.1:0-5706 GCA_045107085.1 Marinicellaceae bacterium | reverse complement strand
ATTACTGGTGTCATCAATAGTTTCTATTTCTGAATCACTTTCGTTTTCGTTTTGAGGAAGTACTGGCGCATCTTCAACTTGGGCAATTGAGTTGTGATCTTCTTGATCTGAATCGTTTGAATCATCAGGTATTTGATTTTCTTCATGCGATTCAGTTAAATATTCTAAGGTGACCTTATTGCCTTTTCGCAATTCAAGTTGTTTCTGTATTTGTTCCTCCGTCATAAGCAATCTGGCACTTTTTCCTAAATGATCGAATACTTTTTTATAGCTTTTAGTCATGTCATCAACCAAATCAGCTGTTTGCTCAAAGTGTTCAGCCACATCATGTTGATAATCTTCTAATTCTTTTTCTAACTTAGCAATTGTTTTGTCTGAGTCTTTAGTAGATCCATTTGCAAAATACATGATTAATGCACCAATAACCAACCCGAGTAAGATGGCGGAAAGATAATAGAATATTTGATCTGACATAAATGATCCTTTTTGATATGTTTAAAAAAACTTAAATATGGGCTTGAGTTTGAATATCAAGCCCCTTTATAAACTTACTTAATAGATATGACTTAATTGTCCTGGTTTTTTAATCTTTCTTTTTCTTTTTTAATTTTCTTTTTATTTTGCTTTCTTTTGTATTTTAAAATCATGAAATACATTTCATCCTTATAAAATAATCTTTTCTTTTTTTGTTGTTCAACATAATTATCGTCAGGGGTTTCAATTTCTTGTTGAATACGCATTAATTCATCATCAATCTTGTCATACTCTTTAAAAAATCGTGCAAAATGATTGTTGTTCATTTTTAAGTGTCTGATTTCAGATTCATATTCAGGAAATTCGTGGTGTAAATCGTGTTTTTCTCCGTACATATTAGTTACCTTTTTGTCTCAGTTTTCTATTAATAAAGCTAAAACTTATGTCTTTTAATATAAGTTTTAGTACTTAAGTATATAATAACTATACGGTGTTTGATTTATTTTGATTTTGGTCAAATTTTATGGGGTTATTTCTTGAACCAATAACCAAGGAACCACTGTGACAGCCATCAATTCAGTGTTGTTTTGACTCCATTTTAAAGCATGCTTATCATGAACCCTTACAACATCACCTTGATCTATCAGTTTATTTAACTTATTTTTATCATCGGCCTGAATCAATAAAGCAATTTCAATGATATTTAAATTTTTAGAGATGAGTACTAACATACCTCTGGCAAAAAAATGTTCAATTTCTTTATATGCAACCGGAGCACACTCTTGAAGAAGCTCTTCATGTGTCTTTGGAATATTTAAATCATTCATCTTAATGGAGATAATCTAGGTATTTTCATTTAATTTTAATTGGAAACAAACGCGTTTAATTTTACTTTTTTGGAAATCAGGCGAAAGGCTCTGCTTGGTTATATCGTTGATTGTAAAATAACTATTCAACTCATCATCTATTACAAATTTTCTATAATTGTTTGAAAATAATATCTCACCGTTATGATTGAGTAAACGTTTGCAAGCCAAAAGCATGTGTTTGTGATCTCTTTGAACATCCCAGTCAGTGGTTCTTGAGTGTGAATTTGAATAAGTAGGTGGATCAACAAAAATAACATCAAATTTATTTTGACAATTGCTCAAGTATTCTAATACATCGCTGCGAATAACTTTGTGCTTATTGCTATCAAGTCTATTGATATTAAAGTTTTCTTTAGCCCAAGACAAGTATGTTTTTGAGGTATCGACACTGACCGAATTGCACGCTCCTCCTAATGCTGCAGCTACAGTGACACTTCCAGTGTAGCTAAAAAGATTCAAAAATGATTTGTTTTTAGCATTTTCTTGAAAGTAATTTCGGATCCATCTGTGATCTAAAAACAAACCTGTATCTAAATATTTTTCCAAGTTGACTATGTACTTTCTGTTTTGCTCGTGAACAATTAAGTTTTCACTATCAACAGTTCTTTTTTCATATTGGTTATTACTGGCTTGTTTTTGTCGTGTTTTGATGTGGACTTTATCATTCTTTATGTTCAATGCCACTTGTGCACCTAAAACAGCATCTTGTAATCTTTTTTTGGTTTTCTTTTCTGGAATATTATTCGGTGCTTTGTATTCTTGAATATTAACATGATTATTATAAACATCGATTGCCACAGCATATTCAGGTATATCCGCATCATAAACTCTATAGGCATTGATATTTTCTTTTTTAATCCATTTTTTTAAACGGTTCAAATTTTTATTAATTCTGTTCGCTACCATTTGTGCAGTTTCTGGTAAAGCATGTTTCTGTCCAGAAGGCGTGTTTAATTTCTTTTCATTATCGATATCAAATGTAATCAGAGTAATGAGTAAATCACCATTCATTAATTTCCAAGATTTTGTAGCACGAAAACCTAGCATAAATCCTTGATTTTTGGCATGTGTCATTATAGCTGCTTTCGATCCAACAGCCTTAGTTGCCATCCATTCTCCTAATTGACGCCAAGTGCTGTCTACATTTTTCTTCAAACGCACACCATAAGGTGGATTACAAACCACCAAATTATTCTTATTGGGAATTGAGAAGTTTTCAAAAGTTTTATATTGGCACTGTATTATATCTTCAGCATTCAGCTGATAAGCATGCTCTTTTGTTATTTCAACCGAATCTTTGTGATGATCAGCACCTATAATTTGACCTTTGAAGTTATCAATGCCTGCTATCATTCTTGTTTTGGCCTCAAACAAGATTTGATTCCAATTATCTTGATCGAAGTATTTCCATGTTTCTACACTGTAATGAGGGTTGGTTAAGCCTGGTGCAATATCACATGCGATTAAATAACCTTCGGTCAGAAAAGTACCTGATCCACACATTGGATCAATAAGGTTGGCATTGTTTTTTGAAAGTTCCGGCCAATTTGCTCTTATCAAAACAGCTGCCGCTAGATTTTCTTTCAGGGGTGCTTTTGTTAACGTTTGCCTATAGCCTCTTAAGTGCAAACTTCTACCTGAAATGTCTAAATATACTAACACTTGATTGTTCTTTAAAACTACACTTACAGATAAATCAGCATTATTTTTTACTATATCAGGTCTGTTTTCATTTAAGTCTCTGATGCGATCACAAATTGCATCTTTCACAACTTGTGATGAATATTGGGTATTTCTTAATTCTTTGTTAGTGCCTTTAAAGTTTATAGCCAATGATTTAGGTACTAAATTTAATTGATCCAACCAATTTGTACTATAAATGGCATCATATAGCTCATCAGAATTGCTAACCTTGATAGTATTCACCAAGACAAGAATCCTATTGGCCAACCTTGACCACAACAAACTGCGCATTAACACATCAGAATTTGCATGAAAGACAACTCCTGATAACTTTTCTGCAACATTTTCTGCACCAAATGCAATTAACTCATCTTTTAGCAGTAATTCCAAATGTTTTGGGCAACTGGCATACGCTTGATGTAATTGGGTCAAATTATTTTGCACTTAGTGTAACTCAACTTGAATTAATTCTTGCATACTTTCTGCTTTTCTTCTGGCTGCATTGATTGAATTATCTCTGGCCAAACAAACACCTACTCTTCTTTTTCCTGAAACCTCTGGCTTGCCAAAAATTCTCACATTGGTATTTGGCAACCTTAAGACTTCAGGGATCCCTGAAAAAGTTGGATTTTTTCCATGACCATTGGCTGTGATTACATAAGAGGCAGACGGAGCTATTTGGTTAATTTTTGGAATAGGTAAACCAAGCACAGCCCTTATATGAAGAGCAAACTGAGAAAGGTCTTGAGAAATTAATGTGACCATCCCTGTATCATGAGGTCTTGGCGATATTTCGGAGAATATTACATTATCCCCGCGAACAAATAATTCCACACCAAACAAACCAAATCCACCTAATTCTTCTGTGACTTTAGTTGCAATATCTCTGGCTTTCGCAAGCGAAAGGTCTGTCATTTGTTGAGGTTGCCAAGATTCTTGGTAATCACCGTCTTCTTGTCTATGACCAATGGGTTCACAAAATGCTGTGCCATCGACATGCCTCACAGTTAATAGTGTAATTTCATAATCAAACTTAACAAAGCCTTCTAGAATAACTCTACCAGCTCCAGAACGACCTGCACTTTGAGAGACATCCCAAGCTTGTTGAAGTTTTTCCTCCGATTCTATTAACATTTGACCTTTTCCAGATGAACTCATGACTGGTTTAACAATACAAGGATAGCCTAAATCTTCAGCCGCTTTTTTAAAATTTTCATAATCATCAACAAAATGAAAGGGACTGGTTGGGATGTTCAGTTCTTCTGCAGCGAGCTTTCTAATCCCCTCTCGATCCATAGTTAACCGAGTGGCATTTGCCGTTGGAATTACATTGAATCCTTCTTCTTCTAACTTAACCAATTCATCAGTTGCAATCGCTTCAATTTCAGGAATAATTAGGTCAGGTTTTTCATCCAAAACCAATTTTCTGAGTGCTAGTGGGTCTAGCATATCAATAACATAAGATTTGTTAGCGACATGCATCGCTGGCGCATAATTGTAACGATCTACTGCAATAACGTGGCATCCCAGTCTTTGGGCTTCAATGACCACTTCTTTGCCTAATTCGCCTGCTCCCAATAAAATAATCTTGATTGGTTTTGTTCGGTCATGTGTAAAATAATTTGGCATTAAGAATTTTTCCCCTGGACCTCATTGTAAAAGTCCATTAAATTTCCTATTTATAATTAATTGTTGATTATATCATTAAGAAATAAGATTAAAAATTTAAAACTAATTTTATTTACTATATTAAAAACCTCAGTATTGGTAAAAACCTGAAAAAATCAACGCAAAATAGGATTAAAATAATATGATCTGACCTATTCCAAGCATTTTTAAAGCTTAAAAAAAAGCCATACTCAGAAATGTATGGCTTTTAAAGTATTAAATTTAAAAACTTTAAGGTTGATAGTATGTTTCAGCACCTGGCCCGACAGGCATTCCTAGTACAAACACCCACAAGTAAAACAAAATAGTCCAGCCAACAAAAAAGATCATGCTATATGGTAGCATGGTGGCAATTAATGTCCCTATGCCTAAATTTTTCTGATATTTTGATGCGACAGCAAGTATTAAACCAAAGTAACTCATCATGGGTGTGATGACATTAGTGACTGAATCACCTATTCTGTAAGCCGCTTGAATTGTTTCAGGCGCATATCCTATTAACATTAACATGGGCACAAAGATTGGCGCCGTAACAGCCCATTGTGCTGAAGCACTGCCCAATGATAGATTAATCATGCCACATATGATAATGAAGAACACAAATACAGCTGGCCCATCAAGACCCAATGTTTGAAGCAATACAGCTCCTTTAACAGCTAATACCGTTCCTAAATTTGTCCACTTAAAAAAGGCAACAAATTGCGCTGCAAAAAAGACTAAAACTATATACATGCCCATTGAACTCATGCCTTTACTCATCGCATCAATCACATCTTTATCATTCTTCATTGTTTTTGCGAATTTACCAAATACAAAACCAGGAATTGCAAATGTTATAAAAATATAAACAACAATGCCCTTGAGAAATGGCGAGTTCTTTACGCCACCAGTTTCTTGATTTCTTAATACACCCCATTCTGGCACAATGGTTAGTGCTAAAATTGCTGCAATGATTATAAAAGTGATTCCGGCAGCTTTTAATCCTCTTTTTTCATCAGCGGTGACTTCTTCA
>JBGCFT010000288.1:0-6587 GCA_045107085.1 Marinicellaceae bacterium | reverse complement strand
CATCAGGTTGACTGCCTTGATACGATTTAACAGGGTTTTGAGTATTAGTTGTGGTTTCAGGTTTATCTTGATAATTTGTATTAAGGGTTAACTCTTTATTCACAACCACACTGTTATCAGCAGTATTTTTTTCAAACACTTTATATGAATTATTTTTAAGGATTAAATACCCAGATATCAAAAACAAAACTGTGGAGAGGATAAATAACCACAGTTTTGATTTGTTTTTATTGGATGGTTTAGTCAAAATTTTATAATGAGAATACTTATAAACCTAAGTTCTTCAGGCGATTGGCATGTGATCGATAAACTGAAATTGGACTTGAAGCAAACCAACTTTTCAATCCAAGCACTTGGTTAATTTCATCGCCATGATTCCAATAATAATCATCTCTTAAAACCTTTCCCAAATGTGATGAGCAACGACCAACTAAACCATCGTTTGCTTCATTAAAGAACAAACTACTAACACCTAAAACCGCATCAGTTGGATCCAAAACATTGGTTAACACACCTGTTCCACTAAATGAAAAATACCTGACACCATTCACCACATGTTGCCCTTGCCCACAATAACTGGTTGGCATGCCTTCAGGATATTGGGCATTAAATGCTGCCGAACCATCTGAACTCAAAGAAATCATCGCAGCAATAGCACTTTGTGGATCTCCACCACCGCCAGTGATCACTTCGATAAAAACAGCGAATGCCGATACAAAAGAATCGACAACTGATTCTAAAAATGAACCAGGAGGCAATAACCCAGCCAAAGCATCAGCGACATCAGAGCCTGTATTCGGGCCACCAACAGCCGTAACAGAGGCCACCAAATCAGGTCGAACTGATGCCACATAACGAATCGTTGGTGAACCGTGTGAGTGTCCAATCAAATTAAATTTTGAATGACCATAAACAGCGCGTAAAGTCTCTAATTGCTCTAATAATTGCTCTCCCCTTACCTCACTTGAATTAGCAGCAGAAACATCTGCGACATAGACTCTGGCACCATCATCTGATAATTCTCCAGGAATCCTGAAGAAATAATCATATACCCCAAATGCTTGATCAAATCCAAATAAACCATGTACAAGGACTATAGGGTATTTGGTTTTTGTATAATTATTATTCCACCACCAAGCATTGGACTGCGTAGAAACCACCAGTAACAAAATACTTACAAGCACTGTCATGTGAATTTTTTTCATGTTTACCTCTCTTTTTAAATATGTTGCCAATTATTGTCAGCTTTTTTGTTATTGTTTTTTTAATTTATTGGTAAAACTGCATAATTGTGGACTTTAGATTAACACCATTAATTTAATTTTGTCAAGAATAAAACGAACGTTTGAATTAATTAAATCCACACTGTGTCATTTATTAAACAAAATGAGAAAAAAATTAACTTCGTATTATTGAGTTAAATTGAATTTTTCCTCAATAAAACAATGTTAGAATAATAATTTAATTAAACAAAAATACTATGATTGATCTCTATACATACAAAACAATAAATGGACAGAATATTGTCATCGCTTTGGAAGAAATGCAGCTGGATTATAACTTACACATTATCAATTTAATGAAAGGCGAACAAACAAACCCTGAGTTTTTAAAATTGAATCCATCTGGAAGAATCCCAACAATAGTTGACCATTCACAAGAATTAACCTTGAACCAATCCTCTGCCATACTTATTTATTTGGCTGAAAAATCAGGTTCTCTCTTATCAAATAATGCGACGCAAAAAGCAAAAACGATCGAATGGATGATGTTTCATGCCACAGATTTAGCGCCAAATCTTTTCAATAATTTTTATCTCAAAGTATTAATAAAGGAACCACAACCGATAGCAACCCATCTGGAACAGGCAATTTAAAAATTGCAACCCACGGTCGCGGTATTTGGGAGTTAACTGAAAATACTTATCAATTAGGTGGCAATGTCACTGGATTGATTAATGGCAATGAAGTAGAAGTTCAAGGTAACAATGGTGAAACTTTATTGTTAACAGACAATGGTATTTACAACTTCACAACTGAAGTAAACAATGATTTTATGTATGAAGTGAGTGTTATGACTCAACCAACAAGCCCAGATCAAACATGCACAATTGACAATGAACAAGGCACTGTAGATTTAGCAGATGTGAGCAATATAAACATTAATTGTGTGATTGATACTTTTGAAATTGGTGGTAATTTATCAGGTTTAATTGATGGCAATGAAGTTATAATTCAAAATAATGAAGGAGACGACCTGACTTTAACGGAAGATGGCATGTTTAGATTTACAATAGAAATCGCTGATGAAGAAATGTTCGATGTCAGTGTACTAACCGAACCCTCCAGTCCTGATCAAACCTGTACGGTGACTAACGGACAGGGCAATATAGATTCAGCAGATTTCCTCAATGTTTTTATCAATTGTGAGATTGATACAGATACTTTTGAAATTGGTGGTAATTTATTAGGTTTAATTGAAGGCAATGAAGTGGTTATCCAAAATAATGCAGCAGATAATCTGACTTTAACGGAAGATGGCATGTTTAGATTTCTGATAGAAGTCGCTGATGAGGAAATGTTCGATGTCAGTGTATTAACCCAACCCACCAGTCCTGATCAAACCTGTACGGTGACTAACGGACAGGGCAATATAGATTCAGCAGATTTCCTCAATGTTTCTATCAATTGTGAGATTGATACTTTTGAAGTAGGTGGAAACTTAGTAGGATTAATCGATGGCAATGAAGTTGTTATCCAAAATAATGCAGGAGATAATCTGACATTAATGGAAGATGGTTTGTTTAGATTTCCAATAGAAATCGCCGATGAAGAAATGTTCAATGTCAGTGTATTAACCCAACCCACCATTCCCGATCAAACCTGTACTGTGACTAACGGACAGGGCAACATAGATTCTGCTAATGCGCTTGATGTTTCTATCAATTGTGGCGTTAACACTTTTACAATCGGTGGCAGTCTAACGGGTTTATTAGATGGCAATGAATTGGTCCTTCAAAATAAAGGGACTGATAACTTAACCTTAAACACGAATGGTGACTATGAGTTCAGTACTGAAGTTGCTGATAAAGATACTTACTTAATCACAGTTTTATCTCAACCGACTAGACCTAATCAGACATGCTTATTAAGCAATGCAGAAGGCACAGTCAACTCTGATTCAGTCACGAATATCAATATAAGCTGTGATAATTTAGATTTAATTTTTAGAAATAGTTTTGATTAAGTTATTCAAAGTCTGAAATATTATAGGCGCAAGTATAAGAGTCAGTACAAACGCCTATAAGATGACTTCAACTAAGAATTATGTCTATTATTATTTAACAGATATAAATGGGCCATAAAATATATTTTTACTGTGTGTCTAGAAAAGCTAAAATACGAATCCTTTGCTGTGCTAATTCGTATTCATATAAATTTGAAATCTCTTGGCTAAATGGTAGTTTTGTCACTTCCTCAAGCATGGGCAAATGATCCCCTTTCCAAAATTCTCTGCTAAAGCCCGATTTGTATTCACTAAAAAACAACTCTGCTGATTTTTGATATTCGCCATCAACTGCAGCCAGCATGGCTTGATAAAATGTAGAATTTAATTCTGGGTATTCAGATAGAAACTGTTTTAATTCTAGGGACAATTGTTTGGCTTTATCTTCTTGTTTGTTCGCTTGCCATAACCAAATTAAGTTAATAACACTGTCAATATTGTTTTTCTGAATAGAAAATTCTTTACCAAACTCACCAGGATACATTTTTAAATATCCCGCAATGGCCTCATCATATTCTTTTAAGATCATTTTATAAAACAATAAATTGCCCATATAACCGAAATTTTGAGGAGACTCTTCTAAAGCTTTTTCAAATCTTGCTGCTGCTTGTTGATAATTACCTCTGTACATATCAAGATTAGCTTTAGCATAGATAACACCTGTAAAGTCAGGGAATTCATCCTCAATTTCATTAATAGTTTCTTCAGCTAAATCATCTAAACCTATGTCAATATATTTGCTTGCCAAATCAACTTTTCTGTAAACATTGCCAGGATCTAGTTCGACTGACTTTAGCTGCCAAATTATGGTTTCATCCAGTTTGCCCATGGCAGAATAAACTTCTGCTTTTCCTCTATAAGCTCCTGGATATTCTGGTTCTAATTCTATGATTCTGTCATATTGATCTAATGCTTCTTGATAGCGCTTAAATTCTTTAAGAATATTGCCAATGTTAGTTTGAATTACTGGCGAGATTGGATCTAATTCGACCCCTTTTCTGTACAAACTTAAGGCCCTTTCATTGTCTCCCTGAGAACTCACTAAATTACCATACCAATGATAGGTTGTTGCGTAATTTGGATTCAGTTTCAATGATTTTTCAAATCCTTCCTTAGCTTTATCAAACTCTCTTTTCTCCGCAAAGTAATTTGCTTGGGACGTGTAAGCCTCAGCTAAATTAGGATCCAAAGATAAGGCTTTTTTTACTAATTGTTCACCGTTTAACAGCATTTCTTCTTTGCTCACATTACTGTAAGCATTGAGCAGCCCCCAAGCATCGGCTTGTCCCACATAGGCCAAAGCATATTCTGGATCAATTTCTGTGGCTTTTTCAAACAATTCTAAGGCTTCTTTTAAGGATTGGCTGCTTCTAATTAACAAACGCTGTCTGCCTGCTAAATAGGCATTATAGGCATCTATGTTTTGGGTTTGTTTTTTGCCCAGAGATTTGACTTCATCGTCTGTTAATTGAGCCTCAAGCGCATTGGCAATTTTTTGAGAGACTTCGGTTTGAATTTCAAATATATTTGTGGTTGTGAGTTCGATGTTATAAGTTTCAGCCCACAATGAATCGTCTGTCTTTGCATCTACTAATTTTACATTTAATCTGATTAAATTCCCTACCCTTTGCACTCCACCCTCAACAATGTGTGCCACTCTTAATTTTTTAGCTATTTCATGAATAGGTTGTTCAATAGATGAATATTTTAATACAGAGGTCCTTGAAATGACTTTTAAAGCAGATATTTTAGATAGTGAAGTAATTAAATCATCGTGTATTCCAATGGTAAAAGGCTCATTTTCTTCAGTACTGGCGACATTGGTAAAAGGTAAAATAGCTAAGGATTTATCATTGATCAATTCTTTAGAGACAACATTTTCTGCTGCAAAAGTCTCTGATACTTGGGTTGTTTTTTCTGGTTCATCATCACTCCAATGTAGCCACAAACTCATACAGCCAACTAGTATGAGTACAAATAACGTCACATAATCTAATTTTTTAGCTGTTATTTTTTCATGATTAATGTTTTCATCGGTTCGTTCTACATCTTTATCTAGTTTTATTCCATCTGGTGTCATTTCAAAAGCCCAGGAAAACAATACAGTAGGAATAAGACCCAACAGCACAAATGCCATTAATAATCGATTGGCACTGGCTTCTAATTCTAATGCCTCAAAAACAACATCACCAACTTGTAACAACAGCCAACATATAACAACATAGGCAGCGGTCACACGAAATACATTACGGCGTTTTAATTCAGATAATAAACTCATGTTTTAATTGTATTCTTATATTTATTAATAATCAATCAGACCCATTACAGGTTGGTGTAAAATAATGACATATCTACAATGAACCAAAACTGAAAGAGTTGATTAATTCCCAGAAATGAAAAATATAACCTGAAATGAGCATCAGCAGAAAACTTACACCAGAAACCAGAAACAATGGAGTAGAACCCGCTTTTTTAATGATAACTAATTTAGCCAGCATGTTGGTGGTCATCGCCAACAAAATAGATGTCGCTGCAATGACAGTTAACATTTCTCCAGAATTGACCAACTCTGATACAGAAAATGTTACAACTCTTTGGCTGGCAAATCCACCCAATGCTGAAGTAATATAAACACCAGATGTGCCGACATATCGAGCAGCAAGGGCAATAATAATCAATCCAAAGGATATAAGTAATGCAAAGGTTAAAGTACTTTTCAGAGAGATTGGGTTATTGACATTCACAGCCACTTTTTCTTCATCATCAATGGAATGTGAGGGAGAGATAAAAGTTAAAAATAAAGCAATAATGATTCCCGTTATTGCTGGTATTGCCAATAAAAACAACAATTTTATCGGGATATCTGCAATGATGATTGTAATCACAATCATTTGTATAATAAGAGATGAAACTTCAGCAAGAATAATTCCACCAGCAATGAGATTGACTGATTTTGGTTGTTGTTTTACTTTGAGCGCTAAACTTAATGTGGTTGCAGTTGCTGAAACAAAACCGCCCAAAAGACCTGTTAGAAGCATGCCCCACTGACTGCCAACGAAGCGCAATGCTATATAACTAAAAAACTGAACTCCTGCAATTAACACAAACAACAGCCAAATACGTGTGGGTTGAATCAATCCCCAGGGATCTATAAAATCATCTGGCAACAAGGGTAAAATAACAAAAGCACTTAACAGAAATGTCAAAGATGCAGACATTTCTTTTTTGGTAATACCAGTGCGAACGAACTTATGCAAACCACTTTTGACCGATAAAATACCAAACAATATAATGCCCAAAAT
>JBGCFT010000287.1:0-3905 GCA_045107085.1 Marinicellaceae bacterium | reverse complement strand
ATAATCACCTAGACCGTAGGGTATATCGTTTTCCCCCAAGCCAAGGTTTAATAGGTTTGTTTTCTTTGCTTTGATTCTTTCTTGAATAGAAGTGTAATCAGATGCCTCTGGAGTACGTGCCATAGCTGCACGAATAGGGTTTAAGTCTACATACGTCATACAGGTTAATAGTGCTCTTTCATCCAGCAATGCTTGACTCTTGAACCTGCTTTCCCAAAAACTACCTGTGACTTTATCTTCTATATTTGCTTGTCGTGCAATGTATTGATTTAGCTGTTGCATGAAGTGACTAATACTCATTAATCTTTTACGGTATTCATCGGTTTGTAAATAAACCATATCTAGCTGTGCTTTCGATAAATGTTCACCATTTAAAAAGCGCTGACAAAGCGGTATAAGTGAACAGATTGATGACCAGTGTATTAACACTCTTTTTTCATCCCAATCTTTAGTGCAATTAACTTTCAATACCAGGTGATAATGATTGTTCATAACAGCATAAGCACAAACATCGATGTTGAAGCATTCTGCTAAATGTTTAATCCGATCAACTATCTGTTTTCTGCGGTGTTCGTAACAGTTTCCTGAGTACTTATCTTTGCCGCATAAAAAGGCTCTGCGAACGCATCGAGTGATAATGTGATAGTAGGGCGTATCGTCGATTGAAATGAGTTGTTTGCGTGCTAAAGTCATAATTTTCTCCTTGAAAGACTTTATTTTACAAAATATCGAATGGGTTTAATGTAGGCAATCTGATTTTTGTGTTGTATGATATTTCCTACGGGTGTGTGTCCTTTATATATTTGGATATTAAAAATACAACACAAATACAAAAAATGATGAACGATTTATCGGAACCTTCCCAATGATAGAAACTTATAAATATTTAGTAAATAAAACTAACTTCAAAACATTGCAAAAACCATTTGATGGAATAGAAAATGGAGTACAAATCAACTTAACTGATGATTTTAAAATAACTCTAGTGCCTGATGAAGAATCTTGGAATAGTTGTCAAGATGTACATATATATCTTACCTCTTTGAGGTTTTCAAAAATAATGTTTCATTTATTTAATGATAAAAAGAATAATTATGATGTAGATTGTTTAGCACATTCATACTTGCCTAGAAAATTAAGAAAAGATAATAGTGGTTGTCTAGCTCAAGGTATGGCAGGTCTCGAATCTGAAAATGGCACAACCTTTCTCTTTAATGGTGGTATAAAGTACGATATAAAAGAGTTTGTTAATTTATGTAATGACATGAATAACAAAAATAAAATATTTGAAAAATTATATTATTCTAAATTCAATGAATTCATTGTTGTAATTGAGAGTGTATGGGTATATATCTATCTTTGTTTAGAAATTGGAATGTCACTATTTGAAATATTGAATTCATTTAAAAATTCCGATATTCAATCTAAAGCTATTCAATGTAAACTAAAGAAAGAAATTGATTATAATATTTTAGAAGTATTTGAAAATGCATATAATTCAGCGAAAATCATAAATAATGAAGGACACTAATCATAAAAAATAATAAAGAATAATAAAAGAAGAGAAGATAAGAAGAGGGTCAAACCACTTTTCTTATTACCTCATTTAAAATACCCATCAACAAGCCGCTAAATTCTAGCGGCTTTTTTATTATAGTTAAGTGTCTTGTAATTCCAATGATGTTATAAGAATGCAATTATAAGACTGCATATAAGACACCAAAATCAGGTGTCTTATGTTGTATACATTATAAGAACTCTGGATTTCATGTCTTATAAGTTGTCTTATAACTATATTCTTATGTCGTCTCAGGTGTTTTAAGATTTAATTATGTGGTTATCACAAACCATCGCTTACGCTGTTTATTTACTGTCATTAGTCAATGACATGGAATTTTTTATCTAATTTTTGATATCAATTAGTCTGTTTCGAACTTGGTTTTTTTGTTGTCTTACTGGTTACTTTTTTTACAGTTCTGGCTGTTTTTCTTTCACTTAAACCTTTAATCTTTTTAGACAATTCTGTCACTTGTTCTAAAACTTCATTGTTGATGCTGAGCTTTTTATTCATGGTCACAACTATCGGAATAAAAGAGGTCTCCATTGTTTCAGATAAAGAGACTAATGCAGCATCTAAACCGGGTAAAGGCTCGTTTGTCACTGAGACTTCTAGCTTTAATTGATTGATGGCATCAGACATTTGCTGAGTCATTAAATCTAAATTGTGTTTTCCTTGTTGAGAAGAGGCATCATTATTTTTCATAATGAGTGAGCCTAAGTCATTCATTGAGTTTTTCAAAGCAGCGATTTGACTGGCAACTTTTGTTGCACCATCTGCGTCATCACCTGTTAAAGAGTTTCTCACTTTAAACTCTTTTTTAATTAGCTCCCAACGTTCACTTTCTTCTTTAGTCAGTTGATTTCTAATGGATTTTAGTTTTAATAAATTGGCTTCCGCTCCTGTGGTTAATAATTGCGCTTCACCAATATAATGGTCATCTATTATCGCTTCTAATTCATTATCATCCATGATGGCAACAACCTTTTCGGCTAATTTGTTCATGTTTCTATAACTGCCTTGTAATTTAAAAGGTGGTTCTTCGCGGTATCGATCGTCCATTGCAGCGGATTGAATATAGGCTTGATTGACTTGTAAAATCACAGACTGAATTTTAAACATGCGTTGTAATACAGTGGTGATTTCATTTATTTCACTTGAGGCATAGCTGTGAGACAAATCGGTCGTTGCGATTTCTTTGCCTTTGGCTTTATCCATGAGTAAATACAGATCATTTAAATCTCGTAAAGCTAATGGTGCTAATACGGCGTTAGATGTTAGTGAGTTTTCGATATAACTCATAGAGAATATATCTTCTTGGCCACTTAACACATCCCCTAAATTGTAAACATCTGCTCGATTCGCTAACATGTCTGGTACTTGAAATACTTCGCCCGATTCTGTGTATGGGTTACCTGCCATAATCACACAGAATTTTTTACCTCTTAAGTCATAGGTTTTACTTTGTTGTTTCCAAACGCCTTCAATTTTTCTGGTGCCATCACACAATGAAATGAATTTTTGTAAAAACTCAGCATGTGTGTGTTGAATATCATCAAGATATAACATAACATTATTGCTCATTTCTAAAGCCAAATTGAGCTTTTCAAGCTCTTGCTTTGCTGTTGCATTTGGCGCATTTGCAGGGTCAAGTGATTTAACATCGTGACCTAGGGAAGGGCAGTTGATTTTCATAAAGTTTAGCCCTAATCTATTAGAGACATATTCCATTAATGTAGTTTTACCGTATCCTGGAGGCGAAATTAACATTAATAGCCCCATTAAATCACTGCGTTTGTTTTGACCTAATGCGCCCATTTGTTTGGCTAGGTTATCTCCTATAATTGGTAAATAGGATTCATTAATCAATTTGTTGCGAACAAATGATGCCAATGGCCTGGCTTTGAAACTTTCTAATGCCATTGTGCTTTTTTGTTGGTGCATTATATTTTGCTTTATTTCACGGTATTCTTGGTATTGAGGTTTTTGGTTAACATTATAATCATGCAGTCGTTCGATGAATTCATCAAATTCAAACTCTAATTTTCTATTGGATACGTTTGCATGTTCGCCTAGTAGATTATCTGCTTGACAGTCCAGTGAGATGGCATCGACCGTAAACACTTTTTTATCGATACTTAATATATAAACAATGGCTTCATCAATGTATCTAAGGGCTTTATGGTGATCCTGTTTTTTAATTTAGTAAAATAAGAAGGACACGCATACTTAGAAAAGTACAATCAAGTCTAAATTTGCTATTTTAGGTTTGATTTATAACTTGAATATTTGATTTTAGTCTTGAAATGTATGTTTTTGGTTTGAATTATGTGGGTTTTGTTAAATT
>JBGCFT010000286.1:0-3714 GCA_045107085.1 Marinicellaceae bacterium | reverse complement strand
TGTGATAATGCCTACGTTGTTCATATAGGAAATGAGTCTTTTAAAGACCTAGGATTGAAGCCCAATGAAAGTACAATGAAAAGATTGTTAGAAAAACACCCAAACTACAATGATATGATTGGACATTATATTAAGCAAGATCCACTAGCAGTTATTAGAAAAGAGCTCTTAGATCTCATAAGAAATGAAAATAAAAAGTTATATCAGGAGTTTAATATCATATGAGTGATGATGATAAATTAATATTTACTGGGGAACGATTTACTCCTGAATGTGTAAGAGAAATTTGGTATGAACATTATCATAGATATGCATTTGCTAAAAATTTTGTTAACGATAAAAAGGTACTTGATGCTGCATGCGGTGAGGGTTACGGTAGCCATATATTATCAAAATATTCAAAACATGTAACAGGAATTGATATTGATAAAGAATCAATTAGTCATGCTAATAGAAAATACGATGAAAACAACCTTAGTTTTATAGTAGCTTCCTGCTCAAATTTACCATTTGAAAACAATAGTTTTGATGTTGTAGTATCGTTTGAGACCTTAGAACACTTAGCAGAACAAGAACAAATGCTGGCAGAATTTAATCGAGTATTAAAAAATGATGGCACCTTAATTATTTCTACACCAGATAAAAAATATTATTCTGATGAAGCAGAATTTCATAATGAGTTTCATGTAAAAGAGTTGTATAAGGAAGAGTTCAAAAATTTATTAGATTCCTATTGGCAACATCAAAATTGGTATTCTCAAGCCATGAATTTTAGTTCAATATTAGAAAAGCAAAACACTACAAATAAAGAATTTACCAGCGATATATTAAACAATCAAGAATTTGAAATTAATCAAACATTGCTAAAACCCATGTACTATGTTGTAGTTGCATCAAATATAAAGAATAAAAAATTAAAACTTCCAGCATTACATTTGTTTTCTGATAAAGAACAATCTGTCTACGAACACTATAACAAAACCATTAAAGACTTTATTTATTTAGCGAATAAGCACAATGAATTAATTAAAAAAGTTGATAAATGGCTTTCTATTCCTATTTTAGGTAAAATCATCAAAATTTTAGATAAGAGAAAATGAATGGAGTTTGAATTTAATTTCGGTCAACAAACACTATCAACTGGTGTTAAGAAAAATAATAAAGTGTATGCCTCGGTTGATGGTATAGCGTTACCATTATCTAATGAAGAGCTGGTTTTTATGAATAAAGAAACTGGTGAAAATCATGTGATGACACACCAAGTGCTTAATGCTATAAGCTTGTGCCAAGAATTTAAACCTTTAGACCAGCATATAACCAATATCAATAGAAGTATGCCTGAATTGTCTAGCGATATTGGTGCCATAGAAAAAGTTACTCAATTTATGATTAAAAACAAATTATTCATTGAGGAAAATGTATGGAAAAAAAACTTATCACAAGATATTCAACAATCTAGTATATTAAGCTCAGGTATTGTCATCAGAACATGCAATAGACCAGATCAACTTAGTCGTTTGCTTTCATCTTTAGTTAAATATCAGAAAAAGCATAACACCAATTTTAAAGTACAAATTTACGATGATTCTACAACAGAAAAGTCAGAGAAATTACTAGAAAATATATGTAAAGAATTTAAATCTCAGCTTTCAATTGATTTTTATGGGTCAACTTGGCAGTCTCAATTTATTCAAATGCTAAAAACAGAATTTACCGAACACCATCATATAATTGACTGGCTATTGAAAAGTAAAGAGAATGTATTTACAGGAGGCAGAGTGTGGAATTTTGCAACGTTAAATAATGCAGGAAAAAAATTCCTATTTTTTGACGATGATTACATTTTTGAACCAAGAATAATTGACAAAAAATCTCGATTAGTCGAACTAAACGATAGACCCGATTTAAGTGTAGGTTTTTCATTGAGTTTATCAGATATCCGAGAATCATCAGTTGCTTATGAAGAAGATGTTTTAACAGAAATGCTCAATAGTTGTGGACAAACAATTGGTAATTGGTTGTCAACTAATGATGTTGAAATATCATCTTTGCAAGACATTAATTTGTATGATATTCAGCGCATAAACTCTCATTCATTAATAAAGTCTGTTGGCAACGGAACATGGGGTAGTCCACGGGCTAATAGCAATTTTTGGTTATATTATCTAAAAGGCAAAGAAAAAGAAGAGTTTTGGCACTCAAGAGAAGTGTACTTGGAAAATATAGAAGCCTCAAACTTAATGCACTATACGCAAAATTATGAGCTACTCTCTATAACAAAATTTTCACCTTCGGCGATAGATAATTCTACATTATGCTCTTTTACCATTCCTGTTAATCGCGTAGAGGATCACTTTTTTAACGCTGTTTCTCTATTTTGTTACCCAGACCAAGTATCTTTGCATTTTCCATTCATGATGGGACATATTCAGGCAAGTACCAGAGACAGATCAAGTACAAATCATATAGCAATGAAACCAAATTTTAACAAATTTGTAGCAGATTATGCCTTAACTCTGATTGATACCACTGATGCCAAAGATCCAGTTTTAAGAATGAAAACCTTGTCTAATTATCTTTATGGATTAGCTGATGCAAGTGAAAGTAAAATTCACAATAGATTAAAAGAGTATCTAACTCAAATTAGATCTGACTTAGTCATGTCAATGCAGTTTCAATTAAAAGAATCTCCAAATGCACCAGTATATTGGCAAGCAGATGTAAGAGAGTTAATAGAAACCAATGGCAAAGCTGTATTACAAAATAGAGCAGCAGTCCTTGATGGTTGGGATGATAAATTAAGTATTGAAGAGTGCGTAGATAGAGCCAGAATCGAACTCAATGAAGTAGCAGAAGCTATGGAAATTTGGCCTGATATTTGGGAATTCTGCCAAATAAATAAATGAGTAAATGCTCAATTATTATAGTTAACTATAATACTGGTGATATGTTGAATCAGGTAGTAACAAAAATAATAGATTGTTACTCTGTTGAAAGTGTCATTGTTGTAGATAATAACTCAAAAGATGAGAGCATGAAATTATTACAGCCGCATGAAAAACTGCAAATAATTATAAGAAAAGAAAATCATGGTTTTGCAAAAAGTTGTAATTATGGAGCAAAATATACACAATCTGAATCTTTGTTGTTTCTTAATCCAGATTGTTTAATAGAATGCAAAGACTTGGATTTATTGTTGATTGATTTGAATAATAATGAAAAAACTGGGATAGTTGGATGCATGGTTCAAAATCCAGATGGCACAGAGCAAAGAGCAAGCCGAAGACGGCTGCCAACTTTAATTCGTTCGATTAAAACTTTTAGTGGAATTGAAAAAATGGCAAAATTTTTTCATGGCTTTGCTGGTGTTAACATGAATCATTTACATGCTCCAAATAAAAATCAATCCGTTGAAGCGATTTCCGGTGCATTCATATTAATTAAATACAATGTTTTTAAAAAACTCAACGGTTTTGATGAGAAATTCCCATTACATTTTGAAGATTTAGATTTGTTTAAAAGATGTCTCAATATTGGAAATAGAATTATTTTTAATCCTAATGTAAACGCGATCCATTTTCAAGGCCTCTCAAGCCAATCAAATCCGCAAGTAGCCGTATTTAAAAAAATGGGTTTACAAAGGTATTTTCATAAACATTGTACCTTTTTTTCATACATGATAATAAAAATATTCAATAAACTCACTTGAAAAAT
>JBGCFT010000285.1:0-13879 GCA_045107085.1 Marinicellaceae bacterium | reverse complement strand
TTATAATACGCTGTTGGTATTCATCTAAAGTGATGGCTTTGGGTGTATTTGCCATCGGTTTTAATAAGCCCAATTGTTGTTCTGCTGTGCTGTTGCCTATTCCTGTTGTCATTGATGGTTACCAAATTATTAAATGAGCGTCATATTGTATACAATTACATCGATCTATATGAAACTCAATTACTCTAAATAAACAAAAAATCGAATACCAAAGCGACGCACTGATGATAAACTCATCATTTTAAAAACAACACATATTTTAAATGATTAATTTACTTGGCATTCCTTCAGATATCAATTCATCCTTTTTAAAAGGACCTGCAAAAGCACCTGATATCATTCGTGAAATGGAGCTTGGCGGTTCGGCTAATGTTTACAGTGAAAATGGAACACAGATAAAATCGAGTATTAATTTTATTGATCTTGGCAATATACCCATCGATTCAAAAAACGCTGCCGAATTAACACACAATGCCATTGTTGAATACGTGAGTGCCGTTTTAGATGACAACAACTCACTCATTTGCATGGGAGGTGATCATGCCGTGAGTTATCCAATATTAGAAGCACATGCAAAAATTTATCCGCAATTAAATATTCTGCATTTTGATGCCCACCCTGATCTATACCATAACTTTCAAAACAACCCCTATTCTCATGCTTCGCCATTTGCAAGAATCATGGAAAACAACTTTGCACAATCATTGACCCAAGTCGGTGTCAGAACCTTGGATCCACACCAAAGAAAACAAGTCAAAAAGTTTAATGTCACAGCCTTTGAGATGCATGATTTTAATGCCCAAAAAGTACTTCAGCATATTAATCAACTTGATGGACCTTTATATATTTCAATTGATATCGATGCACTTGATCCAGCTTGTGCACCCGGTGTCTCTCACCATGAACCTGGAGGATTACAAACCAGAGAGATTATTAGTATCTTACAAGGCATTAAATTAAAGGTCATTGGTGCAGATATAGTTGAATATAATCCAGACCGTGACATTAATCACATGACGGCAATGGTGGCATACAAATTATTAAAAGAAGTCATGGCTTTGGCGATTAAATCATAATTTTACTCATTTATAAGGTTAAATTTTAAATAGTTGGATATGGTTATGTGGTACCTAAGATTTAATTTAATCAGTTTAACCATGGCATAACTACTGGTATACTGAATTTTTTATTATAAAAGCTAGAATGATTAAATCACTTTCACTGTTATTTTTCCTATTGAACGTATCCTTTATACAAGCCAAATCTATAGCTGAGTACAGCACAGGCATGCAAAAACATGCTGGTTTTTTTGATTTTTATTGGGACAATAAAACAGGACGAATATTATTAGAAGTGAAACAATTTGATCAAGATTTTTTGTATATTAATTATCTTCGCTCTGGTTTAGGCTCTAATGATATTGGATTAGATCGCGGACAAATTGGTGATTCAAAATTGGTTAAGTTTCAACGATTCGGAAACAAAGTATTATTGGTTCAGCCAAATATGCAATTTCGTGCCAACAGTTCAAATTCAGCAGAAGTCAAAGCAGTACAGGAAGGATTTGCCCAATCTATTATTTGGGGTGGTGAAATACTGGCTCAGAGCCAATCTGATGATTCAACACAAGCCCATGTTTTACTTGATATGACCGATTTAATCTTACAAGACTCTCATGGTGTATCACATCGACTCAATCGCATGAAACAAGGCAGTTTTAAAACTGATAAAAGTCGTTCTGTTATCTCTATAAAACATTCTAAGAGTTTTCCTGACAATACTGAATTTGCAGCAATAATTACATATCAGGGAAATAATCCCGGCAACCATGTGCGTTCTGTCACACCGACATCAGAAATAATCTCTTTAAAAACCCACCACTCTTTTGTGAAACTTCCTGATATTCCTTATAAAACCCGAAAATTCGATCCGCGTTCAGGCGCATTACATTTAGCCTATGAAGATTATGCTGCGGCGTTGAATGAAGATATGACTCAAAAGATAGTTTTGCGTCACCGATTAGAAAAGAAAAACCCCGAACTAACAATCAGTGACCCCATTAAACCCATTATTTATTATTTAGATCCTGGTACTCCCGAACCTATTCGTTCAGCACTTTTGGATGGCGCCAAATGGTGGAGTGATGGATTTAAAGCAGCTGGATTCAGTAATGCCTTTGAAGTCAAATTACTCCCCGCTGAAGCTGATCCGCTAGATGTCCGTTATAACACCATTCAGTGGGTTCATCGTTCCACAAGAGGCTGGTCGTATGGAGCCAGTGTGGTTGATCCCAGATCAGGTGAAATATTGAAAGGCCATGTCACATTGGGCTCACTGAGAGTTCGGCAAGATATGTTAATTGCTCAAGGTTTATTGTCGCCTTTCAAAAAAGGCATTAATGATGATGCCCGAATGCAAGAGATGGCATTGGCACGATTGCGTCAATTATCGGCTCACGAAGTTGGTCACACTTTGGGTTTGGTGCATAATTTCAATGGCAGCAGTACATCAGACCAATCATCGGTTATGGATTATCCCCATCCACTGGTTCAGTTAACTAATGGAAAAGTTGATTTAACCGATGCTTATTCCACTGGAATGGGCGAATGGGATAAAGTTTCATTGAGTTACCTATATAGTGAGTTCAATGAAAACGAAGCATCACAGCTCAAACAAATATTATCTAAAGCGCATCAATCAGGATTAGTTCTCATCGCTGATTCAGATGCCCGCAATTTGGCTGGAAGTCATCCAACTGCGCATTTGTGGGACACTGGAACCGATCCTATTCAGTCATTAAAAGACGTATTAAAAATTCGCCAAATAGCCATTAATAATTTTGGAATCAATACCATTAAATCTGGAGAAGATTTATTTAAATTAGAACAAATATTCACCCCTATCTATTTGTTTCATCGCTACCAAACTGAGGCTGTTGTGAAATTAATTGCAGGTGTTGATTACCGTTATGCTCTAAAAGGTGAAGAAAATATTAAAAATCAATTTGTAAATGAAAAAACCCAGAAACAAGCAATTAACGCTTTAATGCAAACCTTAGATGCAGAACAGTTAGCAATTCCAGAAGATTTGTTGGAATTATTATTACCACCTCCTTCTGGCAGTTATAGAAGTAGAGAGCATTTTAAATCCCGAACAGGCCTTAATTTTGATGCGCTGGGAACAGTTGAAGTGGCAGCCAAGGAAACGTTAAGGAAACTCTTACATCCTCACCGAGCCAACCGTATGATTGAACACCATGCCAGAGATGAATCTTTGCCCAGCTTAAACTATCTTTTACAAACTTTGATTAATAATACGTGGAAGAAATCTTCTAAAAATTCTTATCAACAACAGGTGCAAAATAGCATCAATTCAGCCACTCTTGATGCTCTAATGAACTTGGCTTCTCATGAAGACTCCTCATTACTTACTGTTTCCATAACGCAAAAGAATATATTGGATTTAGGAAAGTTATTAAAAAAACAAAAATCTGCATTGGCCCAACATGCCCATAGAAAAATTCAAAAATTCATGCTTGAAGGAAAAGTTATAAGCAACAAAAAATCATTGCCGACACCACCAGGGTCGCCAATTGGCACGTATTAGAAATGCCCTATTCTAGTGCAAAGAGGTTTAATTCTTGAATCATTTAGATTCAGAATTCTCATCCGTTGCTGCGGTAATCTTAGCAGGTGGAAAGTCCCGTCGTATGGGCTGTGACAAAAGTCAGTTAACCATAGCTGGAAATAATTTAATTGAACATTCTAAAAACATATTAAAACGTTCAGGTATTGATGAAATTTTCATGAGCGGAAAAAACGGCATACTGGACTTATTTGAAAATAAAGGACCATTAAGTGGAATTTTTACTTGCTTGAAAAAGCTCGAGTCATACCAACACGTCTTATTTACACCAGTTGATATGCCTTTGTTAAATGAAGATATTTTTAAACAACTTATTTATCATAAAAATATGACTGCTTGTTACTTTGATGATTCATTGTTTCCAGTGATTATAAATAATAACCAAAAAACCAGAGCAGATTTATCTCAGCTATTAATAAGAAATGATTTATCAATCAAAAATATGCTCAATTCTATTGCAGCACATGCTTTAGAAAACCAGTATCCCGATCATTGCTTTTTGAACGCAAACAATTCAAAAGATTGGGAAAATATTATGCGTTACTTCAAATTGAATGATTGAGAGAATTTATTCTACAACTTCAAGAATAATTACGGTTATATTATCAGAGCCGCCTGATTTTAAGGCTTGTATTGTCATTTGATCTGAAATTTCTTGGGGATTGAATTCATTGCTAATGATTTCTTCAAGTTTGGAATCGTCTACTTCTTCTGTCAAACCGTCACTGCACAACAAAAACTTATCTCCAACTTTGAGATTGCCATCTGCGATCGAAATGTGTATCTCAGAATTATCTGTGACACCTAAAGCTTGTGTAACGACGTTTCTATGCGGATGGGTTCTTGCTTGTTCTTCTGTTATGAGTTTTTGATCGACCAATTCTTGAACATAAGAATGATCAGTCGTAATGGGAATTAATTTATTATCATGAAATCTATAAATGCGACTGTCGCCCACCCAAGTTGCATAAAACTTATTGCCCTTAATCGTCAAAACCACAATGGTGGTTCCCATGGGCAAATCACCACCACGCTCATAAGAACTATCTATGATAGATTGATTAGATTTGAGGATACTGTTTTTAACGGTTTCACCAGAACTGTAATGAAACAGGATAGAATCTCTAGCCATTGCACTGGCTAATTCACCATGATCATGACCACCCATTCCATCAGCTACAAGCCAAATTTGATCTTTATGATTGATACCATAAGTATCCTCATTGTGATCTCTTTTAATGCCTGTATGCGTTACGTGGCCAATTCTAAAATTCATAAATTAATATTTTTATTCATAGAGTGTTTTCAGTATTCTATCATCAATTTTCTAAGTATTAAATGATTAAATGATTTGTTTTATTGTTGCTCTTTCCACTGTAATAAATTTTGATATACTAAAATGTTTTCAACATATCTCACAGCAGTTTTGCCATCAGCATTTTTTAATTTGGGCAGATAAATTTTTACATCTTGCCAAACATCAGGATCCTTTCCAGCTCTTTGAGTTTTAACTCTGGCTTTTTCTAAATTGCCATAGCCAATATTATAGGCAGCTAAAGCAAACTTTGTTTTATTGGGTTCCACAATTCTTTCAGGTACTTTAGACATCATTTCTAGAAAATATCGGGTTCCACCTTCTAAACTTTGCATAGGATCAAAGCGATCATTTACATTCTGTTCTGATGCTACTGCTTTAGTCAGCATCATCAAACCTTTTACATGAGTGGGAGAAATAGCCTTAGCATTCCAATGCGATTCTTGGTAACTAATGGCAGCCAACAAAATAGGACTGACCTCATATTTTTCAGCCACTTTGTATATCATCGACTGAACTTGCGGCCATCTGTTTTTATAATTTTTTAAAAATTGAACTGTATCAGCGGGTTTACTGTTGGGCAAAGATTTAACTAAAAAATCCTTATAGCGGTTCACTTTATTTTGAAATACGTATTTCTTTATAAAATCATCTAATTTATTTTTTAAAGATTCGTCACCATTTTTACGCATATAAAAGACCAAATCATTGGGTTTTGTCAATTGAGCTCCAATGCGTAATTTTGGAATATAGGCTGCATACAAAGACATTATATTACTATCTGATAAGGTATAATCTATCTCATTTCTTGCCACCATGTGTAATAAATCATATAAGCTCATATCATTCAAATAGGCAATATTTGCTTGATGCTCTTGAATTAAAGAAGTAGCAGTTGCCACATAGGAGGAATTATCTAAGACTACACCATTATATTGACTGAGGTTATCGAGAGATTTGATTCTGGGCTTTCTTGAGGAACTAATAAGACTGATGTATGTTTCGTCGTATTTTATGGAGGGCAAATATTTATCTTCTCGATTCACTGTTAAAGTGAGGTTTGCTCCAGCTACATCGACATTATAACCATCAAAATATTCAAACAATTGATTATTTGATTCTGCGTTAATGACGGTTAATTTTATATTATGATAATCACAGAACTGTTTTAAAATATCATACTCTAATCCAATAACACCATCCAAGGAAGTATAGTAAGTCAATGGACTTGGTCTTGTGACCCAAGTCAAATAACCTTTGGCTTCAATTTTTTGCCAATGATTTAAGCCTGAAGCTGGACTGACTAAAAAAAAGTAAGCACACAATAAAACCAGTAACCGCTTATAATATTTGTGAAAAAAAACTTTTCTCAAGTTTGCCCGAAATTTTTAATAATCACCAGTCTAACTTGCATTTATGAGATTTGAAAAGAATTTTATGCGAAATTTATGTATAATCTCTCTTTTTTACACAGAAATATATATGAAAGCTGGTGGCTTTATCCTCAGATGGGTTTTTGCAATAGTCTTGGTTATTGTTACTTATAACCCGACTCAATACTCACTTTTTCATTGGCTTTGGCCATTCAACAATGAACAATTGCCCTTGAAAATATTATCCATATTAGTCATGGTGGTTATTTATTTGATATTTATTAGAGCGACATTTCGGTCGATTGGTTTGCTAGGCATTATTTTAGCCTTAGCAGTCAGTGGAACACTGGTTTGGTTGTTCATTGATCAAGGTTGGATGAGTATTGATAATTATACGGCTTTTACTTGGATTTTGCTCTTTGTTATCGGCACCATACTTGGTATTGGTGTGTCTTGGTCACATATAAGAAAGAAACTTACTGGACAATTTGATACCGATGACGTTGAGGACTAAAATGAATACAATATACACACCTGTTTCTCCTGGAGAAGTTTTGGATAAAATAACTATTTTAGAAATCAAAGCTAAAAACATATCAGATACTGAAAAACTCAACAATGTTAAACATGAACTCAATATTTTACTTAAGACATGGGATGAGCATGTTGAAAAATCAGATGAAATAAATAATTTGAAACAACAACTTAAAAAAGTAAATCAAGACCTGTGGGACATTGAAGACAATATTAGAATTAAGGAATCTAAGAGAGAATTTGATGATCAATTCATACAAATCGCTCGCAGTGTTTATGTTGAGAATGATAAACGTGCAGCAGTTAAAAAAGCAGTCAATGTGTTATTAGGATCTGATCTTGTTGAAGAAAAATCTTACGAAGATTATTCATAACTTCATTTGTATCTGCTTTTATGTGTTATTTTCTCTGTCTAGAACCTGATCAATTTTTTCAATAACTTGATTCACAGAGATGATATTCATTGTGTCTTTGTGTTTGATCTGACCTCCCCACCTAATTTTACTGGCAGGTTTTTTGAGATATAACTCTGAAGCTTTTTCAAAACAATCAATGGCCAATTCTTGGTTTTTATAGGCACCACTTCTTTTAGCAGTCGTCGCTGCATGCAAACCAATAACAGGTGTTCCCGATGCATTAGCTATGTGCAGTGGTCCTGAGTCTGGAGATATCACTAAATCAACTGCCCTCATTAAACAATACAATTGCTTTAGAGTATCTTTTCCTGTGATATTGCTTACTGAGTGTTTAGATAGTTTTTGTATGATTTTTGAGGTCTTTATTTCATAATCACTTGGACCTCCACATAAAATCACATGGGCCTTGTATTCACTCACAAGGTAATCGATAATCTTGGCATATTTTTCATTCGGCCAATTGCGATATTCAGCACTTGAGCATGGGCTGATTATGATGTTAAGCTGATTACTTTTGATAATATTTAAAGCAAATTCTCTGTCTTGTGATGAATAAGTAATGTCCCATTGGTATATTTTTTCAGAGATATTCAAGGGTTTTAAAAATTCCATAAAACCATCTAAAACATGTTGATTATTGACTGCTTGAATTCTGTGGGTCAATTTATAACTGTGAAACTCACGAGAGCGTTTCCAGTCAAAACCAACACGATTTGTCGCTTTAATTCTCCAAGCCAATCGATTAGCCCTAAATGAATACTGCATTTGTAATAACACATCAAAATTTAAGCCATCAATATCTGAAGTCAGCTTTTTTAAGGCTTCTCTGCCTTTAGATTTTTCAAAAACTATAAAGTCAATGTCTGATAAACCTTTCATTAATTTATATTCTAAAGTGCCAATAATCCATGTTATTTTGACTTCAGGTAGTGATTTTTTTATAGAAGCAAGAACTGGCAGAACATGCGTTACGTCGCCTATTGCAGATAAACGTAAAATACAGATTGATTGAATATCAGTCTTAATTAGTTTCATTATTATTGTTTATGATTATCCATTTTATTTTATAAAAATTCATTAGTTGAATATATTAAAAGAGCAAAGGATGATATGAAAATTGACTTAGTGCTATTTTATTATCCTTTATTTTCAACTAATATATCATTAAAAGGAACACATATTATCATAGATTAATAACCTATAAAGGGTATTTATGATATCATTTCAAAGTTAAAATTTATCCTACAATATATGGCAGAAAACATCATATCGGTTCACAAAAATTGTTGGATCATTTCAGATTCAGAGTTTAATGAAGACATTGATTCTCAGTGGTTTGATGACCAATATTGGCTTAATCAGGGTCGTTTACTTGGGGCAAGTAGCGGCAGAGGTTCAGCATGGATGGTTAAATCAGATAACAATAAAATGATGTTGCGTCACTATTACCGCGGAGGAATACCTGCAAAGCTCATTAAAGATAAATATTTATGGACTGGTCTCAATAAGTGCAGAAGCCTGAGTGAGTATAGGCTCTTGTCATTGATGGTAAATTTGGGCTTGCCTGTTCCAGAACCTATTGCAGCACAAGTTTGTCGAATAGGTTTATTTTATCAAGCCAATATTTTAATAGAATACTTGCCTCATAGCTCAACATTTTCGCAAGTATTAAATACAGATTCAGCCATTGAAATTTGGCAAAGAATTGGCCAAACAATTGCACAATTCCATAACCATGGCATTTATCATGCAGATTTAAATGCCCACAATATTCTTATCAGCAATGAAATAATTCACCTCATAGATTTTGATCATTCAAAGCAAATCAAAATTCGACAGTTATGGCAAAGGTCTAATTTGAAAAGATTAAAACGCTCAATCAACAAAATAACCGATAATAAGTTTTTAGAATTAAATGATAACAAATGGCAACACTTGATCAATGCTTATGATGCAATAATTAAATGAAAATGAAAAAAATCACTGATCAATTCAATAGACCCATAAAAGACTTACGAATTTCTGTGATGGATACCTGTAATTATAGGTGTCCTTATTGTATGCCTGCTGAAAAATTTGATGAAAATTATAAGTTTCTTAGCCCAGATCAAAGATTAAACTTTGATGAAATTTGCGAAATAGTGAACATATTCTCTGAATTTGGTGTGAGTAAAATCAGATTAACTGGGGGTGAACCTTTATTAAGAAAAAACTTGCCTAATTTAATACACCAATTAAAAAGCATAGCAAATATTGATGACATTGCATTGACAACCAATGGCCAATTGCTGAAAAAACAATTGCCCGCTTTAATTGAGGCTGGATTAGACCGTATTAATATCAGCTTAGATACAATTAATCCTGAGCTCTACCATAAAATGAGTGGCTATAAGGGCCACTTAAAAAAAGTACTTGAAGGCATAGATTTTGCCATTCATTCACCCCTAAAAAGTATTAAACTTAATTGTGTGGTGCAGTTGGGCATTAACCACGAAGAGATTATACCTTTACTGGAGAAATACAGAGATACAAGAGCTGTTGTCAGATTTATTGAATATATGGATGTTGGTACTAAGAATGACTGGGAAAAATCAAAAGTAATGCCTTATAAAGACATTTTAAAAATAATTGAATCCCAATGGCCTCTTGAAACTTTAGAGCCCCATTACAGAGGTGAAGTAGCTAATAGATACAGATATAAAGATAATGCTGGAGAAATTGGATTTATTACATCTATCACTGAACCATTTTGTCAAGACTGCTCTCGGGCCAGATTATCAGCAGATGGAAAGCTTTATACTTGTTTATTTGCACATAAGTATCATGATTTAAAATCTTTTTTAAGGAATAAGAATAATAAAGAGACACTTCAAAATCATATTAAAAATATATGGTTAAACAGAAATGATCGCTACAGTGAAATTCGGCATGAGTTAAAGCAAGATAACAATAAAAAAATTGAAATGTATGTCATCGGAGGATAATAATTATGAGTAAATTAACACATGTAGATACCAATAATAATCCATCTATGGTTGATGTTAGTCATAAACGAATGACCAAAAGAACAGCATCTGCAGTCACAACTGTGGTTTTTCCGCAAAATATAAAAGATTATTTTAAAGACAATGAATTAGTCACCAAAAAAGGACCTGTTTATCAAACAGCTATCATTGCTGGTGTTATGGCTGCAAAAAAAACCCATGAACTGATACCTTTTTGCCATCCATTAGCGATTGAAAATTGTAAAATCCACATTGAGACTAATACAAAGGGCAATGCAGAAATAACATGCCAAGTAAGTTTACACCACAAAACGGGTGTGGAAATGGAAGCATTAACAGGAGCAACGGTTGCAGCATTAACCATATATGATATGTGCAAAGCCTTGTCACATGATATTGTCATCACTCAAACTCAACTGATTAAAAAAACAGGCGGAAAGTCTGATATTAACAAATAATATGAAAAAGAAAATAGAAATTTTGTTCTTTGGTAAGCTTAAAGAAAATTGGAATACGAACAAATTGATTTTAGAATCTTCATCTTTGGATATAGAATCTTTGTATAAAGAGATACTTACTCATGCGAATGAACCACCTTTTAAAGCCAGTATAAAAGCCGCAATAAATGATGAATTTGTTGAATGGGACGCCATTATTAATGATGGTGATTGTGTGGCATTCTTACCTCCAGCATCCGGAGGATAATATGTTTGCATTAAGTGAAGTTAAAATTAATGATTACGAACTAAAATCTCAAACTTTAGACCCTTCAGCTGGAGGGTTTGTTAGTTTTGAAGGATGGGTTCGTAACCACAATCAAGGCAAACAAGTTCAGTCCTTGGCCTATGAAGCTTATAATAAACTGGCCATCAAAGAAGGAAATAAAATCATTCAAGAAGCCCAAATCAAATTCAAAATTTCAAAAGCCCTGTGTGTTCACAGAATTGGTTTGTTAGCCATAGGCGATATGGCTATATGGGTTGGAGTATCAGCATCTCATAGAGACCCTGCATTTAAAGCCTGTCGGTATATTTTGGACCAAGTCAAATCAAGGGTACCCATTTGGAAAAATGAATCCTGGGTTGATGGGGAATCTGGTTGGATTGAACAAGAGTAAAAATCACTGAGAGCATCTCATTTCTTTTGGTCTTTAATTTTTTTAAGTCACAATAAATAAAAAAGCCATTTTGATTATCAAAATGGCTTTAATCTTTGTACTAATATTTAGACCAGGTAATGAATCACACTCTCTTAGAAAGGACCTCATCTATTAAGCCATACTTAGCTGCTTCATCTGCGCTAAAGAAATTATCGCGATCAGTATCTTTATCTATGGTTTCAACCGTTTGTCCAGTGTGCTTAGACATCACTTTATTTAATCTGTCTTTTAACTTAAGAGCTTCTTTCGCATGAATATCAATATCTGAAGCTTGGCCTTGATACCCACCAGAAAGTTGATGAATCATGATCCGAGAACTTGGTAATGAAAATCTCTTACCTTTAGCGCCTGCTGCAAGAATCAGAGATCCCATACTGGCTGCTTGACCCATACAAATTGTACTAACATCTGGTTTAATGAATTGCATCGTATCATAAATTGACATACCTGCAGTGACTACACCACCAGGGCTATTAATATAAATTGAAATGTCTTTTTCAGAATTCTCTGCTTCAAGAAATAAGAGTTGTGCCACTATCAAGTTTGCCATTTGATCTTCAACTTGACCTACCATAAAGATAATTCTTTCCTTTAGTAATCTCGAAAAAATATCATAAGATCTCTCTCCCCTGGCAGTTTGTTCTACTACCATTGGGACTAAATTCATCATTTCTTCATGTTGTGACATTATTATTCCTCTTGTAATTATTAAAATAAATTAAAGCGTATTGCCCATTACTTTATCAAAAGATACTTCTTTTTCTTTCGCTTGAACTTGAGTACTAATCCAGTTTATCACTTGTGTTTCAAGAACAGAACCTTCAATTGAGGCCATTAATTCTGGAGTTTTGTAATAATACTCTACAATTTGTTCAGGGTTCTCGAATGTTTGTGCAGATTCAATGACTTTCTCTCTTACTTTCATGAAGTCAACTTTAATATCTTCATCTTTAGAAACTTTGCTAATGATTAGAGAATTAATTATTCTTTCTTTGGCCATCTTCTCAAATTGTCTAAGTTCAGGTTGTTGTGGATTTTCCACGCCTTGTTGTTGAGCTTGTTGCATTGCTTGTTGTGCCAATGTGCCACATTCTCTATTTAACATTTTTTCTGAAATTTGGACGTCTTTGATATTGGCTCTAATGGCATCAAGAATCGATGCTTTGTTTTTTGCATCTAAAGTATTTGATAATTCACGTTTGAGATTTTCTTTTATCTCTTTTAATAAATCTTCTTCTTTTCCAGAATCAACACCGAAAGATTTGACAAATTCTTCGTCAACTTTTGGAAGTTTTCCTTTTTTATGATCAAGGATATCGAATTTAACCGTTAATTTTTTATCTGCTAATTCCTTTACATTAAATTGTTTAGGAAAATCCACTTTAACTGAATCAGAATCTTTAACATTTTTTCCTATAATTGCATCAACCAGTTCGTCAGGAACTCCACTTTCTCCTAACAAAATACCCATTTTCTCTTTACCAGATTCAGGGTGTACAGTGGTCTTGCCGTCTTTGGCCTTGTATTCAATGGTTACAAGATCTCCTTTAGCAATTTTAGCTTTAGAATCTTTCCATTCTTGCTTTTGCTTGCGAAGCTTTTTGATCATGTTTTTAACATCAGCTTCTTTAACTTCAGATTTTTTGGTTTTAACTTCTATGCTAGTGAAATCAATAGCAGGAATTTCTGGCATAACTTCAAGTTTAGCTGTGAATGAATATCCACCATCTTCTAAATCTTTGGCTGTAGTTATTTCTGGAGTTTCAGCAATGTTTAATTCATTCTCTTTGACAGCATCCTGAATAGTAGTATTCATTAAATCACCCAAGACCTCTTGCCTTGCATGTTTTCCATATCTACTTATTAAGATGTTTTTTGGTACTTTACCTGGTCTGAATCCTTTAATCTTGACTTGCTTACCAATTTCTTTTAATTTATCAGAAACTTTTGATTGAATATCTTCAGCAGGAATTGATACGTTTAAATTCCTTTCCAAACCTTCTGTTTTTTCTATAGAGATTTGCATTGTTGCTCCAACTATTTTTATTTTGTATGAATGGTGCGAAAGGAGAGACTCGAACTCTCACGTCTTGCGACACTGGAACCTAAATCCAGCGCGTCTACCAATTCCGCCACTCTCGCATTAATTACTTTATCTTATATAAGATAATTGATAATTTTTTTTATGACATGTACTTGACTATACTTTACTTTTAAAATGGGGCGGACGACGGGGCTCGAACCCGCGACAACCGGAATCACAATCCAGGGCTCTACCAACTGAGCTACGACCGCCATATTCAAATATTATTGGCACGCCCGGCAGGACTCGAACCTGCAACCCTCGCCTTAGAAGGGCGATGCTCTATCCAGTTGAGCTACGGACGCATACATTAATAATTTGTTTCTAAATTTGGTCGGGGTAGAGAGAT
>JBGCFT010000284.1:0-5883 GCA_045107085.1 Marinicellaceae bacterium | reverse complement strand
GCTAATTGAGATTGGGTCCAGCCCTTTTCTAGTCTTTTATCTTTTATAAACATAGGTCGAGTGATCAATTTAAAAATTCATCGTACCTTAGTTTTATCAGAATTGAAATGACAGGGATATGTCACCAATGTGACACCCCTTTATTTTACTTGTTCTAATGGGTTAAATATTAATAGATTTTAACAGTCACAAGATTTATCAAACAAATTATTCAGGTAAGCGGCTATCCTTACTCCACCCATTTTTAATCTTTGATTAATTGTTGGTATGTGTTTATATCTATAATCCCATGATAGCTCTATATCAGAACCAGGATATATATTTTTTCTAATTTCCACGCTTTCTGCAATCCATACTTTAGGATCTATTTCCATCCATTCTTGTGATTGTTCTAAAGAAATTTTACGTTGCAATTTAAAAGCCCATTCCGTGTAAGATAATTTTTGTTTATCGATCAAATCTTCATCCCAAACTTTGTGTAAGTTCGATTCTTCGCTAAAGAATTTGACTTTAATTTTATTTCCACCATGGTCTTTATCTGTTCCGGAATGTAATGGCTGATGAAGATCTCCGACTATATGTATAATGAATCTTAAAGCAATTTGTTTGTCTTTAAATTGAGTTTTATTACTTTTCAATTGCTGAGAAAAATATTCTAAGGCAGTAACAGAATCTCCTTCTTTAGGTATCTTCATTTGATCATATGTTTTGCCTTCATAAACATTAACATAGTGCCAAGGATTGGCTGTTTCTTGCCAAAATTTATCTGGATTTGAACGCATTTCATCAGCAAATGTTGATGCTTCAGCTAAATCTTCATTAATGAGTATTTTATTTATGGCTGTTCTGGCTTCATCGGTCAAATAATGTTCTGCAATTGCACCCGTGACACGATGCCCAGTTTGCCCCCAGCTAAAAGCTTGAAAACAAGAAAATAGTAAAACGATAAATATTATATTTTTAATTTTTTTCATGATTTTTAATGTTTGCTCAATTTTATTGGCAGTATGGTTGTTTTTTGGTGTTCAAGGCAATTGTTTGTTTCTTACTAGAATCTCTGAATGGGCTCCAATACTTGGCTGCCCCTAACCAATTGTTATGATTTTTTAATTTTTTATTTTTTCCTGCAATCACATTATCTTTAGTAATTAATTTACTTAATATTCTAACACCACACTCTAAGTTAATTTGGGGTTGATGCAAGTCATTTTCAGAAGAAATTTGGCATTGATAAGCTCTGGAACTTTCTATAGAAATTTGTAATAAACCTCTACTTACAACAGGCTTGCCATCCAATGTCAAAAAATTTTCAGCATAAGATACAGAAGTGGAATGGGTACTTTCAAAAAAGGATAAACTAGAAATCAAACTCGACCAAAACTTGATTCTGTCTTGAGTTTTCGCCTTTTTGTAGTTTGGACAATAGTCGTTAATATCTTCTGGTACAGATTTTATTAAATTTTCACCGTAAAGTTCAAGTGCATCAATCGTTAATGCCTCCAAGTTATTTTGGGTAGTATTGTATTGCCAAGCCGCAATATGTAATGGATTTTTATTGTTATCGGGCAAAGCAATTGAACTGCCATTAAACAAAAGTAGTATCATAAAAATGCTCAAGAATTGCTTTATCTTCATTCTAATTATAAGTGCTCTCATTATTATGAATATCAGTCTCTTTTGGTTAAATTAATAAGTCAAATAACATTGTATACTATTTTAATTAATAACATGTAAAATATACACATGAAAAAACACGATAAAATTTACCTCCTAGACCAAATGCTTAAAGTGGCACGGGCTCCAATTAGCAAGGAAACCATCGCTGAGCGATTAGAGTGTTCTATTGCAACTGTCTATCGAACCATCAGTGATTTACGAGATGGATATGGTGCGCCAATTCACACCAATTCTGAAACAGGTGGTTTTTATTATCAAAACAAAGACAGTTTTGAATTACCTGGTTTACGCTTACAATCTGATGAAATTGAAGCCTTATTGATGGCCAGTCATTTGCTGGAAGACATTCAAAGAGGTTTGTTAAAAGAACCATTGTCACGGCTGCTTGATAATATCGGAAGCCTATTGAAAGAACATGGCATTAAAGACAAACGCAATATTCAAATCATTTATGCCCTATTTCGAAAAGCCAATAAAAAGATATTTGCTCAAGTATTTGAGGCTTTACAAAACAACAAAAGAATTGAATTGAGCTATTTGGCCCGTTCCACCAATAAAACCACTCAACGCACGGTTTCTCCTTTAAAACTGACCAATTATAAAAACGCTTGGTATTTGGATTCATGGTGTCATTTGCGTCATGGCATTCGTAGTTTTGCCTTAGAACAAATCACCGAATGCACCATCACCACCGAAAGCTGCCAAAAAGTTGATAAAACGGTCCTAAAAAATCACTTCAGTGGATCTTATGGTATTTTTTCAGGTGAACACACACATACTGCCAGATTAAAAATATCCAACAAAGTAGCCAGTTGGGTTGTAACAGAGCAATGGCATTCGAATCAAAACATTACTGAACTTAATGATGGTTCTTTATTTTTAGAAGTACCCTATAACAATGATATTGAATTGATTATGGACATCTTACGCTATGGTGAAAACATCACAGTATTGAGTCCAGAAAGTTTAAGAGCCAGAGTTAAGTCAACTGTTGAATCTATGATTGCAAATTATAGCGATTAATTAATGAGAGCTTGTAATATTTTATTGCCCTCAGGTGTTAATAACCAAATTAACACACCAATATTTACAAATACTGTCGTCCAAAAAATCATCCTAAATGGTTGTTTGACTGTTTTGTGTCTTAATTTTTGTTGTGCAAGCATGGCACCTGGCCATCCACCAATCAATGCCAATATGTGAAGGCTGGTTTCTGGCGTTCTGCTTATCCCTTTTTTGGCAGCAGATTTATCGAGGGCGTAAATTATGAATGTAATAAAACTAACTAGTGTAAAATAAATAAGAAAATAGACTGACATTTTTTTCATTAAAACGGCTATGAGAATTAACACGACAAACACAATAAATACAGTCTTAGAAAAACTACTGGTTTTATTATGTGAGACTTTTATTTTATTGTCACCTGCTCTTAAAACTCTTTCAGCACAAACTCTCCCCCGCTTATCTTTGGTTATTGAATAAGTCACGACTTGATTGATTTCTGGACGACTGCTGTTTTTTTTAAATGCATTAATATGTGCAAAAACATCTTTACCTCCGTTGTAAGGTTTTATAAACCCGAAACCTTTATCATCATTCCAGCTGATAACTTTTCCATTTTGTCTTTTCATCAATTTCTACTCTTGAGATACTGTGGTAAATCATCAGATATTTCAAACCAACAAGCTTTTGATTCCGTGAAAATATGAACATCTGGTTTTAAGTCAATTGCCGAATCAAGTGTGCCTAATGAGAACTCAATTAATTCGCCATTATCATTTGATGGAACAAAAATAAGACTTGATCCACAATGCGAACAGAATTTTCTTTCAGTACCATTATTACCGAAATAAGATTTCAGTAATTCTTTGCCTTCAATCCATTTAAAGTTTTCCACTTTGGCTTCCCCAAAAGTGGCAAAGGCTGCGCCATGGAATTTTTGACACATGGTGCAATGGCAATGGCCCATTCTAGATTCAATTTTCGTTACTTGATATTTTATTTGACTGCATAAACACGAACCAATGAAAGGTGTTTTGCTACTCATAAATAATTCCTAATAATGGTTATAACTTGTTGCTTTAACAAAGCCGTAAATTTCCAGTTCATTAAATTTCGCCACTTCAAGGCTTAATGATGAAGGTGCACCAATCGCTACAATTGTTTTCACACCAGCCATTAGAGACTTATGAACCAGTTCAAATGACACTCTGCCACTGAGAAGAACAATTGTATTTGATAATGGCATTAATTGATGCTTTAAGGCATATCCAATAAGTTTATCTAAGGCATTGTGTCTGCCAATGTCTTCTTTGACCGCCATTAATTCTCCATTGGTATCAAATAAAGCACTCGCATGTAAACCACCAGTTTTGGTAAAGGCTTGTTGGTGATTATTTAATTTTCCAGGCAATGATTGAATGATTTTTGTAGGTATATTTTTGTGCTTAGATTGAAAACTGGGATAGTTATATGTCAGTAAATCATCAATTTCAGTTTTTCCACAAACGCCACAACTGGCATGCACCATACCGTTTCTTTTGTTTAAAAAACTTTTATAAGCTATTGATTTATCTAATTTTACTTCTGAAACCAGTCCCAATTCATTGTCATAAGTTTGAATACCTAAAATGTCACTTGAGTGAGTAATAATTTTTTCAGTAAACAAGTATCCATAGATTAAGTCACCAATGTCTTCTGGACTGCACATGGTAATCGCTAATGAATGATAGGTATCAGTAAGATGGCCAAGACGGATTTCAAGAGGTTTTTCTACAGCCACAAAATCAATTTCTTTATGGGTGTGTTTATTCATTGCTCGATGAATATCAGTCTGCCTTATTTTCTGGTCTGACAATATGAAATCCTGTAATCATAAGAGCATTTGACAACTCTGGCATGATTTATGTTAATATTTATCTATCTTAAATTTCCCGTTTGCTAATGTCAAAAAATATATCTGAATTATCCGCTCGACAGGGCTTAAAAAATAATCTTTTTGAAAATTTAGCTAAACCTGACCTAAATAAAAAGAAAATTGCTCAGCAATTTTTGATAGGTGATTCATCTGTGACTGGCACCATGAGCTTTTATGATTTTCTCAAAGATGAGAATAAAGATAAAAAAGTATATGTTTGCAATGGCTCAGCTTGTTTGTGTGCCGGGACACAAGAAAAATTAAAACATCAATTATCACAGCATTTTGAAACAAATGAAATCGGTCACATGACATGTCTGGGTCGTTGTCATGAAAACAGTGCCTTTAATTATAAGGGTAAAAACTATTCTGCTTTATCTGAAAATCAAATAACTGATGTCATCAATAACAAAGTATCAAATTTCAACATTGATAAATATCACACGGAAGCAATTAGCGAAAAAATTCTTATCGATACAGCATTGACAGCTGATCAAGCGATTCAAGCATTCAATAAAATACTCAAACAAGATAGCGAGTTAACATTGAATGAAATAAAACGGTCTCAATTGCGAGGCCGCGGTGGCGCTGGTTTTCCAATTGGATATAAACTTGAATCTGCTATGAAGACCGAATCTGATGATAAGTACATAATATGTAATGCAGATGAAGGTGATCCTGGTGCCTATTCAGATCGTTATTTATTAGAAAAACAACCCTATTCTGTTCTTTTTGGCATCATGGTTTCAGCTTACATTGTTGGGGCTCAATATGGCATCTTGTATATTCGTGCTGAATATCCAGAATCTATAAAAATCATTAACAAATCCATACAATCGTTGGTACCATTACTAGATAAACTCGATTTTGATTTCACATTTAAAATTATCAGTGCACAAGGTGCATATATTTGTGGTGAAGAAACAGCTTTGATTAATTCAATTGAAGGCCAACGCCCTGAAGTTCGAACACGACCGCCCTTTCCTACCCAACAAGGATTATTTAATAAACCAACTGTGGTCAATAATGTAGAAACATTAGCCAGTTTATATGCCATACTTGAAAAAGGTGGTGAATACTATGCCAAATTGGGTCATAAATTATCTAAAGGCACAAAACTGGTGTCATTAGATTCATTTTTCAATAATCCTGGAATAGTTGAAGTTGAAATGGGAACGTCTTTAATCGATGTTTTTGAAAAATTAGGAGGAGGATTTAAACAACCCATTAAGGCAGTTCATATTGGTGGCCCTTTAGGTGGAGTTGTTCCAGTTGAAAAATTTAAAGAT
>JBGCFT010000283.1:0-2745 GCA_045107085.1 Marinicellaceae bacterium | reverse complement strand
AAGAATGCAACCTTATGTAGAAGGCGAGAAATTGCCCAAAATTAAAGATTACTATTTAGGTTTGTTTGGGTCGTTTGCCTTCTTTGGTTTCAATGCCTACAACTCTGAAGATCTTGATAAAATGTTGGGCATAGTCAATAGTCAAATTTTGACAAACTTACCCGATACTTTTGGTTTTGCCAGAAGAATTCCAATTTTTAGAGGCATAGGTGGTGAAAGACAAATCAATGTCGATCTCCAAGGAGCTGACTTTGAAAAAATACTGGAAGTAGGTAAGGCGGCGTTTGGTAAAATTCAGCAACTCATTCCACAAGCTCAAATTCGCCCTTCACCGTCTTTAGAATTTGGAGAGCCAGAATTACGCATTAATCCCAATGACAGAGCTCTTGCTGAAGCTGGATGGGACAGAGGACAATTATCTGGAATTGTTCGGGCGCTTGGTAATGGTGATTTTGTGGGTGAATATTTTAATGGCACCAGAAGATATAATGTTATTTTGCGATCAGATTCTTGGATGACGCCGGAAGAATTAGGCAATGTTCCTCTCTATACCGCATCAAATGAGATGTTAGCTTTAGGCGATTTGGCTGAGATAAGCAGAACGGCAGGACCAAGTCAAATTCAAAGATTAGATAGGCTGCGTACTTTGACCCTACAAGTAACTCTTCCTGATGAAGTCGCTTTAGAAGCAGGTCTTGAGACTTTACAAAATGAATTAAGTCCAATGTTATCTGAGATGATGCCAGAAAACAGTGAAGTCAACTACCGAGGAACCGCTGAATCTTTGTCCATAGCCTTGGAGAGCTTAACCAATTCATTTCTATTGGCGATTGTCATATTATATTTATTGATTTCAGCAATGTTTCAATCATTTAGGGATTCAATTCTGGTCATTGCGACTATTCCAATGGCGACTGTTGGCGGTATTATGGCAATCAGGATAATGGATTTAGCTGTGGGTCAGCAAATGGATTTATTGACAATGATTGGTTTTATAATTTTGTTAGGACTTGTTGGCAATAATGCCATATTACTGGTGGACAGAGCCAGAATGGCACAACGAGATGGAATGAGCCGAGATGAAGCCGTTAAAAATGCTGTGCTTTTGAGAATTCGGCCGATACTTATGAGTACTCTAACCAGTGTTTTTGGTATGTTACCCTTATTACTCATTCCTGGGTCTGGAACTGAACTTTACCGAGGTTTAGCGGCTGTGATTGTTGGAGGCATGTTGCTATCAACATTGTTTACTTTAATTTTATTGCCCAGCTTATTAAAACTATTTTCAAGTGATAAAGAATTTAAGTCAGATTCAAAAACTCAATCTTATGCGTCTTAAACACATAAAGCGGAAAATCAAATACATGAATTACAAAAATATAAATTTTCAGTTACTTATAATGAGTCTTCTCATCACCTTGAATGTCAATGCACAATTTGGTGGTCCAACTGTGGTCAAAGTTGAACAAGTACAACAAGTTATGATGGCACCTGTTCGAAAAATTCCTGCCATGGTTGAAGCAAAGCATATTACAACCATAAATACTGAGTACAAAGGCACGATTATAAACATGGCTGAAGTCGGTTCTGCCGTTAAAAAAGGAGAAACACTGGCTGAATTAAGCGATACGCAATCTCGTTTGAAGACAGAGGAATTAAAAGGCGCTCTAAAAAGTACACAAGCCAGATTGGACTTTTTACAATCAGAAAATACCAGATTAACTAGCTTGGTTAGTAAAAATTTAATCTCAAACTCTGAATTAGAAGAAAATAAGTCCAATCTTATTGCAACTAAAAACGTGAAAATTCAAGATGAATCGCGCTTGAAACAGTATTTAGATCAGGTTAAAAGACTCAATATAAAAGCTCCGTTTGACGGTATTGTATTGGCACAAATTGGACAGCCAGGACAATTGCTCAATACAGGTAATGCAGTGATTGAATTTATGCAAGACAACAACTTGGAAGTGGTAGTTAATGTTCCTGTTAAATACAAAGATCAAATAAAAGTGGGAGCAACATGGCAAATTGAAACCCAAGATATGGTCTTAATGGATGCTATTATTACTGGTTTTGTTCGTGCTGCCAGAGGAAATTCTCGAACAATTGAAGTCAGAATGTTAGTCAATAGCCTAGAGTTATGGTCTGGTGAAGCTGTCAATGTTTTGGTTCCAACACAAACGAAACAGAATGTATTGGCAGTTCCCAGAGATGCCTTGGTAATCCGTAAAGAAGGCACCTATGTTTATACCATTGTAGAAAACCAATCCAATAAAATAGATGTTGTTACAGGAATGGCACAGGGTGATTTAATTCAAGTTTCTGGATTACTCACAGAAGGTGAAAATGTAATTGTCAGAGGCAACGAAAGCCTCAGAAATAAACAAGAAGTAAAGATAGTAAAATAATGTGTGGCGCTTATGTTGCTATAAATAACCCATTTGTTAAGTCCGTAACAAAGGCACTTCAAGTGTCAGAGATTGAAACACGCAATATTCGGGTGCCTGCCTCGCAGATACAAATAGTTCATGAGAATCAAAGTGGCCGCCAATTATCAGATGCAAAATGGTGGTTATTATTGAATGCTGATGGAAAGCCAAATTATAAGTATGCGACATTTAATAGTCGCTGGGACAAACTTTATTCAAGTCGGTTGACCAAAGGATTATTTAAAACATCGCGTTGTATTATTCCAGCCAGTGGAATTATTGAAGGCCAAAATAAAAAATACCACTATATTCAAGG
>JBGCFT010000282.1:0-5491 GCA_045107085.1 Marinicellaceae bacterium | reverse complement strand
GTTTCAGCATTTTCAGGAATTTCTAATTTGTTGTAAGTATTAATTTGACCAACAACTTGTCCTTCAAGATAAGGATTGTTTAATGCTTCTGCAAAAGTTTTGGTGGCAAATAAATCCATGTTAGACATTAATAATAATTTTCTGTCTTTATCGTATTCTATGTGAATACTTTTGATAATGAACAAATGGCGGTCATTTTGATCAAACAAATTGAATGTTACTTTTTCACTGTTGGTTAATGGCTCATCTGTGGGTATAAGTTTAAAAGAATGAACATTCAATGCTTTGTTTCCATTGTAAAATGAAAAGTCAGCATCAACTGTAAGCATACCACTGGTCACTTTTTCAATGTTTCCATAGGGTATTTGAAGCTCTAATTTAGATTGATTGCTTATATCAAAAACTAAATGATTGTAATCCCAATGTTTTTCAGGATTTTCAGGAGCAGGAAATAATTCAACATGCATATCATTGAGTTTGTTGTGCATGAAGCGAATATTGACTTGGCCTCCATAAGCTTTCCAACGCAAATCCATTTGTTGTTGTTTATTAGGAGAATTAATATTGTCTAACCATGGACTTGTGCCCAATGCGTTCGTGCTAAAAAGAAACACTAAGATGAAAAAATATTTTTTCATTTTTACCTCGTTTTTGTCGTTTAAAAAATGCAGCAATAAATCACTCCATATTTATTTATGCAACTACAATAATGTGGCAATCAACTTTTGGTATATTGTCTTGAGTTTTTCCACATCTTTTATTAAGACACATTCATCAATTTGATGGATGGTTTTATTAATAACTCCTAATTCTACTACGTTTACTCCATGTGGTGCAACAAATCTGCCGTCAGAAGTTCCACCTGCGGTATTAAATTCGGGTGTTAAGTGTGTTGTTTCTTTGATTTCGTCATGAATGGCTTTTTTGAGTGACATATTTTTGCTGTGAAAGGGCAGGCCAGATAATGTCCATTCTAAACTATATTTTAAAGCATGTTTATCTAGTAATTGTTGTAATTGAGCTTTTAAACTGTCCTCAGAGGATTCCGGTGAATATCTGAAATTGGCTTGTATCATTAAATTTTCAGGAATGATATTGGAAGTATTGCTGGATGTTTTTACAGATGAAATCTGAAAACTTGTGGGCGGAAAATCTTCATTGCCCTGATCCCAAGTGAATTCGGATAAATCTTGAATAAAATTAGCCGCTAAAAAAATAGGGTTCTCAGCATTTTGCGGATAGGCGACATGTCCCTGCTTGCCATGTATGGTAATGCCCACATGTAAGGATCCTCTTCTGCCAATTCGCACCACATCTCCCAGGGCGTCTGAACTACTTGGTTCTCCCACAATGCAATAGTCAAAGGTGTGATTCTGTGAAATAAATGGCATCATTTTTTTCACACCATCTACGGCAACACCTTCTTCATCACTGGTAACCATCAAGGAAATTTTTCCATCATGATCAGGGTTTTCATTAACAAAATCTATCACCGCTAATGTAAAGGCAGCCACTGCTGCTTTCATATCTGCAGAGCCACGACCATGCAGATAAAGGTCATCAATTTCAGCAGAAAATGGCGGGTGTTTCCATAAATTTTCATCTCCAGTTGGCACCACGTCTGTGTGACCGAGAAACATCAAGCTTTTGCCCGGCTTCTCACCGTGCCAAGCAAAGAGATTGTCAACATCACCAAACCGCTTATGTTCACAAGTAAATCCAGCTTTGGTCAATAAATCAGATAACAGTTTTTGACAACCTTTGTCTTCAGGTGTGATGGATTGTTTTTGAATCAGATCACGACTGAGTTGTATGACTGGACTTAGGTCCATTTTTCTGGAAAAAATCCAATGTGAAATGTACCTTCAATTTCTACAATGGGTCTTTTTAATAAAGTTGGATTGGCCATAATGATATCATCGGTGATGTTTGCTTTATCATCATCAGTGAGTTGTCGCCATGTGGTACTGCGTTTATTAATTAATTCTGATAATGCGTGTTGTTGTTTAAATTCATTGATCAATGCTTTATCAATACCATCAACCCGGTAATCATGAAAGTGGCACATGCGTTGGTTCTGTTCACACCACACAATACTTTTTTTAATTTTATCGCAATTTTTAATCCCAAATATCTTCATCGGCTCTACTCAAGTGTTTGGCTATGTGTTGGTTCAGTTCATTCAATCCAGTTCTGGCAATTGAAGAAATAATAAATACGGGGCCTTTCCAATCCAAGGTTTTGGTGTATTCTTTGACTTTTTGTTGGACTTCATCTTTGGGCATAATGTCTGATTTAGTAAATACTAACCAGCGTTCTTTGCCTTGTAATTCATTGGAGAATTTTTCTAATTCGTGTTCTAAGGCAACAAATTGTTCAACAGGTTCTGGCATGCCTTCATATGCAGGCAATTCGACCATATGTAGCAATAATCCAGTACGTTGCAAGTGTTTTAAAAATTTGATTCCAAGTCCAGCTCCTTCTGCAGCTCCTTCTATTAATCCAGGAATATCGGCTACTACAAAAGAGGTTTCAGAATCTATGCTGACAACGCCGAGTGCAGGATATAGCGTGGTAAAGGGATAATCTGCAATTTTGGGTTTTGCGTGAGAGACTGCATCAACATAGGTGGATTTTCCTGCATTAGGAAAGCCCAATAAACCGACATCGGCCAATACTTTGAGTTCCAATCTCAATTGTCTGATTTGGCCTTCTTCACCTGATGTAAATTGTTGCGGTGCTCGATTACGAGAGCTTTTGAAGTGCATATTGCCTAAACCACCTTTCCCACCATGAGCCGCTATGAGCTCTTGATTGTGTTCAGTAATATCACCCACTTTGATGTCCATTTCTAAATCATAGACTTCTGTACCAACAGGAACTTTGATGATCAAATCGTCTCCTTGTTTGCCATACATTTGACGTCCTCGTCCACTGACTCCTCGCTGTGCATCAAAACTTTTTTTGTGGCGAAAATCAATCAGTGTATTTAAGCCTTCATCACCCATCAAGATGACATCGCCACCTTTGCCGCCATCGCCACCATCGGGACCGCCCATAGGAACATATTTTTCACGGCGAAAACTAGCAGATCCACTGCCGCCATGTCCGGCTCTTACTACAATTTTTGCTTCATCAACGAATTTCATGGTTGCATTTTACTATAATTGGGCTGTGCATAACTCATTGAGTCTGCTAAAAAGTGTTAAAAATCCAATTCTTTATTATATTCGTATGACAATAGTCAAATATTTGACTATTTTTAAATGTTATAGTGAAGTGAAAATCACCTAATGTATTTGGAATAAAAATCTATAAGCAGGCTCATTTTACTTAATTGAAAACCCTGCCTAAACATGAGATAATAATATGAAGCTAAAAACGAGGAAAAAATAATGACAATAAGAATAGCAATCAATGGATATGGCAGAGTAGGACGACTCATTTTAAAAGCCATTTATGAGCATAATCGAACCAATGAATTAGAAATTGTAGCAATCAATGAGTTGTCGGATATAAAAACGAGTATGCATTTGACCAAACATGACACAGTCCATGGGCGTTTTAATGCAGATGTTTCAGCAACTAATGAAATCCTTAATGTTAATGGAGATGAAATAGCCTATATGTCTATAAGAGATCCTGAGCAATTACCATGGGCAGAACTTAATGTAGATATTGTGATGGATTGTACTGGCATATTTAAGAGTAGAGAATTAGCAAGTCAACATATCACTGCTGGAGCTAAAAAAGTACTCATTTCAGCACCAGGAAAAGGAGAATTAGATGCGACCATAGTTTATGGAGTGAATGATCACGTATTAAAAGCCAGTGATACGATAGTCTCAAATGCCTCATGTACGACCAATTGTTTGGCGCCTTTGGTTAAACCCTTGCATGATGAAATTGGAATTGAGTCAGGATTGATGACTTCAATTCATGCCTATACCAATACTCAAGTTCTATCTGATACGGCACATTCAGATTTGCGTCGGGCCCGTTCAGCAGTGATGAGTCAGATACCAACAAGTACAGGAGCGGCAAAAGCTGTTGGCTTGGTGTTGCCTGAGTTAAACGGAAAATTAGACGGATTTGCGATGCGAGTGCCGACGATTAATGTTTCGATTGTCGATTTAGTGTTCACGGCATCTCGATCAACTTCGGTGGAAGAAGTTAATGCAATCATGTTAAAAGCCAGTCAAGGCATGAAAGGTGTTTTGGGATACAACACAGAGCCATTGGTTTCAATTGATTTTAACCATTGCTCGGATTCATCTGTTTTTGACTCTACTTTAACCAATGTCATGAATGGAAATTTAGTCAAAGTGCTTTCATGGTACGATAACGAATGGGGTTTTTCGAACCGCATGTTGGATACGGCTTTAGCGATGATGGAAGCCTAATTTATTTACTATTAAAATAACTTTTTGGGTGCGATTTATCGTACCCTTTTTTTAATCAATATTGTGATCAATTAATCCCATTTTACTGGCAGCCATGGTGGCTTGTGCTCTGGAGTTGATGTCCAGTTTAATATAGATTTCTTTGACGTAACCATAGCAAGTTGAACTTTTAATCCCCAATAAATCAGCGACTTTAGGGACTTTAAAACCTTTTGCAATGAGTGAAAGTACGTCTTTTTCTCGACTGGTTAGGTTGTTTTTAGGAGGTTGGGGGTTAAAAAAATTCAATAATTTATTGGCAATGGCAGCAGATATGGGTTGTTGGCCTTGTTCTATATTAATTAACATTTGTGCCAATTGATCTTTATCTTGATCTTTCAGAATGTAGCCTTTTGCGCCTTTTCGAAGTGCACTAAATACATGTTGGTCGTCATCAAATATGGTGCTCATCACAATCATGGTATTGGGTTTGTTTTGCGCAAGAAAATCGACAACATCAAGACCATTGCCATCTGGTAAACCAATATCTACCAATGCCAAATCATAGTCATGAGATTTGACTAGGCTCATGGCTGATGACAGAGTAGTTGCTTGAGATATTGTGGCTTCTGAATATGCTAATTGCACAGATTGATTCAACCATTCAATAACAGGTTTAAGGTCTTCAATGATGAGTATATTAGTGATTGCCATATTGATAATTTAGAGTGAAAATTGTGCCTTGTTGAAGTTGTGATTGCCATTTTATCACCGAAGAAATAGATTGGGCACGTTTATTAATTGTTTTAAAGCCTTTACCTGTGCTTTTGTGTTTCGAAAAACCTTTGCCATTATCTTCAATTGCAATATTTAATTGTTTGTTGTCGCCAGTAAAAGTCATTTTTACTTCAGAAGCCTCCGCATGTTTTATGACATTGCTAATGACTTCTCGGCAGATTCTGGTGATCACAGCAGGAACAGAAGCGGCCAACGATTGCTTTGGATTAATCAAGTCTCTATTGATTCTTAATGTAATAGAAGCAGCGGTCAATCGTGTCTCAGATTCTTGAATAATTTCTTGGATTAATTGTTCTATATTACATTGAATG
>JBGCFT010000281.1:0-21305 GCA_045107085.1 Marinicellaceae bacterium | reverse complement strand
GATCCTGGTGATTATGAACTCATGCAAAGGCGTTTAGCCATTATGGAAGGGATTGCGCGTGGTGAATCTGATATTCGTGCTGGCCGTGTATATACTCACGATGAAGTAAAGCAAAAATTAAGTAAATGGTTGAAGTAATTTGGACAAATTCTGCATTATTGGATTTGACTGAAATAGCTGAATATATTGCCTTAGATAAGGTTAGTGCTGCTAATAAATTAGTTAAGGATGTAATTAACAAAACCGATAGATTAGTAGATTTTCCTGAATCAGGCAGAACATTGACCGAGTTTGATGATGATAAATACCGTGAAGTTATAGTGCAACCATGTCGGATTATTTATTATATTGAAAACAAAAATGTCTATATCATTCATGTTATGCGAAGTGAAAGGCAATTAAGAAGGTATATGCTTGAAGATGTCATTCATGAAAAACCTTCAAAATATACAACTTAAATTAAAGCGAATTATTTCAGAGGCTTAAACGCTTTAATATCTAATTGCTTTTGCTGACTGGCATCTGTTAAAGGTTCACATTTTTTCATGCTTTCCAAACTTCTCACTGCCAGTTGTTGATATAGCGCAGTGCCTTCGGATTTCCACAAAATTTCTTTATCGGTGACTTGTCGTTTAATTTCTGCTGGAATGCCTGCAATGATTGATCGATTTGGTGCATGAAATTTGGGTTTAACATAACTCAGTGCTGCTATCATGCATTCGTCACCAATTATTGCATTATCCATGACTACGGTTTGAATGCCAACCATGGTATTTTTGCCAATTTCACAACCATGAATAACAGCGCCATGTGAAATGTGACTGTTTTCTTTGAGCAGTGTCACTCCGTTTGGAAAACCATGCGCTACACACATGTCTTGAAAGTTAACACCATCTTCGAGTATTATCGAACCATAATCGCCACGAATACTCGCATTTGGGCCTATATAACAATTCTTGCCAATTTGAACAGATCCTATTATTACAGCAGTTGGGTGTACAAAACTACTTGGATGTATCACAGGTTTGACACCATCAATTTCATAGATATTTTTCATAAAACCATTATAATGGTAAATAATCTAATAAACAAACTTTCGCAATGGCTATTCAAACTTATAAAACATTCAATTTCAATACAGATAATAATATTGCCACCATTGAGTTTAATCGACCAGATAAACTTAATGCTTTTTCAAAAACCATGCACGATGAATTTTATGATATTTTAAAGTCAGTTGCGATGATGGATAATAATCTCCGATGTGTGTTATTAACGGGAGCAGGGCGTGGGTTTTGTGCCGGTCAAGACTTGGCTGAAAGATCAGTAGATAAACCAATGGATTTGGGTGAAACATTAGATAAAGGTTTTAATACAAATCTTAGGATGTTAAAAAGTATTCGAGCTCCAATAGTTTGTGCGGTTAATGGAGTTGCAGCAGGAGCAGGAGCGAATATAGCCTTAAATTGCGACATTGTTGTGGCCACAGAATCTGCTAAGTTTATCCAATCCTTTTCTCAAGTGGGGTTGGTTCCTGATTGTAATGGAACGTGGATATTACCAAAATTAATCGGTTTGGCACGCGCTAAAGCTATTACCATGTTAGCAGAACCAGTAACGGCGCAAAAAGCCTGTGATTGGGGCATGATTTATGCATGTTATTCAGATGATACTTTCAAACAAGATGTAGAAAAATTAGTTAAAAAAATGGCCTCTCGCCCAACTTTAGCCATGTCTAATACCAAGGAATTATTAGAGCAATCCTATCAATTTGATTATGACCAACAATTAGATAAAGAACGTGATATTCAGAGATTAATGGGATTAACCCATGATTTTAAGGAAGGGGTGATTTCCTTTGCAGAAAAAAGAAAACCAGAATTTAAAGGCAGTTGATATGTTAACTCAATTCAAACAAGTAGGTGTAATCGGAGCCGGTACGATGGGCATAGGCATTGCTGAAGTGGCAGCCAGTAAAAATCAACAGGTTTTTTTGTATGATCTGAATACTGAATTTGCCAATACAGCAAAACAAAACATGGAAAAGCGTCTGCAATCTCGAGTTGAACGGGGTAAAATTAGTGCTGATAAGAGGCAAATTTTAATAGATAATATCAAGATTGTTGATGATTTGAATGACTTATCTGATTGCCAACTAGTGATTGAAGCCATTGTCGAAAATTTAGAAATCAAACAAAATTTATTTAAAAAGCTACAAGATATTTGTGATGAAAACTGTTTATTTGCGAGCAATACTTCTTCTATCTCAATTACAGCGATTGCTTCTGCTTTGACAAAGCCTGAAAACATGATTGGCTTACACTTTTTTAATCCTGCACCGGTCATGCAATTGGTTGAAGTCATTGCTGGATTAAGGTCCTCAAAACATAATTTAGATTTGGGCATGCAATTATGTGAATTGTGGAATAAAACAGCTGTATTAGCTCAATCTTCTCCAGGTTTTATTGTTAACCGTGTCGCCCGTCCATTTTATGGTGAAGCACTAAAAATGTACCAAGAACAATTGGCATCTCCTGAAAAAATTGATGCATTAATGACATCAGCAGGTTTTAGAATGGGACCCTTTACTCTGATGGATTTGATTGGTATTGACATTAATTTATCAGTCAGCCAAACGGTTTTTGCGAGCATGTATTATGATCCCCGATACCGCCCATCGTTGATTCAATCTGAAATGGTTTCTGCTAATTTGCTGGGTAAAAAATCAGGTGAGGGTTTTTATCGTTATGACGGATCTGAAAAGCCTCAAGTTCAATTTGAAATGGATCATAAACCGGCACAATACATTTCTATGGCCCAAGGATCAACCCATTTAGAATCATTAACTTCTGAAATAAAATCGAATAAGCATTTTATTGTGGCAGAACACAAAGAAGATGTATGTATTCAAATTGATGAATGCGCTATATTGTTAACTAATGGCCAGACTTGTCAACAAAGGTCTTCAAGTTTTGTACAAAAACACATGGCACAAATTGATTTGGCATTAGATTATTCTTCCAGCCAAATCATTCACATAGCCTTTGATAAAAAATGCCCAACTTATATTCGGAATAAAGTTATTGGAACATTTCAAAAATTGGGCAGAAAAGTTCTGGTAATAGATGATGTTCCTGCTTTAGTTGTGATGCGCACTGTTTGCTTGTTAATTAATGAAGCGGCAGATGCCATTGAAAACGGCGTTTGTAATGAAAAAGATGTTGATTTAGCCATGCAAAAAGGCGTGAATTATCCAATAGGGTTAATTGATTGGGCCAATAAAATTGGTTTTCAACATGTGGTTGATACCTTAGATAATTTACACCATTGGTTTGGCGATGATAAATACCGAGTTTCTACATGGTTAAGAAAACGTTGTTAAAGATATAAGAAACTTTTGATTTTTATCAAATTGATGCAAATACTTTTACTACAAATTCAAATGATAAATATCATTTAAGTGCCTTAATTTCTCTTGATAGTCCATGCCGTAACCAAATATGTATAAGTCCTCCACTTCGATTCCAAAATAATCGACCGTAAAATCAGCATAACCTCGGTCATGTGTTTTGGTGACTAAAACCACTGATTTAACAGAAGCTGCTCCTTGTTCTTTGCACCATTCATCAACAGCCATGAGAGTATAACCCTCATCAAAAATGTCATCAATTAACAAAACATGTTTTCCTTTGAGGTTGGTTTCACATTGGTGTTTCCATATGAGTTGTCCACCAGTTGTTTCTGTACCATATCTGCTGACTTGGACATAATCCATTTCCATGTCTAGATTGAGGTTTTTAGATAGATCTGTGGCAAAAATCATGCCGCCATTCATAATGGTTAGAAACACCACTTCTTGATTTTTGTAATCTGCATTTAATCTCTTCGCTAATTTCCTTACTTTTTTCTTAATGGTTTTTTTACTATAAAGTAAGGTACAATTTTCTGGCAGCAAATTTTCTTGATTCATTATCATTCTCTCATATTGACTTTAATTTCAATCTTTCACTAAACCTTCTGTGGTTTCATGGAATTGAATTTTTGGGTATCTTTCTTGGGTTAACTGGAGATTAACATAGGTTGGAGCCACATATACTAAATGACCGTGTGCATCTTCTGCTAAATTTTGAACAGCTTTGTTTTTAAAGTTAGCCAACTCTTTCTCATCATCAGCAGTAATCCAACGTGCAGTAGCCACATTAATGTTTTCAAATATGGCTTCAACGTTATATTCGCGTAATAATCGATAGGCCACAACCTCAAATTGAAGAACACCTATGGCGCCTAAGATTAAATCGTTGCTCATGATAGGTTTAAAAAACTGAGTGGCACCTTCTTCAGATAACTGTGCCAAGCCTTTTTGTAGGGCTTTGAGTTTTAAAGGATCTTTTAATTGAGCACGTCTAAATAATTCGGGTGCAAAACTTGGAATACCGGTAAACTTTAAATTTTCACCCATGGTAAATGTATCACCAATACTGATGGTACCGTGATTATGGATACCAATAATATCGCCTGTATAAGCATGTTCTAAGTGTTCTCTTTGTTCTGCTAAAAAGGTTAAAGCATTGGGAATTTTTATGTCTTTCTGAGTACGAACTTGTTTAAGTTTCATGCCTTGAGAAAATTGACCAGAACAAATACGCATAAAGGCAATTCTGTCTCTGTGCTTAGGATCCATATTGGCCTGTATTTTAAATACAAAACCAGTAAAATCTTTTTCATCAGGTTCAACTATTCTGGTTTCTGTTTTATGAGCTTGAGGGCAGGGCGCATGTTCAGCAAACGCATCTAATAAGGGTTCGACTCCAAAATTATTAATCGCAGATCCAAAAAATACAGGCGTTAATTCACCACGCAAATAAGCTTCTTTATCAAAAGCATGGCTGGCTCCTTGTACCAATTCTATTTCTTCACGAAAGTCTTCTGCTTCATCACCTAATGCCTTGTCTAATTCTGGACTATCTAGTCCTTGTATGATTTCAGCTTCTTGTGTTTCATAATTTTTACCTGCTTCATAAAGTAAAACAGTGTCATTGATAAAATGATAAACACCTTTTAATCTTTTGCCCATGCCAATAGGCCAAGTGATGGGTGCACAATTGATTTTTAAAATATCTTCCACTTCATCCATCAATTCAATAGGATCCCTTCCTTCTCTGTCCAATTTATTGATGAATGTAAAAATTGGTGTGGTTCTTAATCGACAAACTTCCATTAATTTTATGGTTCTTTGCTCAACACCTTTGGCACAATCAATCACCATTAAAGCTGAATCAACCGCTGTGAGTGTTCGGTAAGTATCTTCTGAGAAGTCAGCATGACCAGGCGTGTCCAATAAATTAATGGTACACCCTTTATAGGGAAATTGCATGATAGAAGATGTTACAGAAATACCACGCTCTTGTTCCATTTGCATCCAATCAGATGTGGCGCCTTTTGCCGTTTTATTCGATTTCACAGCGCCTGCAACATTTATGGCTCCACCAAACAATAAAATCTTTTCTGTAATGGTGGTTTTACCCGCATCAGGGTGAGAAATAATGGCAAATGTGCGCCTTTTTTGCATTTCAGACATTTAATATTTGGATAGTTTAAAAAAAATCGTACTCTATCACGATTTATGTGTTTTTGCGAACTGCGTATTTGATTAAAAATAATTATTTATGTTATGATGTTGCAGTTATAGTTAATTTTAATTTATATGAAGTTTTTTTTATTGCTTTTTCTGTTCTCTCTCAACTCACAAGCTGAGTTAATCAAAGCCAAACCATTTGATTTTTCAAAACATCACGGTAGCGTCACCGATTTTACACCACTTGGGACTCAACCTGATTTATCTTTTGATTTAGAATCTGCCTCAAGTTGTTCTAGTTGTCATGGCGGTGCAACTGCTGACCCCAGTGATAATGAATATATGCCTTTTGCTACATGGGCTGGTTCAATGATGGCTAATTCTGCACGAGACCCATTGTTTTGGGCAGCTGTCGATGTGGCCAATCAAGATATCCCAGGAGTTGGGGATTTTTGTATACGATGTCACACGCCAATGGGTTTTTATAATGGTCATACAAAAGACGGTACTGGTGACCCGAGTTATTACAATGGATGTGAATTAACTGGTTCAGTAGTTGCCAGTGAGAGTAAACTCAATGATTATCAAGGCATTAATTGTCATTTTTGTCACAGACAAGAAGAAAACGGACCAAATAACGAGCCACAAATTATACAAAACTCAAATGTTTGGATAGATGATGAAGTTTGTGATAATCCTGAATTAGGATCAGCAAATGGCCCATGCAGAAAAGGCCCTTATGATGATTATGCAACAAATCCAGAAGTTGGCAGTCCTCCTCATGAATGGGAACGTTCAAATTTTTTAAGTGAAAGTGAATTTTGTGGCAGTTGTCACAATGTATCTTCTCCTGAGATATTAACAGATGGAGTTTTATCTTTCGCTAAATCCTTGATTGATACCGATGGTAATGATACAGGTATTGCAATGCCAATAGAAAGAACATTTAATGAATGGAAAAGTAGTATGTTTTCAGATCTCATATTTACTGATGGAAATGGAGGAGATGAAATAACAGAATTCCCACATATAGTTAAGGGAGAAACTTGTCAAACTTGTCATATGCCGAAGTCGGAAAGCTTAGATGCAAGAGCTTGCGTTTTTAATGGTCTAGGTGCCAGAGCTGGAGAGTTAAGTACACATGAATTTGCAGGTGGAAATACTTGGATGCCTGAAGTCTTGAAAAACCTTTATGGAGAAGAACTCAGTACAGGAAACTTTGACAGATCTGCTGCGTTTGATAGAACTATTATGGCAGCTATGAATATGTTACAGAACAAGAGTGCATTAATTGAAACTGAAATTTCGAATCAAACTGATTCATTAATTAACGTAAATGTTAAGGTAACAAACTTGACTGGGCATAAATTACCAACAGGATACCTTGAAGGCAGACGCATGTGGATAAATGTTGTTGCTAGCGATGACAATGGCGCTGTTATTTATGAAAATGGAGGCTATGATGAAAAGACTGCAGAATTAGATCTAACAGGAGCTAAAGTATATGAATCGATTCAAGGCATTTGGGATGGAAATTCTTGTGTCACATCTGAAGATATACCCAATCCAGATGGAAAAGGTTTAATATCTAGAAAATTATTTCACTTTGTATTAAATAATTGCATCGAGAAAGACAATAGAATACCTCCATTGGGCTTTACTGGCATCAATGATATTGAAATGCAACCAGTCAATTATTCTTATCCAGCACGACCAGGATATCCTAACCAATCGGTAAATTATGATATCACACCTTATGAAATAACTATTCCTAAAGGTGCCGCTTTGCCGATTACTGTTACTTCTACATTAAAATTTCAAGTAGCCAGCAAGGATTATATAGAGTTTTTAGAATCAGAAAGTACAACAGTATCTGAGAATGAACTGTGCAATAATGAACCACCATCAACTGTTGGACCTGCAGATCAATCTCGAGGAGATTTTATGAAATCTCTCTGGGAAACTTATGGAAAATCCGCACCAGTTGATATGGTGACATCAACAACACAAACATCTACCGAATTATGAAAAATTATACTTTTATATCACTTTTAATATTTGCATTAAATCTTAATGCTAAAGATACATTTCAAACTTTATACCAATCAGATTTACCACGTAAAGCTTTTCATATTGAGTATGATGATTCGGGTAAAATAGTTGAACTCATCACCAGTCAATGGAATGATAGAATTAAAACTGAAGATGGAGGTAAAGCCTATGTGAAGTATGAGCAAGGATATAACTATCATAAAAAACAAGGCTTTTTTAAAAAGTATGACAATGCTGGAAAACTTATCAGTGAAAAATGGGACAAGTCAATTGATGGAGGAGTGGCTCAAGAAGAGGTGCTTATAGCTTTTGATTTGTTTAAAAACAATGACGTAGTTAAAAGCCAATTTGCAACAAACGACGAAGACATAATGATATATGGAGGCTTTAATTTTGTTGATGAAACTGAGTGTGCTCCAGGAAATCGCTGTGTCCATGTATTTGCAACGACATTCAGCCGCACTATACTGTCTCATTCTGTTGTACGACTGACAGATTCAAAAGTCGTCTACCCAATCTTTGATAAAGAAAAAGACAAAGAAAGAAATTTAAAATTAACCAATATAATAACCAAGTAAAGAGGAAACCATGAAAAAATTATTATTAATACTGGCAATGACACCATTCTATTCATTTGCTGGTGGAGGCGGGAGTCCTGAGTGTAATGGACCCGGCGAAACAAAAGTAAGCTGGCCTACAAACGAACCAGTTTTTGAACTATGTTACTTAGGACCGGAACAAAGTTCAGCAGTTGATGGTTCAAGCTTAGAAATTAGAGATGTCTATTTTAATGGATTTTTGGCTATTGAACGATCTCATATCCCTATGCTTTTTGCAGAATATGAAGGTGGAACATGTTACAGAGATTGGAAAGATGTAGATTCTGAGTTTCTAAGACCTGATGCTATTGAGAACCCATTGAGAGCAGCAATTACAACCTGTGATGCATCTACAAGTCCAACACAAACAGTTGGAAATTGTCCGTTTGATAATGTTAATGGTGGTGGTAGTGTAGGTAGTTCAAGTGATTGTACTACAGGAGTCACAGTTGAAAAATATGATGATCGTATGGTTTTAACGTCAAACCATTCTGCAGACTGGTATAAATATTCTTCAAGATATACCTTTTATCTTGATGGCAGAATTGCACCAAGATTTGGTTTTGGAAACAGCACAGGAACTCTTGATGATACCACACACTATCATCACGCCTACTGGAGAGTTAATTTTGACATAGACGGTTCAGATAACGATCAAGTATTTATAGATGATGCATTGGCTTCAATGGAATTTACAGATTTAAGAGATGAAGCGAATGATACTAATTGGTCTGTTATTGACTCGGTGACTGGCAGAGGTTATCGTGTAGAGGCAACACCTGAAGATTATTTGATTACTGGTCAAACAACAGGCGCTGGTTTTCATCGCATTGATATTATGGCAACAGCTTATAAAAATGAAGAATATGCTGATACTCCAGGCAACAATTTATTTGATTGTAGAATGAATGAAGATAACTTAGTCAATGATGAGTCAATTACTGAGGATGTGGTCTTTTGGTACAGAGCCGCTGTTCAAGACATTGCTGATGTTGGCTTAGTGTGTAAATTTGCAGGACCAATTTTTTATCCAATTGGTGATTGGGAGTTATTTGATCCGGATGTTGTTTTTGAAACTGGATTTGAAGCTTTATAATTGACAGATTATTTGAATAAAAAAAAGAGGCATTAAGCCTCTTTTTTTTATTATAAATATGCGTTTAATTTATTAATTTAAGATTTACCTTGTGAAGCAACTGCTTTTTCTGCTTTTTTAATGGCTTCTTGATCACCTAGATAATAATGTTTTATAGGTTTTAAATTATCATCTAGTTCATAGACTAAAGGAACACCAGTAGGTATATTTAATTTTAATATTTCTGCATCAGAGACCTTATCCAGATACTTGACCAAAGCACGCAGAGAATTTCCATGGGCTGCAATGATGAGTTTTTTTCCTTCTCTTAGATCAGGAACAATTTTACTTTTGTAAAATGGAATAACACGGTTATAAGTGTCCTTTAAACACTCTCCCATTGGAACCTGTTTTTTCTTTAATCCCAAGTATTTTCTTTCATTTGCAGAGTTCCTAGCATCGCTTTTTTCTAACTGTGGCGGTCTGGTTGCATAACTTCGTCTCCAAATTAATACTTGCTCATCACCAAATTTTTTGGCAGTTTCGGCTTTATTTAATCCTTGTAAAGCGCCATAATGCCTTTCATTTAATTTCCAAGTGCGTTTGACAGGAATCCACATTTGATCTAAGCCTTGTAAAGTTATCCATAAAGTTCTGATGGCTCTTTTTAAAACTGATGTATAAGCTTTATCAAATTCAAATCCTTCTTGTTTTAGTATTTTACCTGCATTTGTGGCTTGATTGATGCCGTTATCGGTTAAATCTACATCTGTCCATCCGGTAAATTTATTGGCTAAATTCCATTCACTTTCACCATGCCTCAATAGAACTAGTTTAATCATAATATTATTTGTATTTGAAAAACATAATTATACCAGTAGAAATACATTGTTGTATGAAAATTCCTACAAGCAAATAAGATTTTTGCTGATAGTGCGAAATTAATTGTTAGATATAATTAATTCAACATCAGATAAAGAAGACGCTCTTATGACCATTTTAAAATTAAAATCATCTAATAAAAATCATAAAAATTTAATTATTAAAAGAGATGAAATAAATATAAAGAACAGAATAAGTTATTTACAACAAAAATTGGTTCAGTTGTCCTTTTATAACAAAATGAAATCTCATACTGTTGAGAGATCAGATTTGTATAAAAAACTCATTCTTTCTTTAAAATTAGCTAAAAGATTGTTAATAGAAAATAAAAAAATTCAAAGTAATGCTTTTTTTTACGATGATTAAAATACTGTGATTTGTTAAATTTATTGTTTTAAATTATTAATTTTATCTATAATTTTATTCTTTAATATTTTACTTTTTGAAAATAAATAGCGTTTAGACTTTTCTTTTAAGGTATTGGCAATTCTTTCCTCTTCTTCAAGTTTTTCTTGCTCTGCAATGGCTCTTAATTTCTCTTTACGTTTTGCTAATATCTTTTTTTCAAGTGCAATTTTATCTCTAATTTTACTGATTTCTTTGTCACTTATCGATTCAGTGTATAAGCCCGGATTTTTGCCAAGAATATATTTTGCTAGTTCATCCATGTAATCTTGATTAATTTTATCGATTGATAATTTAATGGTTCTGTTAGCACTGGAAGATAAATTTTTATACTCAATAAAAAAATCATTTTCATCTTTAAGAATTAATCTAAAAATCGAAGGAATAGTGCTATTTAATTCAATAAAATTTTGATTGTTTTTATCAATTTTTACTTGAGATAGGATATTATCTTTTAAAAGTTTTGATCTTAATAGTTCAGATGAACGTTGATCTTTTCTTTTGATTTTTATGGGATCTCTAAGCTGAGTAGTCAGAGTTATTTCTAATTTAAGATTTTTATCATCTTGTGTACGTTTTATTTCAAATGGGCCAGAAATAAGACATTTTGTAGTGATATTTAAAAATGTAAAATTAAAATCAGCTTCAAAACTATTTTTTTCTTTTTGTAAGATCGAAACAAAATGCTTAAAATACTTAAAACAACTCTCCCATAACTGTCTGGGCGTTTTCTCATCCTCAGTTTTTTTGGCTTGTTTATTCTGCTCTAATTCTTCTAAAAAGCTCATCTTTTTCTGTATTTATTGGCTTTGCCTGCAAACATTAAACGTGACAACCAATCTGGTAAGGCGCTGCTTAATGCTGCAATTGTTCTATTAATTTTACCATTTATTTTAATTGGCTGGTTATTTTCAACGGCTTTAATTCCTTGTTTTACAACATCTTTTGCTCGCATCCACATGAATTTAGGAAGTTTTGATACCATAGAACGGGTTCCATTAACATCATGAAACTCAGTGTATGTAAAACCAGGACACAAAGCAGTGACATGAACGCCTTTATCTTTTCCTTCAAGATGTAAGCTGTGTGAAAACCGAATAAGAAATGACTTGGTTGCACCATACAAAGTATGTCCCGCTGTTGGTGGTGCAAACCCTGCTAAAGAAGCAACATTGACAATTCTTCCAAAATTGTTTTTTAACATGGAAGGATAGAATAGGTGACACAGTTCAACAACACTGTTTAACATCACTTGAAGTGAATCGCTATGAGTGGACCACTTGTTTTTCTCAAAATCACCAGGGACACCATAACCAGCATTGTTAATTAACATAGCAATATTGAGTTGGCTGTTGATACAATGATTATATATAATTTGTGGTTGATTAATATTTGCCAGATCAGAAACCAGATATTGTGCATCAATGGCATAGGTTTGAGATAACTCTTGTGATAATTCTTTGAGTGTTTGCTCTCTTCTTGCAATTAACAGTAAATTCCAACCAGATTCGGCTAATTGCACTGCAAATTCTTTGCCGATTCCAGCCGAAGCACCCGTAATTAATGCATATTTTTTCATATTTCGAATATTTAATGACAATAAGATATATTATTGCATAAAATAGTAACCTATGGAAAATCATAACAATCAAAAAAACTCAAATAGCAATGTTTGTGAAGACAATATCTTTGAACAACAATTTGAATCGGTAAAAGCCTTCGCATTTGATCAGCAAGTGACCTCAGTATTTGATGACATGATAAAAAGGTCTGTTCCAGGTTATGAATCTATTTTAAAATCGATTGCGATGTTTTGTATGAAATATGCACAATCAGACAGCCATATATATGATTTAGGTTGCTCCTTGGGAGCTGTTTCTGTAACAGCTGCAAGAGCAACTGAATCTATTGCATGTGATATTGTGGCAGTTGATACTTCTGAGCCCATGTTAAATTCGTGTCAAAAGATTATTGATGACGCGGGATTACAGCATCGTATATCTTTGTTAAATGAAGATATTACTTCTCTTAAAATAAATAATGCTTCAGTGGTTATTAGTAATTTTACAATACAGTTTATCCCTAAAGAATACCGTCTTGCTGTTATTAAAGATATTTATGATGGATTAAACTCTGGAGGCGTGTTTATTTTGTCAGAAAAATTTCAAGCAGATGATGAAAATGATAATTTTTTGATACAACATTATCATGCCTATAAGAAACTTAACGGGTACTCTAATAAAGCGATTCAAAGAAAAAGAGATGCTTTAAAAAATGTACTTGTTCCAGATTCAATTTATGAAATAGAAAATCGTTTAAATACAGTAGGTTTTAAGAACTATTACAAGTGGTTTCAATGTTTTAACTTTGCCTCATTCATCGCAATAAAAGATTAGCATGATTGATTTATACAATGAATTTTGGAAGCATTTATCTGCTGTTGTTACTGATGAAAAAAAACTTAACCTATTAAAAGGGTTAACAGAAAAAAAACTATTGAATCCCGTTCAAGGAGATTTTCCTCGCTGGCACAATGCTTTTAATGCACTTCCCTCTGTTAAATCGATTAATCTTGAAAAGTGTTCAGATGCTATTACTTGTCAGTCAAAAGACCCCCAACTCAATTCGGAATTAATTAAAAAATCTTTACAACAGCTCATTCCGTGGAGAAAAGGACCATTTCAAATATTTGATTGTTTTATTGATTCAGAATGGCAGTCACATATGAAATGGAATCGCATTAAAAACCATATTCCATCACTAAAAAATAAAGTAGTATTAGATGTAGGGTGTGGAAATGGTTACTACATGTTTCGAATGTTAGAGCAAACCCCTCATTTGCTAATGGGGATAGATCCTGGATTATTGCAAATTATGCAATTTTGGGCAGTTGATAAATACATTCAATCAAAAGCAGCCATTTTACCTCTCGCATTAGAAAGTTTACCTAAAAAATTGTTGTGTTTCGATGTGGTTTTTTCTATGGGAGTTTTGTACCATAGAAAATCTCCTATTCACCACATAATAGAATTGGCTGAATTACTCAAAAAAGGTGGAGAATTAGTCATTGAAACTTTAATTGTTGATGGAGATGCATCGACTTGTTTGTTGCCAACCTCTAGGTATGCTCAAATGAGAAATGTATGGTTTTTGCCCTCAATTGATATGCTAAGTACAATGCTCAAAAGAAACGGTTTTAAAAATGTAAAGTGTGTTGATGTTTCAGTGACAACAATTAAAGAACAAAGATCTACAGATTGGATGAAGTTTCATTCTTTAGAACATTTCTTAAATAGTGATCAAAGTAAAACCATAGAGGGTTACCCATTACCAAAAAGAGCAACCTTGGTGGCTCAAAAAGTATAATATCTTGTATAAGACCGGCATCATTTAATACGTTTAGGGCTTAATAGATAACTGTTTTGTGATGTTGGTTAATTTATTGAAATTAACTAGAATTTTATTTATAAAAAGTGTATTGTATTCAATAAAAAAGGCACTAATACGTATTTTAACTCTCTTTCACAAGAGTTATTTACAAAACTAATATGACTAAATCCTATATATTAATATTACTATTTTTTAAAATTAATTTAGTATCGGCTCAAGTAAAGGGTGATTCTACTTTTGAAGAGATGAGTATTGGATTAACTCATGCTCCACCTTTGATAGTTCTTTCTGAAAATAAAGCACCTGATGGAATGTTAGTTGACTTTCTAAAGTCTGTTGCATCCCGAGAAAACTGGAAGATAAAGTGGATTACTGGCACATGGTCTGATGTGATGGCTAAAGCTGAAAATGGTGAAGTTGATATTATGACCTATATCGCTTTTACTGAAGAAAGGGCTAAAATATTTAATTTTTCAACCCAAAGATTTGTTACTGGATGGGGTCAAGTATATAGCAAACAAGACGCATCAATAAATAATATATTAGATCTTGAAAATAAAAAAATTGCTGTCATGAGGGATGATATTCACGCTAAAAGATTTGTAAAACTATGTGAAGAGTATTCTGTAAATTGCCAGCTAATAATTGCTGAAAACTATGATCAGGCTTTTGAATTACTAACAGAGGGACAAGTAGAAGCTGCAGTCAGTGGCAGCACGGTGGGTATTTCTTATGAAAAAGATCTGAATGTTTTTAGAACACCCATAATGTTCAATCCATCTAATGCATTATTTGCCATGTCCAAGAGCAAAAATAGTAAACCATTAACCACAATAGATGAGTACCTTTCTAAATGGCGAAATGATCCAAAATCCCCTTATTCAATTAGCCAACTAAAGTGGATTGATGTTATTCATAAAAATGAAATACCGAAATGGGTATATTACAGTATTTTTCTAATCGTAGCATTGCTGCTATTGTTTTTGGGTATCTCCTTAATTTTAAGAAAACAAATCAAAAAACATGTCCAACAGCACATTAATCAAAGTAATCAATTAAAACAAATAATAAATCTTGTTCCACATTTAATTTACGTTGTTAATGCTGATGGCAAAGTAGTTTTGGTTAACCGTTATGCTTCTGAACATTTTGGAGTGACTTTGTTATCGAATACAACGGAACATCAATTACTACAGAAAGTGCCTCAATACAGAAATCTATTCGTTGGTGATTCTGAATTAATAAATAAAGGTGAAGGATTGATTCAAAAAGAGTTGGTCACACAAAACCATGCTGAAGATGAAGTGGTTTTTAATATATTTAAGGTGCCTTTTGATTCAACCAACAAATTGCCTTCAGTTTTAACTGTTGGTGTTGATATAACAAGCCAAAAATCTTATCAGAAACAAATTCAATACATGGCTTTGCATGACGAATTAACAGGGTTGCCAAATCGACAGCTTTTAAAAGCCAATATCATTAAGTCAATCAAAAAATTCTCAAAAACTCAGGCACAAAAAGCTGTTTTATATATTGATTTAGATTTTTTCAAAAATATCAATGATTCATTGGGCCATGCTGCGGGCGATAAATTATTAAAAGTTATTTGCAAGCGCTTAAAATCTATCGCAAACAAAAAAGACATGGTAGCAAGAATAGGCGGTGATGAATTTATATTACATTTGTCTCGTTTCTCATCAAAAAGCAATTCTATCAGTCAGATTAAATCGATAGCAAAACAAGTCATTGCTGAGTTATCAGATAAAATTGAAATTGATCAACAAGAATTATACATTTCTGCCAGTATAGGAGTCGTTATCTATCCTAAAGATGCGAGCTCTTATGAACAAATAATGCAGAGAGCTGATATCGCTATGTATCAAGCCAAAGCAAAAGGCAGAAATAACTTTGTAATTTTTGAAGAACATATGGAAAGAGTTATCTTAAAACGTCATAAGCTTGTAGCTGATTTAAGAAGGGCATTATCTAACAATGAATTTTCCATAGAATACCAACCTCAAGTATTTGGAAATAATCAAAAAGTGATTGGTTTTGAAGCATTAATACGTTGGCAACACCCCAGTGGCAAAATGATTAAACCCGATGACTTTATTCCTGCTGCTGAAGAATCTGGACTCATTATACCAATAGGCCATTGGATGTTAGAGCAGGTCTGTCAGCAGTTACATTTATGGCAAGAAAAACATCAAGAAATTCCCTTTGTTACGGTGAATTTATCTGTTTTACAAATTCATAACGATAAATTAGTTGAAAGCATTGATCAATTATTAAGTCAGTATAATATTCCAGCGCATTTGTTAGAGCTAGAAGTCACAGAAACCGCTATGATAAAACACATTGATAAAACCATTTCAACTATTTCTAAATTGAAAGATTTAGGAGTGAGGCTATCAATTGATGATTTTGGAACGGGCTATTCATCCTTAAGCTACTTGAAAAAATTGCCATTTGATAAATTAAAAATTGATTATTCGTTTACTAGAGATATATTAACTGATAAGGAGACAATGACTTTAGTGAAAACAATTATTGGCATGAGTCAAGACCTCAGTTTAGAGGTCATAGCTGAAGGAGTTGAGTCATTACAACAGCTTGAACTCTTAACAGAGTTAGGGTGCCATCATTTTCAAGGTTATTACTTTGATTCGCCTAAATCGGCTGATTACATTGAAGAAAAGTATCTAACAAACAAAGCTAATGCTGAAAAAAATAATGCTTAATATTTAATGGTTTTAAGAAAACTCTTTTTTAACTTGAGCGAAACAGTTGAGTGCTTTATCCAAATCAGCTTTTGAATGAGCAGCTGAAATTTGCAATCTAATTCGAGCTTTATCTTTTGGTACAACAGGAAAGCTAAATCCAATGCAGTAAATCCCCAATTCTAATAATCTATCCGCCATATTTTTTGCCAGTTTTGCATCGTATAACATCACAGGAACAATGGAATGGGTTTCGCCACCAATATCAAAGCCAAGCTTGGATATTTTTGTTCTAAAATAGACTGTATTTTGATTTAACTTTTCACGTAAGTCATCAGATTTTGATAATAACTCAAAAACCTTAATGCCTGCAGCCACCAATGGAGGTGGTAGGGTGTTTGAAAACAAATAAGGGCGTGATCGTTGCCTAAGCAGATCAATAATTTCTTGTTTTCCTGATGTGAAACCACCTGATCCACCACCTAAAGCTTTGCCTAAAGTTGAGGTAAAAATATCTACCTTATCTTGCACACCACATAATTCAGCCGAACCCCGTCCAGTTGGTCCGGTAAATCCTGTTGCATGTGAGTCATCAACCATAATCATAGCATCATATTTTTCAGCTAAAAGTGCTATTTCATCTACTTTAGCAATGGTGCCATCCATGCTAAATACACCATCAGTTACAATGAGTCTTTTATCACAATCTTGGGCTTCAATTAACTGCTGCTCCAAATTTTTCATGTTGTTGTTTTTATAGCGAAATCTTTTGGCTTTGCATAAACGCACACCATCAATTATCGAGGCATGATTTAATTCATCACTTATAATGGCATCATCGGCAGTTAAAATCGTTTCAAATAATCCAGCATTCGCATCAAAACAAGAAGAATAAAGGATAGTATCTTCGGTGCCTAAAAATTGACTTACGCTGTTCTCGAGTTTTTTATGTAAATCTTGAGTACCACAAATAAATCTCACTGAAGCCATACCAAAACCATGTGTTTGTAATGCATTTGTTGCTGCTTGGATTATTTCAGGATTATCAGCCAATCCTAAATAATTATTGGCACAAAAATTAATAACTTTTTCGCCATTAGGCAAAGTAATGTGCGCCGATTGAGGACTGGTAATTATTCTTTCGTCTTTGTATAGGCCAGCTTCTTTTATTTCATTCAGGATGTTTTGATAGTATTTTTTAGTTGAATTATTCATTTGAATATAGTTTTAAACGGTGTGATATTTTAACAAACTTTTGTTCATCTCGTTAATTTTTTTCTATTATCTTTATTCAAAATTATAAAGACTTCAATAAATTGTAGGGATGATATGATTTTAATTTTCAATACAACATTTTTTACTGCGTATTTATGATGCGTAATATTTTCAATTCCCATTGAAAACAAATTAAAAATTGTTATAATTACAAACAAATTTACTAAATGAAAAAGTTGATTATGAAATTAATTATGACGCTACTAATCTTGATATGTTTCTCAGCGCAATCTCAAAATGGCGGTGAGTTTGAAATTTTCAAAAGTGTGATTGGTAACGGCGGCGGAATATCCTCCGGAGGTGAATTTGAAATAATTGGCACTATTGGTCAGCCAATATTAGACAATTCTTCTTCAGGTGAATGGCAAATCGAAGCTGGCTTTTGGAATTCATCTTATTCTAATGTATTAGATTTAATTTTCAAAGATAGTTTTGAAAACGTAATTAACGCCACTGTCAACCAAGTGCATAACTCAGGGGAGTATTAACATGAAACATATATTAATTTTAATAACACTATTCATAAGTATGGAAATTTTTGCAGGAACAGAAATTACTTACCAAGGCGTTTTAAATCAGGGCGGATCTCCTGCTAATGGTGAATTTGATTTAGAGTTTAAACTTTGGGACAATCCAAATGCATCTGGACAATTTGCATGGGGAATCGATTCCATAGATGATGTAGTTGTAGAAAATGGTTTATTTAATGTCATTTTAGACTTTGGTGATACATTTGCTGCCGTTGAACAAGAATATTGGATGGAAATTCTAGTAAGGGAAGGGGATAATATTGGCGATTATACACCACTTGCACCTTTACAAAAGGTTACGTCTTCGCTTTTTGCCATCAAATCGGATAGAGTTCCAGCTGGTTCAATTGACTCTGGTGATATAGCTTTTAACTCTATTGTGAGTGGAAATATTAGGGATGAATCGATTAGTTCTATAGATATATTAAACTCAACTATCACACACTTTGATATACAAGATGGAACGATTAGATCAGCTGATATACAAGACTCAACTATTACTGGAGCTGACATTCAAACATCTCCAATATTTAATGGTGTGCCTTCGTGGTCTTGTCCATCAGATCAATTTGCCGTTGGTACTTGGTGTATAGAAAGGAGTCCAATTTTTAATACAGGTGGCGAATCTCTCACTGAATGTCACAATAAAGGTATGGTCTTATGCCCAATGGAGGCAATACTTACATGTGATTCTGATGATTTAGAAAAAGACCCTAACCTTGCAACATGTGGAACATATACAGATACAACGCCTTCTTGCCCAATTATTAGAACGTCAAATTTAGCCGGCACATCATCTGAGTCATTCAATGACATGTTAACTTATAATGGATGTGGAAATATAGTTGGAACCGCAAGTAGTTCAGTTGCCTTAAATGCTTATTGTTGTAGTATTATCAGTAGGTAGATTTAATAAATTTTGATTTCCAGCCTTTTTATTAGAGATAATCTGCTTCCATATAGATTGTCTCTAATTTAAATCACCACTTACAAACAACTTTTCCACATTGTCCTGATTGCATTAAATCAAAGCCTTTTTTTTTTTTTTTTATAGCTATTGTATGAGAATGGACTTTTGTTAAATCATATCCCTTGCGTAGCATTTCTGTCATTTTGTACCACGTTTCGTACATTTTACGGCCATATATGCCGTGTACTTTTAAGCCTTTAAAAATAATTTCATCCCAATCTATTTGAGTAGAGCGTGGTAAAATGCCGAGTAGGGCAATCTTGCCACCGTGATACATGGATTTGAGTAAATCATTGAATGCATGCGGGTTGCCTGACATTTCTAATGCCACATCAAATCCAGTTATGCCCATTTCATTCATAACATCACGCAACCTTTCATTTGTGACATTAATAGTTCTGTCTGCACCAATATTTTTTGCCAAGTCCAGTCGGTAATTATTAACATCCGTAATGACTACATTTCTGGCGCCAACATGTTTGCAAATTCCGGCTGCAATAATTCCAATCGGGCCTGCACCAGTGATAAGTACATCTTCTCCAATGACATCAAACTCTAACGCGCAATGTGCTGCGTTTCCGTAAGGGTCAAAAAAGGATGCTAATTCTGATGGAATTTCATCGTGAATAGGCCATAAGTTTTTTGCAGGAACAGAAATAAATTCTGCAAAAGCACCGTCACGGTTGACACCAATTCCTACCGTGTTTGGGCACAAATGTGGAGTTCCAGCTCGACAATTTCTGCAGACTCCACAAGTGATGTGGCCTTCTGCACTGACTCTTTGTCCGATTGTGTAACCTTGAACTTCACCACCAATTTCAACAATTTTCCCCACAAATTCGTGACCAATAGTCATGGGTGTTTTTATTGTTTTTTGTGACCATTCATCCCAGTTATAAATATGTAAATCTGTGCCACATATGGCAGTCATTTCAACTTTGATTAACACATCATTATGACCAACTTCGGGCATAGGAACATCTTCCATCCAAATACCTTGCTTTGGATGTTTTTTTACCAGTGCTTTCATATTATTCTCTTAGGTCTTTTCTAAGAATTTTACCTACGTTGGTTTTCGGAAGGTCATCTCTAAATTCAACATGTCTAGGAACTTTATAACCCGTTAAGTGTTCACGACAATGTGCTTTGACATCATCAACACTTAAATCAACTTCAGCTACCACAAATAATTTAACCACTTCACCAGACTTTTCGTCAGGAATGCCTATGGCTGCACATTCGATGATATCCGCATGCAAACACACAGCATCTTCAATTTCATTAGGATATACATTAAACCCAGAAACTAGAATCATGTCTTTTTTGCGATCAACGATTTTAAAATATCCTTCTTCATTCATAACTGCAATATCACCGGTTAATAGCCAACCATCTACAATTGTCTCAGCTGTGGCTTCAGGTCTATTTAAATAGCCTTTCATCACTTGTGGTCCTTTAATACAGAGTTCACCTCTTTCTCCAACAGGAAGAGTATTTCCATCATCATCAATAATCTTACAATCAGTTGATGGAATGGGTAAGCCAATCATGCCATTATAATCTTTTAAGTCTGGTGGGTTAATACAGGCAGCTGGAGATGTTTCTGTTAATCCGTAGGCTTCTAATAACGTCACACCTGTGACTTCTTTCCAACGATCGGCTGTGTTCTGTTGAACAGCCATTCCCCCGCCTAAAGAGAATCTAAAAGAATCAAAATTAATCTGATCAAATCCAGGAGTATTGAGTAATCCATTAAATAATGTATTGACACCAGTCATGGCAGTGAACTTATGCTTGCCCATTTCTTTAACAAAACCAGGCATATCTCTTGG
>JBGCFT010000280.1:0-12480 GCA_045107085.1 Marinicellaceae bacterium | reverse complement strand
TGAAAGAAGATAAAAAGTTTAAAAAAGCATCACTCTGCGTTTCAAAATTTGCTAATAACTAGTTATTAGGCTGCATTTCGTGCCTTGATTGACACATTTTTAAATCTTTTTCTCAATCCTTCATAATCAAGCAAAGGTCTCGCTTAGTATTTATCCCTTATTACATACAAATTATATATGATAAACTGCTAAAAAATAATCCATAAAATTTAAATTTTTTTGGAATACTATCAAATTCTTGGAACAACTTAATGGAAATACAAACAATATTTATTTTGGCTTTAATTGGTTTTATTGGGTCAGTATCACAATGGTTTAGTTGGTGGATAAAAATTCCTTCCATTTTAATGCTTTTGTTATCAGGTTTTTTACTTGGACCAATTTTAGGTGTTTTAAATCCAGATGAATTGTTCGGTGAGTTATTATTTCCAATTGTTTCACTGTCAGTGGCGGTGATTTTATTTGAAGGTGCGTTAACTTTAAATTTTAGAGAAATAAAAGGCCATGGTAATGTTGTCACAAAACTGGTTTCTATTGGCATGTTAGTGACTTGGATCATTGTTTCAGTTTTTACTTATTATTTGATGAACTTAGATTGGAAGCTTTCATTTTTATTTGGGGCTTTGGTCGTTGTAACTGGCCCAACTGTTATAGTACCTATGCTTCGTATACTTAAGTTAAATACAAATATTGCAAACATACTCAAATGGGAAGGCATTGTAATTGATCCCATTGGTGCAACTTTAGCTGTTTTGATTTTTGGTTTTATAGAGTCAGTTAATTCAAATACAGGCGGGATAATAGATGTTTTTCTAGCATTTTTGAAAATTCTTGCAACAGGAGGAATCGTTGGATTACTTGGCGGTTTTATACTGTCCTTCTTATTAAAGAGGCATTTATTACCAGGCTATCTTCACAATGTTTTTACTTTAAATCTCATATTTATGGTTTTTGTTATTTCTAATTCAATGGCACATGAGTCTGGTTTGTTAGCGGTAACTTTGATGGGAATGCTATTAGCTAATACTAAAAAAATAAATATTTCAGGTATTTTAAATTTTAAAGAGTCTTTAACCTTACTTCTAATTTCAGGACTTTTTATTATTTTGGCAGCCAGAACAGATCTTAATCAATTATTAAATATGGGATGGAAGGCTATTTTATTATTGATAGTTATTCAGTTTATAGCTCGGCCTGTCAGTGTTTTTATATCTACATACAATTCAAGCCTCAATTGGCGAGAAAAAGCCATGTTGGCTTGGATTGCTCCAAGAGGCATAGTGGCTGCTGCGGTTTCGGCTTTATTTGCTCTTCAATTAGAACAACAAGGAATTGCTGAAGCCGCTGAACTGGTTAACTTAACCTTTTTTGTGATTGTTGGCACTGTGGTTTTTCAAAGTTTAACAGCAAAATTTATCGGCGTTTCTTTAAAAGTAGCCAACCCTCATGCGAACGGTGTTCTAATTGTAGGAGGAAATCCTGTGGCTTTGGCTATAGCAGAGGCATTAAATAAAGAAGGTTTTAACAGCTTGATTGTCGATTCATATTGGAAGAATATTCAAAATGCACGAATGAAAAAGATTCAATCGTTTTATGGAAATCCTGTTTCTGAACACGCAGATCATAATTTAGATTTAATTGGATTTGGTAAAATGCTCGCAATATCAATGAATACTGAACTAAATTACCTTTCTGCTAATAGATACCGATCTGAATTTGGGGAAGCCAATGTTTTTACTTTACAGAACACTGAAAACAACGCTGATGAGAAAAAGCACGATGTTCATCAACACACTAAAGGGTTAAATATTTTTGGGAACGATGTAAGTTATAAAAAATTAGCCAGTTTATTATCCAATAATGGCATGATAAAAAGTACCAATATTACAAGTGAGTTTTCATTTGAGAGTTATATTGAAGAAAACAAAGGTCATGTCATACCGTTGTTTGCTATTAATACTAAAAATAATGAGCTCAATGTTTTAACAGGCAAAGACTCATATGCCCAGATACAGAACGATTGGAAAGTTTTAGGTCTAATTTACGAACAGAATAATTAATTTAAAGCAGGATAAAGATGCAGCAAGCAACCTCTGCCAGCAAAGGTGATTTTATAATGCGGTTCTTCATTGTTACTGTTTATTTTTTCGAGCACTCCCTTAACTATAAGAAAGTCTAGCATAGCAGTTGATAGTTTGTTAGCTTTTAACTTGGCAGCTATTTCAAGTCGGGTTGCCATACCTTTTGCAGAATAAACCGTTTTAAGTATCATAGATTCTACTTCAGATAAATCTGGCATTGGCCCCGTGTATTTTGGAAACTGTAAATCTGGAAATTTCCCCAATACTTTTTTATACGACTCTTGTATTGATCTAATATCGTAGTCTTTGTCACCTGTTAAATGATACGTATGAAAAACCCCTGATTGTTTATTATGAAAGTCAACTTTTGCAAGAAAAATTGGGAGATCACACCCTTCGGCCAAATGATAAAATCCTGTTTTCCATTTGACTACTTTACCGCGTGTACCTTCAGGAGTGAACAGAAAAAATATTTGGCGATTCTTATGTTTATCTACGAATTTTTTAATTTTACTTATCTGTCCTTGAGAACCTGAAGAACGATTAATCGGAATGGCACCCATCCACATCATTATTCGTCCGATAATTGGAATTCGACACCAGCTTTCTTTGATAGAAAAATATATTTTAATATCTAGTATAATAGCAGCACCCATGGCATAAATCACATCCCAATTCGAGGTATGTGGAGCAGCTATTGTTATACCAGCACCTTGATGTTCTGATTTTATTGGTTGCCAACCAGTCAATTTAAACCAAGATTTGAAAATTAATTTTAGAAAATATTTTCCTATAATTCCATCAAAAATAGTCTTATCTCTAATTTCTAATTTTTTCTTTGTCATAAATGTCCGAATATTATTCGATTTGATTATCAATCATAATTATAGCATTAGATTATGTGAATATATTGTCAAAATAGCTGTTTCATATTGTGATCACTTAATTAGCAACGATAAAATTTGTAAAGTATCTATTTAGAGATTTTGATAGAACAAAATGCCAATTTTAGGCATTTAGTTAAATGAATGCATAAATAGTTGTTTTTACAAATAATATTTTGACATTTTTTTCACAGATAATTAGCTATAATTTGCAATCAAAATTATTAATGTATAGGTAATCCTTATGAAAAAATTAAAAACTATATTGTCAGCTTCGGTAATGGTAGCTTTGACAACATCATGCATGGCAAAAAAAGAAAATGTAGTCGATAAAGAAATGAAAGTACCATCGATTTCTGAACAACGAAGCCAGTTAGCAGCTAATACAAAAAATAAAGGCTTTGGGCCACAATCTCCGAGAAACATTGATTCACGTACTGGAAATAATAACATAGCTTTTATGAAATCACCCAAGTACCAAGATATGAATTTATGTAACATTCATTTTCATCAAAATGCCGAACACAAAGGTGGTGAATTTACTACATATGCTGGTGATGGTAATTTGAAAGGCATGAATACCGGTTTTAAGTATGATGGGAAATTAACTATGGCTGAGAAAAAGCCAGTTAATGCTAAAGTATGTGATGGGAAATATGGCAGTTTAAACTCTGGTGATACCATCGAGGTCCATTATGTTCACACATCAGCTCAAGTTAAACCTGGACCTACATTAGGTGCCTGTTTAAGTGACTCAATTATGAATCCCCAGTTGCGTGTTGAAACACAGGTGTTTGTTTTAGTAAATGATGATTCTGCCTATGATTTTAATACATTAACTAAGCATGATGTGGTGAATGGCAAACAACAAGCCATTAATATACCTGCAAATTATGGAACACCAGTTCAATACACGGGATCAACTACAGGCCCAGGGTTTAATGAAGTTGCATCGCCATTGCAAGTGAGTTGGAGTGTCAGGCCACAAGTAGCAAAATTAGACATAAATTCTGTCGCACAATGGTGCGAAGGCAATATTTACAATGAAGACCATGCACACGGTGTCAGAAACTTGGTGGTTAATCCAGATTTACTATCTAGCTTTTAATCTCCAAAGTAAAGTGATCATAGTAGAAAGGGCAAATGAAAATTTGTCCTTTTTTTATGAAGCTTGATTAATTATTGTATTCATCTCGTTTTTTTCGGCTCTTGCCTTTTTTCTGACCCCGATTTGGCTTGCAAACCATGGTGTTTTGAGATTTTCTTGGAACCATGCATGTTCCGTCAATTGCCTCTCCTTGATTATTATTAAAACTACAACTGGCTTCTTGCTCTAGTCCATCACAAGCACTAAATGCAGCTTCAGGGGGTTTGCCTTTTCTTTCTCTTTCAGCATGAGCGTTAGATGATAGCATTATTGACAAAAATAAAATCAAGATCATAGTAGATAAAGTTTTTGATGATACTGTTTTTAACAAAATAAATTCTCCATTAGTTGTTTCAAAGAATCTCCGATTGATCGAATGCTTAGGAAATTCTAACTATCAAAGATTCTTTAGGAGCCTCTATTATGAACGTCAAATGTGATGCAAATATGAATGAATTATGGAACGATTGTTAAAAATCCATAAAGTTAACTTGTTATCACATTGGTAATTTATTTAATGAGTTATGTTCTTAAACTGACTTGGTGTTTGTCCTTCAAATTGTTTAAACATCCGATTGAATGTCGACTTAGAACTGAACCCTGCTTTCAATGCAATATCTAAAAGGCTCGAATCAGCTTCAGATCGAATACACTTTTTTGCATGATTAATACGTTCTTTATTAATAAATGTATTAAAATTCATTTGTAGATTTTCATTCAACGCTCTAGAAATATAGCTGTCATTGGTCCCTAATATTTTAGCTAATTGACTGACTGTTAATTTTGGTTGTAAGTAAAGTTCGTTTTTATTTACGGTCTTTATGATTTTTTGAACAAGGGTGCCCCAATCTTGATCATTGTTGCTCAATTCAATTGAATTTGCTTCTGCATCTGGCTTGGGAAAGTGTTCATATAGGTGGCAAAGACCCTCTTGTGCCATCCATAACACCAGTAAGCTCATTAATAAATGAATTGGATATTGACTCACATAATTTATGGGTGCAATTATTAGTTTGCTTAATTCAAAACCTAGCCAAATTAGCACAAGAGAAAAAAATGCAAACAAAAAGTATTTCAGCCATTTTGGATCAAAACTTTCAGTATTTGATTGAGTATCACTAAGAAATAATTGATATGTTTTAATTTTAATCCAGCATTGATAACCACAATATAAGCTTATAATTGAAATAAACAGTACTTCAAAGTGAATAATATATGGCTGGTGAAATTGTTCGTTGTATTGCCATTTGTCTCTGTAATCATCAAAGTAGGTAAATACAAATACATAATAAATAAACTGAATAAAACCAGGTATAAATAATAACTTGATTGAACCTGTGCTTTTTTGGGAGGTTAAGAAGTGTACATGTAACAATAAAAAAGGACCGAGTAATAATTCAAGATTAAAGGGGGCAAAAGTTAATCCTGGCCAGATTTCATAGGCGTTCATAAATCCTATTATCTGAGGAATCGTCGTCAAACTAAAAAAGAAAACAAACCCAGCTAAAGCTTTAGATGCAGATTTTTCTGTCGATTTAAAGAGTAACTTTATAACCAATAAGATCATTGGTAAATAAAGACTAAACAACAATGCAGAGCGCCATCCTATGTCTAGTTTTTCCATAGTGAATCCATTATTTTGTTTTTGTGAGCTCTATGGCTTTGTTCATAATTTTGTCCCGTTCATTAATCCATGAATTAAAATCTTCAATTACTGAAATGTCAGGTTGTGCTCCTAAGCCATCTTGTTTATTAGGAATTGTATAACTGTTTCTAAATACAGGAATCCTAACAGAGATACCAGTATGTGGCAATTTCAGAAAAAGCATAACTGTCCCATTTGTGCCGCCTTGATTTCCACCTGTTGATTCACCCACTAATGTAACGTTTTCTTGATGTTTAATATGGGCCAATAATGCCGCTGAGGCAGATGAATTATGGCGACTGGTTAGCATGATGATTTCACCATCAAACGCCATTTTTGCAGGCTTTTGAATTAAATAGTTTTCTCCCATGTCTTTATTTTTAACGCGGTAACCATTGGCTTCTTTGTTTAATTGTGACACATCTGGAGACAAAATATCTTTCTGCCAAGTATTGATGTATTGTTTTAAGTCTCCTAATTCAGAGTAAGTAAACCAAGCAGCATCATTTAATTGAAAAGGTGAATTATAGAGAAACTTCATTAAAGCCAATTGAACATCATCACTTCCACCACCGTTATTTCTCAAATCAACAATTAAATGAGAAACATGTTTTTGTTTAAGTTGTTTAAATATTTTTTTAAATACAGACTTAGCATTGATTGGGTTTCTGTAATTAACAAAAGTATCTATTTTTAGGACGGCATAATTATCTTTAAATTTTAGGTCTATCGCATCTTTAAAGTCCAATCTGTAAGATCCACCATAGAGAGCTAGCCAATCATCAAAAGAGATGGTATGAACCTTTTGAGTAGATATTGTACCAGTCTTAAGCGATTTAATTTGTAAAGAATATTCTTTTGGAAACTGGTTAAGTTTTAGGACTTCAAGTGCAAAGAATTGTTCAAATCCAGACCCTAACAAGTTAAAGTTATTTTCGATACTTGACACTGCAGTATGATCTGTATAACCATCTCTAGGCATTAATGGTGATAATTTATTGATAATTTCATCAATTTCAATGTTATTAATTCTTATAATTTCATCCCCTTTTTTAAGTGATAATTCATTTTGTACACTTTCTACATACATTTTTTTATCAAAAATCCTAAACTGAAAAGGTAAAAACCGTTGTTTTTTTTGTTCTTCTAATGCTTTAGGAAACTCAGCGATTGTGTGATCACAACGTAACAGCGCAGTTAATCTAGAAATTTCTAAATATACTTGAGCTAAGGGTGAGTCATTTGTTAATACAGTATTTATATGCTCCCACATTGCCTTTCTTTGTTGGTCAGTGGTGTAACGTTTATATCCGGGATGAATAGTCTCAATTCCGTGCTTTAAAATATGTAAATCTTGTTGAATTGATGTGGGTTTAGCGACTAAATGAGAACTGTAAAAACCAATTATTAAAAAGAGAACACCCATTATTTGAATTTTGAATTGCATAGTTTTTCCTTTAAGTTTATCAAGGTCATAATTTATGCGAAATTTTGAATTAATGCGTGTCAAATTAAGAATACAATTGATTTTACTGATTATGAGACCTTATAGATCTAGCATTAAGCTTGCCAAATTATTTTTGTCGATAAATCTTGTTCTAAATAACTTTGAAAAGTAGATTCTATTTCTGTTCTTTTAATTTTCAATGTTGGTGTCAATAAACCATTTTCAACTGTCCACTCTTTATTCAATACTATAATGTGATCTAGTCTTTGATGACTTTCAAGTTGAGAATTGACCTTTAATAAAATGTCTTCTAAGTCTTGAGTCATTTTTGTCTTTTCTATTTCTTTGGCCGTTTCGCTTAACACGACTAGACTAATGGGCTGTTTGCGACCATTGCCAAATACCAACACTTGTTCAATGTGATGGCTTTGTGACAGTAGATTTTCGATTGGAGCAGGTGCGACATATTTGCCTTTCGCAGTTTTAAACTGTTCTTTTACTCGGCCAATAATTTGATATACACCTTTTGAATTGACAGTTCCCATATCTCCTGTATGAAACCAATCATCTGTAAAACTATCCTTGGTGGCTTCTGGTTGAAGGTAATATTCTTTAAAAACAGCAGGGCCTCGAATGAGGATTTCTTTGTTATTACCTATTTTCATTTCAACACAGTCTAATGCAGTGCCAATACTACCGAGAGCACTTTTTTTAAATGGAAAGTTTGAACAAGAGAGCCCAGTGGTTTCTGTCATGCCCCATCCTTCAGAAATAGGAACACCAATCTTGTGATACCACATTAGAGTATTAGGGGAAATTGGAGCCGTGCCAGAACCAAAACAACGGGTGCGATTGAAGCCTAAACCTTTTCGAATTTTTTTGGCTACCAAGAAACCAATAATGGGTGTTTTTAAAAGTATTTGTAATTTCTTATCGGGTATTTTATTTAAAATTTCGATTTGGAATTTATTCCATAATCTTGGCACTGAAACAAACAAGTGTGGTTGAGCCACTTTAACATCATCAATAAATGTATTGAGGCTTTCTACAAAAAACACTTTACAACCACTATAGATTGAGACATTTTCTATCAAGCTGCGTTCAGTAATATGCGCCAAGGGCAAATACGACATGATGTGATCAGATTTTTTTACACCCATGACCTCAACTGCTGTGGAAGCAGCTTGAGCTAAATTGTTATAACTTAAAACGACGCCTTTTGGATTACCTGTGCTTCCAGAAGTATAGGCCAGCGTGAAAGTGTCTTCTGCTTTAGCCTGGTTTATCTGTTCTATGGGTTCATTATTGAGTAACTTTTCCCATGTATATTGTCCGTTTATAGTCGGGTATGGGTATAAAATTCTTGGGATATGTTCGGCAATTCCCGCTTCTACTTCTTGTAATTCATCCAGTTTTCCTGCAAAAACGGCTTTGCAGTCACTTTGTTTAATGACATAGCGAATGGTTTTTCTATTGGCTGTAGGATAGATGGGCACAGAAATCATGCCAGCCATCATGATGGCTAAATCACTGATAAACCATTCTGCACAATTCTTTGAGACAATGCCAATTCGGTCACCTTTTACAAAACCCATGAGCAATAATCCTTGAGCAACTCGTTTTGCCATATCATTAACTTGTTGCCACGTGTAAATTATGAGTTTTCTATCAACGGGTTGATGGAGATAGGGTTTATTTGGATGGTTTTGGACCATGGCATTAAATTGAGCTAATGGAAGTAAAGAATTCATATCAAAATATCAGTTGTATTGTCATGATAAATATACTCTCTTTTTGATTTTTGTCAAATATTGAAAATTCAAAGTTTTCTTATGATTTCATTAAACAAAAATAATTTACAATTAATAATTGGCTCAGGTAAGATATCAAGATGCAATCAGGTGAAATTACAGTATTATTAAATCAAAGCAATAAGGATTTAGCTCAAATTGATAAAATATATAGTCTCTTATATTCTGAGATTAAAGTCATTGCATCACAACAATTAAATCTTATGTATAACAATAATACGCTTAATCCAACAGCGTTAGCACATGAATGTTACATTAAGTTGGTTAATCAAGAAAACTTCAACCAAAAAGACAGGAAACATTTATTAAATTATTTAGCAATATCAATGCGCAGATATATAATTGACCAAATCCGAGGTAAAAACAGAGATAAAAGAAATGCTCAGATTGATAATGCTGGCATCACACAAGCTTTAGGAGCCAAAGATGTGCCTTTTGATTTAATGGACATTGATCGCCACATAAATAATTTATCTGCCATTGATCAGGAACTGTCTGAGCTTTTTCAGCAGAAACTATTGTTCGACTTTACATTCAAGGAGTTGGCAGAGATTTATCAATTATCAGAACGACAAGTCATTCGCAGATGGAATAAAGCAAAAACAATCATGTTAACGCTTTTAGAAACAACAGATGAATCTTAAACACCTCAAAAAAGCTTATGCCTTATATGAAACCTTATCTGATAAAACAGAATATGAAGCATTAAATCAATTAAAGACGCATGAAAACCTCGATGAGAACATCTATAAACTTGTCGTGAGTCTTATTAAAAACAATCATCAATCTAGTCAATATTTTGATGATAAAATAAAAAATCAATTTAAACATCCATTTGAGGAATCATGGAAAAAAGGCGACACAATAGGAGAGTATGAATTAATTGAACCTATTGGCCAAGGAGGGATGGCCACCGTATTTAAAGGCTTGAGAAAGTCATTTGATTCGCAAAAACCTGTTGCCATTAAAATTTTACGAATTATCAATCAAAACGATGAATTAAAAACTAAATTTAAAGCTGAACAGACGATTTTGTCAAAATTGTCTCATCAAAATATCGTGGATTATCATCATGGAGGGAAATCGAAAAACAACATTGCCTATTTGGTAATGGAGTTTATTGATGGAGGTGAAGTAATTAATGAATATGTTGAATCAAAAAATCTAAACAAAAAACAAATCATCAAATTGATAAAACAAGCCGCAGATGCTTTTCAATATGCTCATAATCATTTGATTATTCACAGAGACATCAAACCATCAAATTTGATGGTCACACCTAATGGGACATTAAAAGTTTTAGATTTTGGAATTGCAAAACTACTGACTAATGAGCAGCATGATAAGGAAGACAAAAACATCGAAGAAACCGTTATGGCTCTGACTCCCTCATATGCTTCACCTGAACAAATAAACAATCAACCCATTAGCACAGCAACAGATATTTTTTCATTGGCAGCTGTAGCTGTGGCATTATTAACAGGACAACAACCTTTTCCAGAAAATCGTCTATTAATGGCTTGTAAACAGGACCAAGAACATGTTCGAAAGCTGTTAAAGTCTGCTTCAGTTGACTCAGATTTAATTAATGTCCTTACCCGAGCTTTACATCCTGAAAAATCTCGTCGTTATGAAAATATGTTTGCTTTTAAAAGCGATTTAACAGCTTGGATAGAACAAAAACCGGTGTCAGCAAGTAAAGATTCTTTGCTCTATAGGTTGAAGCGTTTTGCGCAAAGAAGAACCGCATTATTTTCCACTGTAGTTGTTTTGGTATTGACTGTCGCAAGTGCCATCATAGGCTTATCTTGGCAAAATAAAGCCATAAAAATGGAAGCCCGAAAAGCAGATGCAGTTAAACAATTTATGTTAGATTCATTTAGTGTAACAGATCCCAACATATCTCAAGGCGTTGATCTTTCAACAAAAGATTTATTAAGATTAGCTGCGGGAAAAATTAAACCAGAAAATGACATGGATCCAGAGATTAAGTTTGAACTATTTGTTTCTTTAGCATTGGCACATGGGCGATTAGGTTACTATCCTGAGGCCATCACTTTATTGAACAATGCTCTATTAATTCAGCCTAATGATGAGCAAGCAACAGCATTATTGGCACAATATCTTTTTTCAGCTGGGGAGATAGAAGCATTAAAAACACAACTATTGGCAATAAATGAAGACAACTTTAAAATCATTTCAGAACAAGCTTCCATTAAAAGAGTCCGAGCAAATTTATTAGCACAAGCGGGTGAATATGATAAAGCATTTGCCATGTTTGATCAACTCAGTGCATTGGTTCAAACTGATAATGACAGCATATCAAACCAAGCATTACTGGCTGAAATGTATTATTTAAAAGGTGAGTCTGATCGTTCAATTAAGATAATCCAACAACTCAAATCAAATTATCCATTGCCATTAACAGATGTATTAAATTTGAAATTGAATGCAGATTTAGTTCAATATTATGATCGCGTAGGTGATTTTAAAGCGGCAAAAGAATTGACCCTAGAAAACATACAAATTTACCGTCAGATTTTGGGTGAAGAGCACCCAGATTTAGGAATGGCATACAATTCTTTGTCTGTTTTGCAAAGACTGGAAGGTCAGCTTGATGAAGCCATAATCAGTGCCGAAATGAGCAAACAAATATTCATTAAAAGATTTGGAAACAGCAGCGAAGGATTGGCTCAAGCCCATGGAAATGTTGGAGTGGCTTTGTTCTATCAAAATCATAACGAGCAAGCGATTGAAGAACTCACTTTAGCAGTTGATATGTTAAAGGGTATCTTTTCTAACGATCATCCTGAAACAATGAATGCATTGTATAATTTAGCCACTATCTTGAATGCAACAAATCAACCGGACAAAGCTTTGCCAATTTTAGAACATATGTTTCAAGTTGAAAGCTCAACATTAGGCAAATCTCATATGTCAACACTTTATACCCAAAGATCTCTGGCATTAACTTTGGCAAATATTGGTCAGTTTGAAAATGCACTCACTCATGCGAAAGAAAGTATTCTTTTGCTTTCTAAGCAGCCATCAGTAACGTCGCATATTGTGAACAATGCTTACAGTGTTTTAGGCAGAATTCATTTTATGGCGAGTCAGTTTGATCTCGCCATAGCAGCCACTTTAAAGTCTATTGAAGAAAATCAAAATGGCAATAAAAACACTTTTGCCAGATCTCTTAACTTACTTGCTAAAAGTTACCAACAATTAAATGAGCACGAGAAAGCACATGAATATTATTCAAAATGGATCAATCAATTAGAAATAATCTATGGCATAACTGATGAAAAATATTTACAAGGGCTATTGGTATGGGCTGAGTACTTTCAAAATTTAGGTGATAAACAAAAAGCCAGTGAACAGATTAATAAAGTAAAAAACATACTGACAGAAAATGATTTAAAAATCGATAATATTCAAATCAAGCTTAAACAATTGAGTTTAAAT
>JBGCFT010000028.1:0-63871 GCA_045107085.1 Marinicellaceae bacterium | reverse complement strand
TTGGATAATTCAATTCCAACAAGATAATGCTTTATTGGCTGATGGAATCATTGGCTCTGAAACTCAAATGGCATTGAGCCTTAATGCTTATAACGGACCAACACTTAAATAAAATACTATGTCAACAATATTGGACTCATTAAAAAAATCATCAGACAAACGAGATGATCACAATAATACATCTATAGATAACTTTAATTTTAGCGATAAGAAAAGCGCTTCAAAATCTGGTTTTTTTATGTTTTTATTTTTGATTATTATAACCGCAATAATTCTCTATTTTGGCTACAAGTATATCAATAGCCAGCCAGAAGGTTCACTTGAAATCGATACAAACAATGAGATAACAGTTAATGAGTTGTCTACTCCTTCAGTCAATAATAATGTATCAGAATCAGCGAATCTTGAGAAGGTGCAAGCCAAGAAAATAGAAAAGCCAAACAACGAATCTGTCAAGCAGCAATTAGTTGAACTGAAAAACAAACCAAAAACCGCACCTCAAACTAAAATTATCACTGAACCTGCAATTAATGATACTCAAAATACTGAATTGGCAGCTACTACCAAAAACAAAAGGATTGAAAATAACAATAACAGTCAACCCATTCAACAAAATCAAAGTCAGTCAAAAGAACCTAAAAGTGAAAAGCCAATGATAGAATTAAGTTTACCAAAAAATCAAAGCGCTCAAAACACTGAAAAAAAACCGACTGTACCTAAACAAGAATATTTATACGTTTATCAACTGCCTTTTTCAGTCAGAAAAGAATTACCGAAATTCACTTTGAATATACACATTTATGATGAAAATCCAGAAAGTAGAGTCGCTGTAATTAATGGCACTAAGTTCCATGTCAATGATTATATAGAAGAAGAAATTTTGGTAAAAGAAATAATCAGAGATGGAGTATTATTGGAATTTAACAACCAAACATTTCTTATTCCTAACTTATAAATATCCCTACAATATTAAAAAGTACTTATTAATCAACTAATCCTAAATAATAGTATTGGTTGATTGATAGCTCGCACAACACTCGAGTTCAAAAGCGTAACTTAAGCAACCATTATGGCTTATGAAAATTAAGCCATTGACTTCGTGTTGTTTTAACGTTTAAGATATGTTTTCAATATTTTTCTAAAATAACATTATGCAAAATCACGAAGACGAAGACAACCTGTCCGAAACTAAAATTCAAGATCAAACTATTATCTCTAATAAAAAATTAAGCCTTTTCGAAGCAATAATCCCAGTTGTAGTACTCATGGGGATGTTGGCACATAATATTTTGCTTGCTGATAGCGTATATTTAGGCGACTATTCAAATCAATTCATACTTCTAATATGTGCACTTATTGCTCTTCTTTTGGGTTACTTAAACAAAGTAACAACTAAAATAATGGTAAAAGAAGTCATAGAAAACCTTAAAAAAATCATGGTCCCTATTTTTATCTTGATATTAGTGGGCGCTTTATCTGGTACTTGGCTCATCAGCGGTATTATTCCCGCCATGGTTTATTATGGACTTAAAGTTTTGAGCCCAGAAGTATTTTTACCCGCCTCTGTCATCATTGCCATAATAATATCTATCGCTACAGGTAGCTCTTGGACCACTTCAGCTACTGTAGGAATCGCTCTAATAGGAATAGGCACGGCACTAGGAATCCCAACAGGTATGGTGGCTGGTGCTGTGATTTCAGGTGCTTATTTTGGTGATAAAATGTCACCGTTGAGTGACACCACTAACTTAGCCCCAGCTATGGCAGGTACTGACTTATTTACCCATATTCGCTATATGACCTATACAACAGTGCCAACGATTATAATTACGATTATTGTCTTTATTTTTATCAGTACAAATTTAGAAACAACTGGTAATGCTGATGTCAGTCATCTACTAGTAGTCATTGATAATACATTTAATATAACTCCGCTGCTCTTTATAGTTCCGGCTGTCGTGGTCGCCTTAATTGTTCTGAAAACAAAACCATTAATTGCTTTAGCAGTAGGTGTAACCCTTGCTGCAATTTTTGCTCTAATTTTTCAAGGTGATGTTGTGAATTCTCTTAATGCCTCTAAAATTAAAACTATTTTCAACGCAGTCTTTTTAGATACTACCATTGTGACTGATAATGAAATGTTAAATGAATTATTTTCATCCGGTGGAATCATTGGCATGATGTGGACCATATTTCTCATCATTTGTGCCATGACTTTTGGCGGAATTATGGATGGTATTGGTGCTTTAGAAAGAATCACTCAAGCTTTATTGAAAATGGCAAAGTCTATTTTTGGACTATTTTCAAGTACAGTTATGAGTTGTGTTGGATTAAATGTAATCGCATCTGATCAATATTTGGCCATTGTTATCCCTGGTAAAATGTACGAAAAAGCCTATCGTGATCGTGACTTAGCACCAGAAAACCTCAGTAGAACCCTAGAAGATACGGGAACTGTGACATCCGCTCTTGTACCTTGGAACACATGTGGTGCCTATCATTCTGGAGTACTTGGTGTCAAAGTAGAGGATTATTTTGCCTATGCCATATTCAATTGGTTAAGCCCTTTTATGACATTGTTTTTTGCTGGATTTAATATTAAAATTCGTCAACTAATAAAGAAGTAAAGAGCTTTGTAGGTGTTTTACCTACATTAAAATAGGCATTTTTCCTATTTCAAATAAATTATTTCAAGTCATAATGGAAGCATGGAATCGAAAACGTGGATTTCGAAGCTTGAAAAGGATTTCTAGCAAGGATTAATTGACTTGGAGTTCAAAAATCAAACCATCAGATTGATCTGGTGGTTTTTTTTTTGATTATGATTAATTCACCTGTTCAAAACACAGATTTCAGATTAGTATATTGTTTTTTATCAACCGATCTGATTGTGAAACCACTACTGTTTAATATTTTTCTATTCTTTGGAAGAAAGCTTTCTCTTAAAAAAGGCCGGTCTTTTTCTGAGTTTTTAGGAAAGTTAGTCTGGAAATTTTCAAAAAAAAACAAACACATAACTCTTTCGAACATCTCAAAATGTTACCCTCACTTAAATCAAACTGAACAAATACGTTTGGCCAAAGCTTCTGTCAATGCAGCCTTAATGAATATGATGGAATTAGGAGTGTTGTGGGATAAAAAAACCAAAATTCATAATTATATAGATAAAATTCATGGTATGGAAATTTTTTCAAGCGCACTTGATCAAGGAAACGGTCTAATTCTAGCAGCTCCGCATATGGGCAATTGGGAAGTATTAAACCTTTTACTTGCGGAGTTTGATCAATTTGCATTTCTTTACAAACCTCCTTCAGATGCAAAAATTGAAAAGCTCTTGGTTAAAAATAGAGCGAAATCTAATGCGTTACAAATTGAAGCGAACTTAAAAGGCGTAAGAAAAATTATGCACCATTTAAAAGACAAAGGATTTATTGCCATATTGCCAGACCAAAGACCCAAAGGAGGACAAGGTGTTTTTGCGCCTTTTTATGGCATTCCAACATACACAATGAGTTTATTTTCAAAGCTTTCAATTAAAACAAAGGCGCCTGTATTTTTTGCTTATGCTTTAAGAACAGAAAAAGGTTTTGAAGTGTTTTTTGAAAAAAGTGATGACGACATTTATCAAGAGCTTAATTCATCTGTTGCCTATATGAATAAAAAGATTCAACACATTGTAGACAAAGCTCCAGAGCAATACCAATGGACTTATAAAAGATTCAGCATCCAACCTGAAGGCGAGCCGCCTTTTTATTGATCCATCAGTTGATGTATAGCATAGTAAACTCCATCAACAACTTTTGTTATACGCTGATAATCTAATTTTTCTGCAGTATCCAATTGAGTATGGTAATTTTTATTTCTGTTAAATGCTGTATCAGTTACCATAATCGCTGGAAAATCAAATTGCCAATAATTTAGATGATCTGAAAAATCAATGCCTTGAACTATCGCTGGTGCATTAATAGAAAAAACTGGCAAATCAGTACTAGAACGCATTGATTTTTTCACCTTCCTCGTTAAGCCAATTTGTGCCATATTACCCACTAAACTAATAAAATCACCTTTATCAGAATACAAATGCTTCATGCCTTTAATTGGATAGTTTTGTGAACCGATTTCATCATTGAAGTAGCCGATCATTTCTAAACTAAGCATGGCTTTTACATCAATATTTTCATCATGCAATGTTTGTGCATGAACATATGAACCCATATATTCACTTCTAAAATAAGGTGGCTCTTCAAGTGTGTAAGCAACCAACTGTAAATCACATTTGGGCGGATTTTCAGCAAACAAACGTGTCAATTCAATTAATCCAGCTACTCCACTCAAATTATCATCAGCACCTGGCAAATCATCATAGGTGTCATAATGGGCGCCGATTACATACGTGCCACAATCAGATAGTCCTTTCATTGAAACAACAACATTTCGGTAAGTCACTCCCTGTACATCAAAGTCTTGATAATAAGGCGAAGTATACTGTGACATTTGCGAAAAAATATAGTCAGCACTGTTATCTAAACGATAGCCATCTTTAGCTTGCTCAGGAATAGTTTCTGACAAATGGTAAACGTTTTTTTTGAGATTTTGTTCATTGGTAACCTGAGGCTTTAGGTTTTTATCAGTGAAAACAGGTTGAACTACCAAAACTAAAACTATGGCTATTGTTATCGCAAACAGAATAAAAACCCTGAGGACGAACTTTAATAATTTATTTTTGAGCACTGTTAGTGTTAATACCTATAAATATCAAAAAGATGTTTCAAATCTTTTTCCCAAACACTGTAATATTTACCCAGTTTGCGCTCTGCAGGAGTCACATCTGTATCTGCAATAACTTGCAATGGGTCTAAGAAAACTGATTCATCTTTTCCGCATTGACTGCGAATATTGCGTTTTTCTAATCCTCGTCTTGAAATATTTAGCATTTGTAATGCGACATCCCGAACAATGCCATTCTTAAACTGAGTACATAAGCCATATTTTGGCACATTGTCTCTGAGCAATTGGTGTTCTTCATGTGTCCAGTTTTTGACCAAATCCCATGCCGCATCTAGACACTCTTGGTCATAAAAAATCCCTACCCACAAAGCCGGTAATGCACAAATTCTGCGCCATGGACCACCATCAGCACCACGCATTTCTAAGAATTTTTTTAATCGAACTTCAGGAAAAGCAGTCGTTAGATGATCTTCCCAATCTTTCATGGTTGGCAACTCACCTGGAAGAATGGATAATTTACCTTGCATGAAATCCTTAAATGATAATCCACTCGCATCCAAATATTTGCCCTCTCTATATGCAAAGTACATCGGCACATCAAGCATGTAATCGACATACCTTTCAAAGCTCATTGAATCATCAAAAACAAAAGGGATAGTGCCACAACGGTCATTGTCAGTATCCGTCCAAATATGTGAGCGATAAGACAAATAACCATTAAACTTGCCATTTTTAAACGGCGAATTAGCAAATAAAGCAGTCGCTATGGGCTGTAATGCCAAAGATACACGAAACTTTTTAATCATGTCCGCTTCAGAAGAGTAATCCAAATTGGCTTGAATAGTGCACGTCCGTTTCATCATGTCTAACCCCAGAGTTCCAACTTTAGGCATATATTCACGCATGATTTTGTATCGACCTTTGGGCATAAACTCTATGTGCTTCTTTTTTGCCATCGGATGAAAGCCCATCCCAATAAAAGCAGAATTAAAATTTTCACAAACCGCTTTGACTTCTCTCAAATGCACGTTGGTTTCTGTGCAAGTTTGATGTACATCAGATAACGGAGCACCTGATAGCTCTAACTGACCACCTGGCTCTAAAGTGACCGAGCAACCATCTCGATAAAGCGCAATAACGTTGTCACCTTCGTATTCAGGACGCCAATTATATTGATTAACCAAACCCGTTAAAATATCTTTTATACCACCGTGTTGGTGATAACCCAGTGGTTTCAAGGTTTGCGTATCAAATCCAAATTTTTCATGCTCCGTGCCCACTTTCCACTCTGATTTTGGTTTACACCCAGAAGCGATATAGTCAATTAACTGACTTTTATTTTCTATTAACTCAGATTTGCTCAATTTGATTCTCACTTTAAATTTTTGGAATATTTTATCATGTATAATAAATAATATTCATATATTATTCATTTGAAAAGACTACAATTTAAGCATGAAAGTCAAAATCACAATTATTATTTGTTTATTATTCAACCACATTTCTGTTTTGGGTAATGAAACACTACTAAACCGCGGCAATGGTTCTGAACCTGATTCCCTCAATATACACATGGCTGAAGGCTTAAATTCTCACAATGTGTTGCGAGATCTTTACGAAGGATTAATGACTTTAGATCAACAAGGACTGCCAATTTATGGTGCTGCGCTTTCGCATACTGTTGAAAATAATACTTGGACTTTCATATTAAGAAGCGATGCCAAATGGTCTGATGGAAGCGCTGTTGTTGCCGCTGATTTTATTCGGGGCTGGAGAAAAGCCATTGATCCTGAAACTGCTGCACCTTATGCTTTTTTAATGGATAATATTATTCATGCCAAAAAAATCTTACAGCTAAAGTTGACTCCTGATAATTTAGCAATAAAAGCATTAGACGACCACACATTAGAAATTCGATTGTGGAAGCCCGATTCAGCTTTTTTAGAAAAATTAAGCTTACCAATATTTTATCCACTTCCAAAATCTGAAATCAAAGACCGTAAAATTATCAGTAATGGACCTTATCAATTATCAAATTGGACAGTTCAAGAAAAAATTTCATTAACCAAAAATCCCTATTATTATGCCAATGATAGTGTTTACTTTGATAGAGTAAATTATTGGGTTACTGAAAATCAATCCAGTGAACTCAAGAGATTTCGAGCTGGTGAACTAGACATCACAGAAAGTATTCCTGATAGCCAAATTTCTTGGATTAGAGAAAACTTAAACTCACAATTACGCATTTTTCCTTATCTGGGATCGTTTTTTTTGGGGTTAAATGTATCCGATAAAAACCTAAACAACTTGTTCCTTAGGCAAGCATTATCACTGGCCATTGATAGAGACATTTTAACTGAAAAAGTTCTCAAAACAGGCCAACAACCTGCTTATCATATTGTTCCCAGAAGTTTAATCAACCAAGAATCAAAAATCAACACATCAACAGCCTCAGAAAGGATTGATAAAGCACAAAAATCCCTTAAACAAAGTGGGGTTAATATACATGATTTAACCATTGAAATACTCTATAACAACAGTGATAACCAACGCAAAGTCGCTTTAGCGATAGCTGCAATGTGGCGCCAAAATTTGGGCATTCGAGCGAAATTACTTAACCAAGAGTGGAAAGTATTTGTTCAATCAAGAAAATCTAAAAAACGTCAAGCTTTTAGATCGGGCTGGATTGCAGATTATGCAGATGCCTTGAGTTTTTTAGAGTTATTTACAACAAACTCTAGATTTAACTTTTACCAATACAGCAATCCTGGCTTTGATAAACTCGTTGAATCCATTAAACAAGAACCTAATAAAAAGATTAAAAATTCTAAAATTGAACAAGCAGAAGACCTATTATTAAATGACATTCCAGTTATCCCGCTGTATTATTATGTATCAAGACACATGGTTAATGATGCAATTGAAGGTTATTCTGATAATGTTGCTGACAGACATTTATCCAAATATTTATATAGAAAAGAGAAATAAAATGAAAAAAATGATAATTTTAATACTATTAATATCAAGTACAGCTTTTTCACAACTCGTCGTTCAAGGAATCAATTCCAATAATGACAAGTTTTTAGACAAATATAATTATCACAATGATAACGACACTATCGTTTGTGAATCGATCAATAACCGCAGGGCAGAATGTTATGTTGATGCCCGATTTGGGGTCAATATTATCAGACAGATTTCACGATCTAGCTGTAATTATAATTGGGGCTATAATCAAAATGGTATTTGGGTTGACAATGGGTGTCGCGCTGAATTTAGTGTCAATCGAGGTTGGGACCAATCTGGATCAGACAGCAATATAATGGTCTGTGAATCCGTGCGTTATAAACGCAACTATTGTCAAACTTATCTTGATGGCCGTGATGTTTTCCTTTTGAATCAATTGAGTAACTCTTCGTGTGTCAATAATTGGGGATATGACAGAGATGGAATTTGGGTCACTAATGGGTGTCGGGCAGAATTTGTTATTGAAGACAGGTACATGAGTTACAATGATATACTGACTTGTAGTTCCAGAAATTTGAAATTTCAATCATGTCGCGCTGATACCAGAGGTGGTGTTGAATTCATCAAACAAATTTCTCGAGCCAGTTGCAATGGCAATTGGGGTTATGACAGAAATGGTATCTGGGTAGATAATGGTTGTCGAGCCAGATTTAGAATTATTCCTTACCAAAACCCAAGCCATAATACCCAAGACACAGTAAAATGCTCCTCAAGAAGCTACCAAAGAAAAGCTTGTTTTGCAGATACTTCTGGTGGTGTTAGGTTGTTAAAGCAACATTCAAATGCCAGTTGTAGAGGCAATTGGGGATATACTCGAAATCAAGTATGGGTTGATAATGGATGCAGAGCCACATTCCAATTAAATGTTCATGGCAACCAAAACCAGCACAACAATCAAGGTTACAATGGTCAAAATCAAAGGGGTCGAACCAATAATCGATTTGATAACCTGCCTCGTAATCAAAGTAGACATGACAATATTATTTGCTCATCTCGCAATTCACAAAGAAAAACATGCTCCATTCCAAACGGCGCAAAAGTAAAACTAGAACGTCAAATATCTAGAAGCTCTTGTGTTGGGCAATGGGGTTACAATAGGCGTGAAATCTGGGTAGACAATGGATGTAGAGCTGAATTCAGTATTCATTAATATTTTCTTCAGTAAGTGCTACAACAACTTAATGTATGCAACAAAATGGCCTTGATTACTTATCAACTGTAATCGAGGCTCATTTTGTTCAGAAATCGTCAAAACACAGCTCAATAAAATTTCAAAACTGTTAGAATAGCCAAATTATTAATTCAATCACAATACTGGTATGGCCAAATTGTACTTTTATTACTCAGCTATGAACGCTGGTAAGACAACCCATTTATTGCAGTCAAGCTATAATTATAGGGAACGTGGAATGAGTACGCTCATTCTATCACCTGCATTTGATAACAGATATGGAGTGGGCAAAGTCACCTCAAGAATTGGCATAGAATCTCCGTCTGTGATTTTTTCTGAAAAAGAGAACATATACAATCTAGTTAAAAAAATCCTCAATCAAAGAGATGTCAATTGTGTGCTTGTTGATGAAGCCCAGTTTTTAAGCAAAGATCAGGTCTTTCAACTCACAGAAATAGTAGATCAATTAGACATCCCTGTTTTGGCGTATGGTTTACGTACGGATTTTCAGGGCGAGCTATTTACTGGTAGTCAATATTTATTAGCTTGGGCTGATCACTTAAAAGAATTAAAAACCATCTGTCATTCAGGTAAAAAAGCCACAATGGTTGTCAGAGTAGATGAAAGAGGCCATGCTGTTAAGTCTGGTAACCAAGTTGAAATTGGTGGTAATGACAGATATATCTCGGTTTCTCGTGCTGAATATAAACGTATTTTTTATGGTGAAGGAAAAATTGAACCTGTGCAATTATCCTTGCCGATTGAAGAGAAGATCAAATGAGAATAGTTTTTTGTGGAACCCCAGAATTTTCCGTAGAACCTTTAAAGCAATTAATTCAACACAAACACCAAGTGGTTGCGGTTTATACCCAACCTGATCGTGGAGTAGGAAGGGGCAGAAAAATCCAATTTTCTGCGGTTAAACAGTGTGCACTTGATAACCAAATTGAAGTATTGCAACCTCAATCATTAAAAAATGAAGAGGCCATTAATACGTTAAAAGACTTAAAACCCGATTTACTTGTTGTTGTTGCTTATGGCTTGATTTTACCACAATCGGTTCTTGATATTCCGACTTTAGGTTGTTGGAATATACATGCTTCTTTGTTGCCTCGGTGGCGAGGAGCAGCTCCTATTCATCGGGCCATTTTAGCTGGTGATAAAACCACTGGTGTTGGCATCATGAATATGGAGGCAGGTCTTGATACTGGAGCAGTTTATGTTCAACACGAATGTGCAATTGGTGAAAATGAAACAGCGCAATCATTACACGATAAACTGGCAAAAATGGGGGCGCATGCTTTAATAGAAAGTCTAGACTTATTACACAATAATTTATTACCTGAACCTATGATTCAGGATGAAAAAGACGTTACCTATGCCCATAAACTAAAGAAATCAGAATCTAAAATTTGCTGGGATGAAAGCGCTATACAAATAGATAGAAAGATAAGAGCACTTAATCCTTGGCCTGGAGTGGTTGCTAATATTGAAGGAATAGATTTTAAATTATGGCGATCTCAAGTTATTCATATTGATACCTCCTTTGAACCAGGAACAATTGTTCAAGCCAACAAAAACACCTTAATAATTGCTTGTCATAAAGGGCAATTACAAATCAAAAGCATACAAAAACCTGGAAAAAAACAAGTCAGTATCGATCAATTTATGCCCTCAATGAGACACTGGTATAAATGAGTAGCCAAACTATCAGAACAACTGCTGCACAAATAACTTATGAAGTTGTCTATAAAAAACACAATCTATCTAATGCCTTTAATCAACGACTTCATAAAAATAAATCTCCAGAATATAAGTCGGCTACAAAAGCTTTGTGTTTTGATACAATTCGACACTTTTTAACTTACGAAGATATTTGGTCAACTTGCTTAGACAAAAAGCCTAAAGATAAGCTTGTCAGAGTCATCTTAACCCAAGCTTTAACAGAGTTTTATGGAATGAATAAACCCAGTCATGCTGTTGTCAATGAGGCCATTAATACAGCGAAAAAACTCAACAAAAATTGGGCAAAAGGTTTAATAAATTCTTGTTTAAGAAAGGCCATTTCAATTGAAAAACCAACCAACAGCAATCCAGTAGCTGAGTTTGCCCATCCTCAATGGTGGATAGATACCGTTAAAAAAGACTGGCCTAATCATTGGCAACAAATACTGACTGCCAATAATCAAAAACCTCCTTTGTGGATCAGGTCTGAGAGCGCGCCTCCAAAAGATTTAGAGGCTCAAAGGCATCACTACATACTCAGCGCATATAAAATAGCAGCGCAAGATGTCACAAAGCTACCAGAATTTAAAAATGGGAAAATATCCGTTCAAGATGCCAGTGCTCAACTGGCAGGCTACATTCTTGATCCACAAAATGATGACAGAATATTAGATGCTTGCTCTGCACCAGGTGGTAAAACAGGGCATTTATTGGAGCTCAATAATAACATTCATGTAGATGCACTAGAGTTATATCCAAATCGAGCAAAAAAGATATCTGAAAATCTAAAAAGACTTAATCTCACTGCAAATATCCTGGTGGCAGATACAAAAAAAACCAGTACATGGTTCAGGGGACTACAATATGACAAAGTATTATTGGATGCTCCTTGTAGTGCATCAGGAATCGTTCGCAGACACCCCGATATTAAGTTCGTAAGACAACTTAACGATTTAAAAGATATTTACCAAGATCAACAACAGTTATTAAATGCCACTGCAAAAGTGTTAAAGGCAGGTGGCACGCTGTTATATGCTACATGTTCAGTTTTTAACGCTGAAAATAGCGATCAAATTGAAATATTTTTAAAAACTCACCCTGAGTTTAACGAAATCAAGTTAAACTATACTTTTGCTGAAAATTGTAAATACGGCATACAAATCCTGCCTGGAAACGAAGACTCAGATGGGTTTTACTATTGCTACTTAAGAAAAGATGACATTTAAAAATCACCTAAGTTTTTGCCTACTTTTAATGATAGGAGTATCCTGTGTTATTCAAGCAAAGAATAAAGTCACAAACTTGATCATAACCAGCGATAAACAAAATATTTATGTTACTCCTGAACTTGAGTTCACCACCTCCAAAGAAATTAAAGAAGCCATAGATAATGGCATAAGAGTTCAATTGATTGTTAAAGCACAACTTTATGAACCCGTATCTTGGTGGTTTGACAAACAAATAAGTAGTGAATTTATTCAACTAGAAATCTCCTATTATGTTTTGGGTAAATATTACGTTGTAAAAAACAAAAGCACTGATCAAAGAATTGATAACATCGCATACAATAGATTGTGGAAAGAGCTTCCCAAATTGATAAATATCACACTGCCAAAAAATCAAAGCAGCAATCCATGGGTCAAACTAAGAATTGAACTCGATAAAGGCTCACTGCCAACAGCCATGCAAATACCTGTTTTGTTTGATGAAAACTGGAGCATAGATACTACTTGGCATGTTCAAAAGGTAAGTCTTGATGACTAAAGCTCCCATTAAAAATATATTGATTTTTATTTTGATTATCGTCTTGATATCATCATTGTATTTTTTAGGAGAAGCCGTTAAAGGAGCTGAACAATTTAACCGCATTTATCTGTGGCTCTTTGGTGCATCAATTATTGCTTTAATTATTCTGGCAATCATTATTATCCAGAGATTGGTGTGGCTATTTTTGAAGAGGAAATCAAAAGAGCCTGGAATAAAACTAACAACCCGGATGGTCTCAACTTTTATTGCTTTGTCTTTGCCTCCAGTTTTAGTTGTTTATATTTTTTCAACACAATTTCTTAACAATTATATAGACAGTTGGTTTGATACCAATACCAGTGGCGCTTTGGATAATTCTTTAAAGCTGGGAGAAATATTTTTAAGTGTGCAAACCAAACAAGCCTTAACCCAAACTAAAAACATTGCCCAAAAACTTTCTGAAATTGATGATCCTAGACAAGCCATTTATCTAGAGCGGTACCTGGATGAATCCAGTGCTTTTAACTTAACACTGATTTCAGACAGTGAAATTCTTGCTACGGCGAGCAACAGTTTTGACTTGAAAACTGATTTACCGCCACAAACAGCCTACAGAGAAGTCATTAATGGCAATAATTTTGCACGCATTGAATCAGAGGGCGGACAGCTTAAAATTAGAATTCTGGTGCGTATTAACAATGAGCTAAAGATTTCTTCTAGTAACCGTTTTTTACAAGGATTCTTTTCTATAGAAGAACAATACAGTCATTTAGCAAACAGCATTGAAAATGCAAAGATTGGATATAACCAACAAAAATACCAAAGAGAACAACTCAAAAGATCGTTTAATATTATCCTGGCATTGGTGTTGTTATTAAGTATGTTAATGGCACTAATTTGGGCATTTTCTGCGGCCCGTAAATTAGTGGCGCCGGTTCGCTTATTATCCATTGCTACAAAAGCAATTGCTGAAGGCAACTACAGCCAAAAGATACCCATCACTTCAAAAGATGAAATTGGGTTTTTAGTGAAATCCTTTAACTCAATGTCTACACAATTGGCCTCTTCAAGTGCTTTGGCTCACAGGGCCCAAATTGAAGCGATTAGTCAAAAATGGTATTTAGAAAGTGTTTTGTCACATTTATCAAGCGGTGTTATCAGCGTTAACAGTGAATTACGCATATTGATGTCCAATGCTGCAGCCAGTAAAATACTCAATTTAGATGGCAAAGATATTATAAATCAAAACATTGAATATCTGGCGATTAAAAACATCGGCCTTACACCTTTTGTAGAGTTAATCATTAAAAAGCTTAATGACCACAATGAAGAATGGCAACAAGAAACTTTAATTTCAGAAAATGAATCCAGAAAAATATTGGTTGTGCGGGGCAGTAGAATTCCTGAAAATGAACAAGAAGAAGGTGGTTTGGTGGTTGTTTTTGATGACCAAACTATCATTAATCAAGCCCAACGTGATGCCGCATGGTCTGAAGTCGCCAGAAGGTTAGCACATGAAGTGAAAAATCCCCTAACCCCTATACAATTGTCTGCAGAAAGGTTACGCTTACGTTTTTTAAATAAGTTACCAGAAGAAGACAAAGACATCATGGATCGAGCGACTCAAACAATTGTGTCTCAAGTAGACAACTTAAAAACACTTGTGAATGCTTTTTCTGATTATGCTAAAGCCCCTGAGTTAAAACGCGAAGCAGGTGGCCTCAATAAATTAATCTATGAATCAATAGATTTATATTTTATAGCCAATGCTGGAATAAACTTTCAGCTAGACTTGCTTGAACCTGAACCCATCATGTTTATTGATAGAGTGAGATTTTCACAGCTATTAACTAATTTGATTAAAAACTCCCAAGAAAGTGTTCAAGACAAAGAGTTAAATATTCGCATACAAACACTTTTAAGTGAAACAATAGATAATGCATTAATACTCAAATTTATTGATAATGGCCATGGCTTTAATGATAAAATACTCGAACATTTATTTGAACCTTATGAAACAACAAAAGCCACTGGTTCTGGACTTGGGCTTGCTATCGTGAAAAAAATAGTTGAAGAACATGGTGGCAATATCAAAGCATACAATCAAGAAACTGGTGCAGTGATAGAAATTAACTTACCTATATATCAAAAATAATGTATTGGATTGCCTCATACCCTAGATCGGGAAATACCTTTTTACGAATTTTATTTAAAGAAGTTTATGGAATCTATACTTGGGAAGGGTATGGAAAAGAAACGCCAGAGAATGTGCTAAGTGGCCGACTTAAAAAACACCAAGAGTCTCCCATATTAATCAAAACACATGAGCTTCCGACCCACACACAAATACCTCATGAAAAGTTAAAATCCATTTATTTAGTCAGGGATGGAAGAGATGCCGCCATATCTATGGCATACCACCGTTGTAATATCGTTAAACCAGGTTCTGATTTAATGTTTAATTTAAGAACAGCAATATTGGCGCCTTTTGGGACTTCGTTTGGTGGTTGGTCAAAACATGTCAAACAATGGTCTAAGCATGCAGATTTAATTATTCGATTTGAAGACTTGATTGCCAACCCCGTGCAAGAACTTAAAAAAATCGAAAAAATAATTGACCTACCTAAAGCTGATTTTAGTAAAATACCATCATTCACTGACCTTAAGAATAATAAATATTCATTGGGAAGCGGCAATGACAAGCTAACCGAACACCAGCAAAAAAAACGCAGGCAAAAGTTTTTTAGATCAGGTAAAGTTAATGAATGGAAAACAAAGATATCACAACCTCTAATAAACGTATTCAATTTTAAACATGGTAGCGTTTTAAAAGAAATGGGATATAGCGAAACCAATCATGGCCCACTTGTATATTTCCAATTTATTGGACAATATGCTCATTGGATTAAAGGATATATTCTTGAAAAATACAGAGAGAAGAAACGATGACACCTTCACAACAATTTGAGTTACTCAATCAAGCACCTAACCTGAATATTGAAACAAGAATATTGAGATTAAAGACATTGAAGTCCGTAATTAAAAAAAACACAAACAATATTATCAATGCATTGAATCAAGATTACTCTCGGCGCAGCGAGTCAGAAACCAGAATTGCTGAAATTATGATTTGCCTGGCTGAAATTAATCATACATTAGCTCACATCAAACAATGGGTTAAACCCAAAATAAAATCTGCGGGAATAAAGTTTATGTTCTCCAAAAACGCCATTATTCCGCAACCATTAGGGGTTGTTGGAATTATTTCCCCGTGGAATTATCCGTTTAATCTGGCGATTGCTCCTTTGATTGCTGCAATAGCAGCTGGTAATAAAGTCATGATTAAGCCATCTGAAATAACTCCTTGCACTTCTGCACTCATAGCTGATATCATTTCTCAAGTATTTGAAAAAACAGAAGTCGCTGTTTCAATTGGTGAACTTGAGGTAGCAAAAGAATTTAGTTCTTTGCCTTTTAAGCATTTATTATTTACTGGATCTACCACAGTTGGAAAAATAATCATGCAAGCTGCTGCGTGTAACCTGACACCAGTTACTCTTGAGTTGGGAGGAAAGTCTCCTGTTGTTATTGATGAAAAATACAATTTAAAAGCAGCCGCAAAAAGTATTGTTGCAGGAAAGTTTTATAACGCAGGTCAAACATGTATTGCACCAGATTATATTTTAATTAATGAAAAACTCCACGACATACTAATTTTAGCCATAAAAAATGAAATTGATCGCAGCCTTAAAAACCCATTAAAAAACAAGGATTACACTGCAATTATCAATACACACCACTTTGAAAGACTAAAGAAATTAGCAAATGCTTCTGAAGGTTTTTGTATTTGGCCTCAAGGCAGTGAAAAAGATGATACATTAAATATATTTCCACCACTGCTCTTAAACAATCCAAAACAAGATTCTGAGATAATGCAAAATGAAATTTTTGGGCCAATATTGCCCATTATATCAGTCAAATCTACTCAAAACGCACTGGATTTTATTAACTCAAGAAGCAATCCTTTAACGTTGTATATTTTTAGTAATCAATCCTCATTCATTAATAATATCATTTCAAATACCTTATCTGGATCTGTTGCAGTCAATGAAACCTTGGTTCAGTTTGCACAAGATGGCATCGCTTTTGGTGGCGTAGGCGAAAGTGGGATGGGCAGTTATCATGGAGAAAATGGTTTTACAAGTTTTAGCCATAACAAGTCTGTTTATTACCAATCAAAACTCAATTTTAATTCAATGATTCGAGCCCCATATTCTGGATTTAAAGAAAAAATTGTTCGTCTTTTAAGTGCAATATGAAAATTTGATTTTTAGCTTTGTGTCGTAAAATTGTTATTACAATCATTGCTATATCAAATACTTAATGCCATAATGTAAAATGAGAGAGATATTGTGAAGAATTATGAAAATTTATGTTCTTGAAGATGACATAGACCAATCTGAGTTATATAAATACTGGCTAGAAGATTATGACTGTAAAGTTTTCAATCAAGCACGTGACTTAATCAAAGCCATTCCGTTTGATGTCCCTGATGTGCTATTAATTGATTGGAATTTGCCCGTTGTTGATGGCCTCGATGTGTTGCATTGGATCAAGGGCAGTCGGTATAATGATATACCCGTTATTTTCATGACTTCAAGAAGTACTGAAGAGGATATTGTTAAGGCTTTGACTGATGGAGCAGATGATTATATTGTCAAACCAGCAAGTGAAGTCATTTTAAAAGCACGTATTAAAGCTGTAACCAGACGGTTGCAAACACATAAAAAATCTTCTGAAGAGAAGTTTAAATTTGATTCTTATCAGTTTCAACACATGACCAATAGTGTCACTTTTAAAAATATAAATGTTACCCTAACAAACAAAGAATACGAGCTTGCTATATATTTCTTTACCAATGAAGGTTTACTTATTTCAAGAGATCAACTTTTAGAATCTATTTGGATGCAAAGTTCAAACATCAATACACGTACTGTAGACACCCATGTTAGCCGATTGAGAAAAAAATTATTTCTTGATGGTACTCATGGCTGGAAACTCATCTCAATATACCATCAAGGTTATAAAATCATAAATCTAAATAAAAAGTAATTATGAGTAAAAATACACAAAAACAAAAAGCCACTGAAGATTCTGTAGGCCAAATACGTGATATTTTATTTGGTGAACAAATTAAAATATTTGAAAATAAATTTTCTCAATTAGAAGAAAACCTTACCAGTTCAATTAATCAATTATCATCTAAAGTTGATAAAGCAATTAAGGATTTATCTTTACAAATTGAAAATACTTCATCTCGGTCTCAATCAGATACAAATGAATTAGCAAAACAACAAAGTCAAGAATTACAAACTATTCAATCGGCTTTGAACAATAAAATCATAGAAACCGAATCTGATCTCATTAACCAAATTCAAACAGGACTAGAAAAGCTCGAAACAAAAGCCAGTCACCGAAATGAGCTGGCACAATTATTGAATGATATGGCAGACAAGCTTGCTGATTAAGACCAGTCCATGAGTCAAGAGAGAGACATCCTAAAAACTTTACTGCTCAAAGAGGAGCTTGAGCTTTTAGATAATCTAAAACAAAAATTGTTATCTAAACAACAATTTACTAAAGAAGTTTCAAAAGTACTTTCAGATGCCATCAAAAGAGCAGAAAAGCAAGACAAGCAGTTAGAACGTTCCTTAGCTGGCCCCATAAAACGTGGAGTTAGCAATGCTTTTGCTGATAACAAAGAAACCATTATTAATTCACTGCTGCCTATAATGGGGCAACTTATTCGAAAAACCGTCACCAATAGTATCAAACAATTTGTTGCAGATATTAATAGAACTTTAGAGCTAGGTTTCTCAGCTAAAGCCCTTAAATGGAGGTGGCAATCAATCAGATCTGGTGAATCATTTGCTGAAATAGTATTTCACAATACAATACGTTATCAAATAACTGAAATGTTTGTCATTAATCATGAAAATGGTCTTTTGATACAGCATGTGGGTTCACACAGTGGTGATATTTTAAAAGACAATGATGCACTTTCTGCGATGCTTACAGCATTACAAGATTTCATTGGAGATTCTGTTCAATCGACAGGATCTGGCCTATCTAGTATTGAAATTTCAGATAAACAGTTCATCATAACAACTGGTCCAAAAATTTATCTTGCTGCTGTAATAAAGGGTTCTCCTACTGAAAGATTAAAACAAAAGCTTCAAGAATTAGTGGAAAATATTCACTCAGATTATTCTAATCTAATCGCCGATGAAACCCAGTATCAAAACAATATCGAATTTTCAGATTACCTTCAAAATCATTTAGTCACAAAAAATATTTCTGATGCTGCACAACCAGTAAATTGGAAACCATGGGCACTTGGCTTTTTTCTTATTATTTGTGGATTAATTTATTGGAACTACGAAAGAAATCACCAGTATCAAAAGGTCACTCAATTGTCCCAATCCATCCCTGGTTTTTATCTCCAAAACATTGAACGAAAAGGCGGAAAATTTATTGTTTCAGGGCTTGCAGATCCTGTTTCTAATTTATCCAATTTAAAGCAAGCAAATATTGAATTGAAAACAAAGCCGTTTATATCACTGGACACAGAAATCATAGAAAAAAGAATTGAAGAAAGACTCATGAATTTTCCTTCAATTAAGTATAGCTTTTCCAATCAAGTATTGGTGATAGATGGAGAAATGAAAGAAGTTTATATTGATAGATTTCTTAACAACCTCACGAATATTGCTGGTGTGAATAAGATTATTAACAATTTAATAGTGATTAAAACCCCTCAAGTGCTTGATAAGAGAAAATTATTGAACAGTAAGATGTTACGTTTAAAAGAAGACTTAAGAAGCCATAAAATAAATGTATTCGATTACGATAATGGCCAACAAAGTGAATTACAAAAACTTGAATTAATAATCAATAAATTGACAGAATTATACAATCACTATAAAACGCAACTACAAGTCACTATAATTGGAGAAAGTGATTGTTTTGGAAGTCTCAGTGACCAATATTCATTGCATAGGGCTGAACTGATCAAAGATAAATTCATCTCTTTAGGAATGAGCGACAAAATATTTAAAACGAAAATAAAGCCTTGTAAAAATTTTGATCAACCAAAAAATAACAGTAAAAAGAATGTGTTTTTTAAAGTCCAATGAAAATAGCTAAGAAAATATGTCTAATCGGTCGGTTTGCAGTTGGAAAAACCAGCTTAGTCAAGCAGTTTATTGATCACCAATTTAGTGAAAAATATAAAACAACTGTGGGCGTTAGTATTTCTACTAAAAAGATACAAATGGACGATCTTGATTTATCACTTGTTATCTGGGATATTGCAGGTTTTGAGCAAGAAAATCACTACACCCACTACTTACGTGGAGTACAAGGAATCATATGGGTTGTTGATGGTACAGAACCAGAATCATTAGAAATTCTTGACACTATTTCTCAATCATTACCAGAAATTACACAAATACCTTCTTTGTGCTTTATCAATAAGCATGACCTTGTAAATCAATGGTTGATAGGTGAAAAAGAAATGGAAAAAATCAATAAAACATTTTCTTTGGTATTAAAGTCAAGCGCTAAAACAGGAGAAAACGTTGAAAAGGGCTTTAATGAATTGGCGAAAAAGTTAATCATACAATGATATTACCCGATATAGTAAAACAGTTTTTACTTAAACAAAGAAAAGGTCAAGGTTTTTATTGTGTTGAAATAGATAACAATCTTAAGATAGTTAAATCTTATGGGAGTACCAAAGAGTTCGGTATTCAATCACCAAAAGCTGATATGGATATTAGAAAATTTTTACCCATCTTATTAACTGAATCTTTTCAAAATGATTTTGAAGTGCCCTTCTATAATATCAGTGAAAATCATGTCTGCCATGTTTATTTTATAAAATCATTAACGCATAAGTATTTGGTTCTTGTTAATAAATCTGAAATTTTTAATACGACACAAAAGTACCAACAATTTGCGCATGATGATAACATTTCAAAAAACAAATTTAAGCGCTTGTTTGAAGAATTAAAAGTTGCCAAAAATCAGTTAAAAAAGTCAAATCAGGAAAAAGCCACCCTTATTGCAATGCTATCTCATGAACTCGGTACTCCATTGACTTCTATATTAGGATACTCAGAGTTATTAATGAATGAAAACATAGGCATTAAAAAAGGCTTAACAATCATCAATAAAAATGCCCAATATCTTAAGCAAATGATCGAAAATACTCTGATATTTGGCAAAACTGAAGCCAATGATATCAAAACACAGATAGAACAAATACCGCTAAAAGATTTTTTTACAGTGATTAAATCAATAATTTTAGTTTCAGCAGAAAACAAGTCACTCACAATCCATATTGATACAGACAACGATAAATTAATCAATATAGATATTGCTAGAACCAAACAAATAATCATTAATCTCTTAAATAACGCAGTTAAGTATACTGATGAAGGGTTTATCGAATTAAAGTTCTCTATTAAAAACAATCGCTATGTATTTTCAATCATTGACTCTGGAATAGGTATTCCTATGGATCAACAACAAACAATTTTTAATCCATGGGAAAGAGTTTATGAATCCGAGGCTGCTGGGAGCGGTATCGGATTATTTATAAGCCAGAAACTTGCTCTTGCAATTGGAGCAGAGCTATCACTTAAATACTCTTCTAAAGAATTTGGCTCTATTTTCCAGCTGTCTGTTCCGATTAAAGAAATACCTTCATTAACTCAATTAACATTGAATCAAATCACTAGAGCTTGTCAAGATAAATCGATTTTAATTATAGATGATGATTCGGATATTCTAGATCTTATTGATGCATTCTTAAGTTCGACAGGTATAAATATTTATACTGCTTTAGACATTAAAACAGCCTTGTCAATTATTCACAGTAAAACAATCGATATCATAATGACCGACTACAACCTTGGATCTATAAAAACAGATGTGTATGTTAGCCAGTTCAAACAAAAAAAAGATATTCCTATTGTCTTAATGACAGCGTTACCAGATAGTAAAATAAAAAAACAATACAATGCCAGTGGTTTTGTATCTGTTCTACCAAAACCTATTAACAGTAAAAACCTTATTCAGACCATTGTTTCACATCTTACTTGATGCAATAAACTTATCTTCGGTAACGATTATTCAACCTGTTCACTCTACGGTGTCTTATTCTGCTAAATAATTCTTTTCGCTTGGTTGCATTCCAATCATCAATACTGAAATTATCATCAGTGGCATACACGACAGTCGCCTGAATGAATTCTTTATGCTCTTCTAGTTGTTGTTTTAATTTATTTACCACTGTATCAATTACAATACAGTCATCTAAGTACCCAACTACTGGCGTATTATCTGGAATTATGTCATTTTCTTCTGCAAAATATCGAAGTGCAGACATAACATAAGTTTTATCAGATTGAGAAATCTTCCAATTTTTATCAGAAATTAAATGCAATAACTCCTCAAGGGGTTGTATATGACTGGCCACATAATCTTCTAAATCTTTAGATTTTAAGTCTGTAATTGTATCTTCAACAGCAGAAACAATTTCAGTTTCACTGTTATTTATTGGATTCAGTAATAATTGATTGAAATGTTTCATTACGTCTCTTGTGATTTCTAAACTGTATTCATTGTTCATGTAATAGACCTGTTTGTATGACTTATATATATGATATATCATTTATTGCTCAAAAATCTTGTGCCAATAGTCACTTGATGAAAAAGGGCTCTGTTCAAACCTTAATCATCTTTTAATGTTGATTATTAATTTATGTGATAACATAGCGCTTTTTAAAAAACCATTCATATGAAAAATTTATACACCATAATGTTAACCGTTATCTTTATTATTGGGTGTAGCGACTCAAAAAATGCCAAGCCCAATTCACAAGGTGAAGCACCTGAAGTTAAGCAAAAAGAACCCATTATATTAAAGAAAAAAAATCCTGAAGCTAAAACTATTACCTTACAGGAAGTCTCTAGAATTGCATTATTAGAGGCCAATCAGCTCATTACAAATGCAAAAGAAAAGGGCATTGATTACTCTTCTGTTTCTAAAATTTTAGAATCTGCAAAAAAAGCATATGATGATGGTGAATTTAAACAAGCACAAAAATTGGCTGTTTCTGTGCGTCAAAAAGTTGAAAAGCTCATGATGGCGCAGTGATTCAAAATTAATCAATCACTTCAATAGTGTCTATTACTTCATAAATAAACGACCTGAACGGTCGTTTATTTATGAATAAGTTTGAATTGTTATTTTTTCTAATTAATTTTATTAAATGTTATGTGGTCTTTTTCAAATTTAGCAGAAATATGATCCCCATTTATGAATTTTCCAGCTAACAATTGCTTTGATAAAGGGTTTTCTAAAACATCTTGTATGGCTCTTTTTAAAGGCCTTGCACCATAAACTGGATCGTAACCCAATTCACCTATGTAATCTAATGCAGATTCATCCACTTTTAATACGATTTCTCTAGGGACCAATCGTTTTGCTAGTGATTTGATTTGTAATGCTGCAATTTTACGAATATTATCTTTAGTCAATGGGTGAAATACAACAATATCGTCAACCCTGTTAATAAATTCAGGCCTAAAATGTTGTCCTACTACTTCCATAACAGAGGATTTGATTTGATTATATGGCTCATCAATTCGTTCCTGAATAATATCAGAACCCAAATTTGAAGTCATAATAATAACTGCATTTTTAAAATCAACGGTTCTGCCTTGTCCATCTGTTAAACGACCATCATCTAAGACTTGTAATAGAATATTAAAAACATCATTGTGGGCTTTTTCAACTTCATCTAATAAGATAACAGAATAAGGTTTGCGCCTAACAGCTTCGGTTAGGTAACCACCTTGTTCATAGCCTACATAGCCAGGTGGAGCACCAATTAGTCGCGCTACAGAATGTTTTTCCATAAATTCAGACATATCAATGCGCACCATATTGTCACTAGAATCAAATAAAAAGTGCGCTAAAGATTTACATAATTCAGTTTTACCGACTCCAGTTGGACCCAAAAACAAAAAAGAACCGATCGGTCGATTAGGGTCTGATAAACCAGCTCGAGACCTTCTAATTGCATCAGAAACAGAGACTACAGCTTCATTTTGACCAATTAATCTTTTATGAATATGTTCCTCCATATTCAAGAGTTTATCTTTTTCACCTTGAAGCATTTTACTAACAGGTATTCCTGTCCACTTTGCAACAACTTCAGCAATTTCAGCTTCAGTCACTTTTGACCTCAGTAATGTAAACTCCTTTTGCTCAGCATGCGTTGCTTGTTCAATTTGTTTTTCTAACTTAGGAATATCACCATATTGTATTTTAGATATTATTTCGTAATCATTAGAGCGCATGGCAGTTTCCAATTCAGCCTTGGCTGACTCAAGAGCTTCCTTAAGGTGAGTTGTTCCAGCAACTGCTGCTTTTTCTGCTTTCCACACCTCATTAAGATCAGAAAACTTTCTTTCCATCTCTTTAATTCTGTCTGCAAGTTCTTGTCTTCGTTTGTTTGATGCGCTGTCTTTTTCTTTTTTCAATGATTCTTTTTCTATTTTAAGTTGAATCATTTTTCGTTCTAAATGGTCGAGTTTTTCTGGTTTAGAGTCTATTTCCATGCGAATTCGACTGGCTGCTTCATCCATTAAGTCAATCGCTTTATCAGGTAAATTTCGATCTGTTATGTATCGATGAGAAAGCATAGCAGCAGCAACAATTGCAGGGTCTGTAATTTCAACGCCATGATGTACTTCATATCTTTCATTCAACCCTCTTAAAATCGCAATGGTGTCTTCAACACTTGGTTCATCAACTATGATTTTTTGAAATCTTCGGGTTATTGCCTTGTCCTTCTCAACATGTTCACGAAATTCATCCAAGGTTGTTGCGCCAATACAGTGTAATTCGCCTCGGGCTAGAGCTGGTTTTAGCATGTTTCCAGCGTCCATAGATCCTTCTGCTTTTCCCGCACCAATCAACGTATGCATTTCATCGATAAATAAAATCACATTACCTTCTTGTTTTGATAAATCTTTTAAGAGGGATTTAAGCCGTTCCTCAAATTCTCCACGGTATTTAGCTCCTGCGATCAACGAACCTAAATCCAAAGTAAGCACGCGTTTATTTTTCATGCCCTCTGGCACTTCATTGTTAACTATTCTTTGCGCCAAGCCTTCAACTATTGCAGTTTTCCCAACACCTGGAGCACCTATAAGCACAGGATTATTTTTTGTTCTGCGTGATAAAATTTGAATCATACGACGAATTTCTTCATCTCGACCAATCACGGGATCTAGTTTTGTCTTTTCTGCTTTTGCTGTTAAATCTTGGGTGTATTTTTCTAGCGCACCTCGGTTTTCCTCTGCATTTTGGTCATTAACAGAATCACCTCCACGCAGTTCATCAATCGCTCTTGCAATTTCTCCTTGAATACCTCCTGATTCTTTTAAAGCACGTGCTGTTCTGTCTTTAATTTGCAAAATCGCTAAAACAAATAATTCACTTGCAATATATTTATCTTTTCTTTGCTGAGCTAATTTATCGCATAAGTTTAGGACTCTAATTAAGTCATTAGAATAATTTATTTGCCCTTCACTTCCGGAGACTGTAGGCAAACCTTGAATTATTTCTTCAAGTTTTGAAAGTAAAGAGGCTACGTCTACATTCGCTTTGACCAGTAGGGATTTGGTACTTGACTCTTTTTGTTGTAATAAAGCGGTTAACAAGTGTGAGGTCTCAACCATATTGTTATCATTGATATTAGCAATTGATTGAGCTTCTTGGATGGCTTGTTGAAAGTTACTGGTAAATTTATCTATTTGCATTTTGATTGTTTTACTAAGTTAATATACAACTTATATGTGGTTAATATATGAGATATCAACTTTAAAAACTCAGCAGTAAGTTGACTTTAGTTATTATTCTAGCCAAATAATACTAGCCATTCGGCCTGTTTCTTGGTCTCTTCGATAAGAGAAAAATAAATTTTTATTATCATGAGAACAATAGGGTGACTGTGCTATTTCTTTAACGCCCAATGACTCTAATTGTGTCACTGCGATTTTTTTTAAATCCGCATGCCAGTTTCTTTTTTTATCACGATAAAAACAATGGGCAAATTGCGCCTGTTTCTTTACAAATTTATTTCTAAAGTCCTCATCAACTCGATATGGCTTATAGGATATGCAAGGACCCAACCAACACTGTAAATCTGAATTATTTACTTCAATTTTTTGAATGGTTTTTTTCAAAATATCTGAATAAAGACCTTTCCATCCACAATGAACTGCTGCGACTACTGTGGCATATTTATCGGCAATCAATACAGGTAAACAATCAGCCGATAAAACACTACAAATTACTTTTGGAGCTCTTGTGAAACATGCATCTGCAATAATCTCACCTTGTTCATTTGGTTCTTTAATTAATTCTATAACTTTATTTGTATGTTGTTGATTTAAAAACTTAAGTGAATGCGGCAAGTTATTTATTTTTGAGAATATTTCTACATTATGCGCTGCATTTGTATCTTGGCCAAATACGCCCATATTCATATCGTTATAGGGTTTTTTGCTAGTCCCACCAATTCTCGTAGATTGTAGGGATTTTACTTTTTTGTGTCTAAATAACTCAGGTTTTATGATCATATAGTCTAATTATATACTGATATTATAATTTAAGGCTACCTTTTTACATATCGGTGAATTATAATGCAAAGTAATTATAGCCAGACATTTAACATGTTTAACTTTGACGATAACTTAAAAACTTTAAAATTTATTGCAGTCCTTATCATGGGCACTGCAAGTAGTATTGTGCTTGCTGAAAAGCAAAAAAACCCAATCAAAAGTATATTGTCACAGGAAACATCTAACCAAACTTCTTTCCACTCTAAAAACTCTAATAAAAGTGCTCCTAATTCTTCAGTTGTCCTAGACTTTTCCATTGCTAATGGTGAATCTTGGGACGAAAAAGACAGTTCAAATAATGTTGTTGCAAACTGTGTAAATGGATCAAGCATCACTGGTTTTGAATATGAGGATGTCACCTTAGCAACTGAGTCAGGCAGTTTTTTCTCTGAAGCAGTCATTTATTTCAGTGATTCAAACAACGGCGATAATGGCCTTCGACTCACTACTGGAGCAGGTGATCAAACTTCAGGTACAAAAACTTTTAACTCAAACGGTATATTAGATTTGACTGATAACGGTTTAGACGACATTGTTTCATTAGATGATAGTGCTTTTTTTATCCAATTTTACGAAAATGTTGACGATGCTGAAAATGCAATTGATGCAAGATACACAAGTGGAAAAGTAACTGTTTGGGGTATTGATTTAATACCAGCCAACGATTGTCCGTATTTAATGAGTACAGGAAATCCAGCTTCAGAATTATCCGTAAGTTATACAACCGATCAAAAAAATAATTATGGTCTAAACGATAACATAGAATTTTCAATTGTCCTCAATAATAGCGGCCCAGGAATGGCTTCAAATGTCACTCTTGACAATATATTATCTGACAAACTTCAGTTTAATCAACTTTCATGTAATGATGGCACAACAGTCAATGATAGAAGTGCTTTAAGTAACATGGCTGTTAATGATTTGGCCAGTAATAGCTCATTAATTTGCCTGATTGACGCATTGATAGTGGCTTATGGCCCAATAGAAAATTCAGTAATTGTTGCCGCTGACAACGATGTTAATTCTAACAATAACACTGCCTCTGTTACTGTCAGTGGAGCGTTCAGAGTCATACCAATCAATAATATTTATGCCCTCTTCATATTGTTCTTAGCCTTTATATTTGTCGCCAGAAAACGAATAGTTAACTGATTTATTTTTCTGGAAAAAATACTTCCCAATCGCCGTCATAATCACTCTGGCTAATATTGTCAAAATCACGAAGCTCATCAATTAATACAAGCAAATCATCTGATAATTTACTTTTAAATTTTACTTTATTATTTGTTATTGGATGAATGAAAGCCAGTGACTTGGCATGTAACGCTTGTCTAGGAAATTCTCTAATAATGTCTTTCAAGCCCTTTTCTACTGTAGGCTCAACCCTCAAGTGATTGCCGTAAACTGGATCACCTAACAGTGGATAATTGACATAATGCATATGCACCCGTATTTGATGCGTTCTTCCTGTTTCTAATTGAACTTTAATGGCGGTATAGTGTTTAAAATTTTCTAAGATATCAAAATGAGTTACTGCCCTTTTACCATTAATAACCACTGCCATTTTAGTGCGGTGTTTTTTATGGCGCCCTATGGGTTGGTCAATTCGATTCCCTGAGCTTAATACACCCTTAACTATGGCAAAATACTCTCTAGCAACCGAATGATCTTTTAACTGATTAACCAATGAATTAAAAGCCACCACTGATTTGGCAACCACCATTAATCCACTGGTCATTTTATCCAAACGGTGAACAATGCCTGCTCTAGGTAGCAAAGATTGCGCTTGATTATGGGCTAATAACCCATTTAGCAGAGTATTATCTGGATTACCAGAACCTGGATGGACCAATAAACCAGATGGCTTATCAATAACCATCAAATCATCGTCTTCATAAACAATGTTTAAATCCATTTTTTGAGGTAAATCCTCAATTACAGCTTCTATAATGACATGTATAGCTACTTCTTCGAAGCCTTTTAATTTTACTTTTGGTTTACATTTTTGTGAATTTATTAACACAGAACCTTTGGAGATCCACTTTTGAATTGTCCCTCGAGAATAATCTGGAAACAATTGAGCCAGATATTGGTCTATTCTAACTCCAGCATTTTCTGGGCTCACATTATGGTTTTGTTTAATAATTTGTCTGTTTTGTTGGTTCATGGCTGTATTTTACAGTATTATGTCGATGATTATATTTGTGGTTTATATTTTAATGAAAAAAATTTATTCTTTATGTTTCTTACTGGTTTTATTAACGGGCATCACTGCCTGTAAAAAAAGTGATAAAAAAGAGTCTGTTGAAGTAACCAGATTTAGTGCAGAAACTTTATACAACAAATCAAAAAAATATTTAGATTTAGAAATTTGGGATAATGCAATTTTGTATTATAATGGACTAAGAAATCAATACCCTTTTGGGCGCTATGCTGAACAAGGTTCATTAGAGCTTGCTTATGCATACTATAGATCTTATGACATGGAGCTTGCAATATCAACTCTAGATAGATTTATCAAAAACTATCCAGCCCATGAGCATCTGGATTATGCTTATTACTTGAAGGGTTTAATATTTTTTGAAAGTGAACGTGGTTTATTTGAACGTGTTAAACCAAGTAAATCAATTGACAGAAATCAAGAAAATGCCAAACAAGCCTTTCTTTCATTTAAAACCTTTATAGAAAAATTTCCAAACAGTGACTATGCATCGGATGCTGAGTTACGTATGTTACACATCAGAAATAAATTAGCAGCTTATGAATTACAAGTTGCTAAATATTATATGAGAAGACAAGCCTACGTAGGTGCTATTAACCGTTGTAAGTATGTTATTGAATCATTTCAAAAATCTGACTCTGTTGCAGAATCAATTGCTGTAATGGCAGAAGCCTATAAAAGACTCGGTCAAGAAGATCTTGCCGAATCAAGTCTTAAAGTTCTCAAAACTAATTATCCAAATCATGCATATTTGCAGGGTGAAGATCTGAACTTTGAAACGAAGTTATTTTCACTTTCAGATTTATGGATATTTAGTAAAAAAGCAGAAGATTAGGCTTTGGATATTCTCTCAACGACAATTTTATTGTTTTTGATATTAGATCCACTTGGAAATATACCAATATTTTTAAGTTATTTAGAAAAAAGCAAAAACAGATATAAAGTCCTAGCACGTGAATTAATTCTTGCTCTGCTTATTCTTTATGTGTTTTTATTTTTTGGCAAGTATTTTTTATCTGCATTAAATTTAAAACAAGAAGCTGTTTCTATTTCTGGTGCAATAATACTCTTCATAATCGCTATTCGGATGATTTTTCCCTCCAATACACATTATGGAGATGAGAAAATTGAAGGCGACCCTCTGCTTGTTCCGTTAGCTATTCCTTTGGTTGCTGGACCTTCAATATTAGCAACTTTAATTCTGCTAGTCAGCCAACACCCAGAAAAAATCATGGACTTTTCTATTGCTTTGTTTATTGCATGGTTTATCTCAGCGGTTATATTATTCTCAGCAACGGCCTTACAAAAATATTTGGGCAAACGAGGGTTGATTGCAATTGAAAGATTAATGGGAATGGTTCTTATTGCTGTTGCTGTTCAAATGTTTTTAGATGGAATCAAAACTTTTTTAAGTGATGTTCTATAGATAAAATAAACATTTCTTGTTTGTTTAAGGAATCTTAATAATAAAGTCAAAAATTTTTGTATCTGTTTTTATAATAACTCTAAATTTTTTAACTTATACCAAGTAAGTTTTTTTTGCTCTTGAGAGTTTAACATTTCTGAAATTTTGGCCAGATAAGTAATGCCAGACACATCTTTTTTGGTTACATCTTCAAATATAAGCTGATGTTTATTTACAGTCACAATAACAATTGCCTGGTCTGTTATTTTAAGTGAAATATTTGTTAAACTAATCCCTTTTGCAAGCAATATTTTTCTTAATAATTCTTTTTCTTCTCGACTTATATAATATTTTTTTTCTTTATTGCTGGCATTGTTTAATTGCCAATAAGTCAAGTCAAGCTCTTCACATAATTGTTGACTTAATTCAATCATTGCAAGTCTTGGCTAAGCTGTTTAGTCATATCGATTAGTAAATCGCCAATGGCCTTACTGAAAGCAGGAATAGTATTGTCTTTTAATTTTTTTTGGTTCTTATATGTTTTATCAAATATGATGTCAGAATCGTTGTTGATTAATAAAAACTTGATAGATAACAAAGCTTGGTCTTGTTTTTTTTCTAATGCCAAGATTTGACTGTTCAGGATCAGAATATCACCTTGGCTGGCATCAATAAAAACTTCTGATAAATAGTTTTCTAATAGTATTTTTGGTGAGTCTAACCAAAAATTACTGCCCATTTGAATTAATCCACCTTTATCAGTTTGTACAACCATTGGTCGGTTACCTAAAATTCCCATGGCGGTGGGTCTTTTGATGTTAACATTCAAGTTATCAATAGGTTGAACGGTGGTTTCTGGAAATCGATAGTACATTTTATCAGCAGGTTTTTTTCCACCCGATGAACATGCCGATATAAGAAAAACTAACAGTATTGGAATCCATTTTTTCATAAGTCTTCATCCGCAACTTTAGATTTGTTCTTAAATATTAAACTTGAAGGATTTTTACGAATGGCATCTGTGGCTTCGTTCATATTCATACTGGCACTTTCCATTTCATTAGCAATGGATTCAGCTTTAACTGAAAAACCATCCATCATCTTAACTGCAATTGATAAAAACTCACTAATTTTGACATCGCTATTGTTTACTAGCTTTTCACCAGACTCTACCAGGTCATTTACATTATCTAAACTATTTTCAACCCATCCACCGACTGAAGTCATTTGTTTTGAGACATCTTCTAGATTTGCTATTATGTTATCGATGCCTGATATATTTTCATCATCCAATAATTTATCTGCCGTTTTTACCAATTTATTTAAGTCTTTAACTAATGTATCGATTGATGTTAATATTTCTGGAATTTGAGTATCTAAAGTCTTAGTTAAGCTATCAACTCGGTCATAAACTAAATCAATTAATGGTGTAATTTTTTCTTCATTTAATGTTCCAAAGTCATTTGCTAATTGTGTGACAGTCGCCATGATATCATCACCTATTTCACCTTTTATCTCACTGCCTACTTTTAAAAATGTCACTTCTTGGCCTGCATTGATACTGAGGGACATATCAGAAAGTAAGCCACTTGATGCAATTTTAGTATAACTGTCTATCGGGATTTTCCATCCACTAATCAGTGTATACTCTGTTTTGAATAATAATTTACCATCGATTGTTTTGGGTAATATTTTTTCCACTTGTCCAACTCTATAGCCTTCATAATAAACGGGATTCCCATAACCTAATCCTGTTACATTTTCAAAGTAACTATAGTACATATCAGACCCTTCGCTTTTACCATTCATTTTCAATAATAAAAATATGGCTACTCCACCAATAATTATAGTAAATAAACCTACCAAAAAATAATTGTTATAAATTCGTTTCATGAGATTGTATAATTTTCCTGTGTTAGTCTCTTTAAATACTCTTCTGGATCAACTGTATCGTGTCTTGCTCTTCTTTCCAATAAATCTTGAACTCTTTTAATTTTAGAACTTTTAACTTCTTCTACTGTACCGGTAAGCAAATTCTTTCCTTGATCCAATACAGTTATTTTATCAGCAATTTTAAAGGCAGAGTCAAGCTCGTGAGTCACCACAACGATAGTCATTCCCATTGCATCTCTGAGGTTTAAAATTAACTCATCAATTTCTGACGCCACAACAGGATCCAGACCAGCTGACGGCTCATCAAAAAACAACAGTTTAGGGTCCATGACAATAGCTCTTGCCAATGCCGCCCTCTTAATCATACCACCTGAAAGTTGCGATGGCATAAGTTTTTGGAATCCACCTAAATTTACGACTTCTAATTTCATGCGACTGATGATTCGAATGGTGTTTTCATCTAAATCCGTAAATTCAGTCAATGGAAAAGCCACATTTTCTCCCACCGTCATCGATGAAAATAACGCTCCGTTCTGAAAAGATACCCCAATATTTCTCAAAAGCTCATGTTTTTCATGAAACTTAATTTTATCTAAGTCTTTTCCTAGTACATTAATTCTTCCAGAAGTCGCCTGGTAGAGTCCTAAGATATGCCACAATAAAGTACTTTTCCCGGAACCTGACCCACCCATAATGACGCGAATTTCTCCTTCTTTAACTGATAAATTCACACCATCAAGAATTTTTCTTTCACCGTAGTGAGTGACCAAATTGTCTACTTTTATTAATTCATTTTTCATAATTACTGAGTAAGAAAATAACTAAATATCATATCCGCAACTACAATTGCTGCTATTGATGCCACCACAGCTGTTGTAGTGGCTTTACCCACACCTTCTGCTCCTCCAGTGACATTAAAACCGGTAGTGGCGCCAACTAATGCAATTATAATACCAAACACAACACTTTTAATTAAACCCTGGTAGACATCATTGACAGCCAAAACATCAAATGATTCTTGTAGATATGCCATCAAAGACATGTCTAAAGAATCAATACTAAAAACAGCTCCACCTAATATCGCCATTACATTAGCGACTAGAATGAGTAACGGCATGGAAATTATTAATCCTAGCAAAGGTGGCAACACCAAATATCTAACAGGAACTACTCCAATGACACGAAGGGCATCAATTTCTTGAGAGACTACTTGTGAACCAATTTTAGCAGCCAGTGCAGCTCCTGAACGGCCTGCTACTATAATGCCTATAATGAGTGGTGAAAATTCACGAGTCACTGACTTAGCAATCGCCAATAATACTTGAGATTCAGCTCCAAAATCAGCAAAAGCATATAATAATTGTATTGATAGCATAACTCCTACTACAAAAGAAAGAGCCATCACAATCGGTAACGCATCAAAACCAATGACCCTCACTTGCTCTGCCACCTGAGCCAAGCGAAGTTTTTGTTTGAATTTTCTACCGAAAAATAACCAATAAATACTGTCTAAAAACAAACGAATAGCAAAACCGATCCGCTCAATAGCCAATACCATTGAAGACCCAAGGCTTTCAATAAAAGACCTCATAATTTAGTCGCTCTATTTGTAGCTGTGTTTTTATTTATAAGATCCAATACAATCATGGATTTTGTGTATTATCATTTGAAATGATAGTGAAGACCTTATCTAATCTTGCCAATTCCATAATAGCTTTAACTTGTTTACTGGGGTTGCTTAAAACAAATAATTTCGATTCTGACTTTGCAAATTGAAGCCCTTCAACCAAAGAGGCAATGCCTGATGAGTCAATATAGCTAACTTGACATAAATCAACTTCTACTTTTTGGTCAGTTTTTAGGGCGGCTAAAATGGTTTTTCTTAATTCGTGGGAATTTGATAAATCTATTTCACCAGTTGCATAAATAATACAACCGTCATCACTTTTCTTAAATTTGATTTCTTCCATTTGACAGTATGATTTTAAACTTTAATCATTTTATCATGAAACTGTTCAAATAGTTATTAGGCTAAGAATAATATCACAAGATTTTAAAACTGTACTTTATTTCTCCCTGTGTTTTTTGCATTATAAAGGGCTTTATCTGCTTTGATAAGAAGACTTTCAAAATCGTCAGATTGTGCATTATATTCGCTTAATCCTATACTGATTGTTATAGAATGATTTCTCCCTTTATAATGAAAATCATTTTTAGAAACATTAATTCTTAAGCTTTCCATAAACAATTTTGCCTTATCTTTATCAGTATTTTTCATCAGAATAATAAACTCTTCGCCTCCCCATCTTCCAATAACATCATTGTAATTTAATGATTTATTTAAAAATTTGGCAAAGGCCTTCAATACAGCATCTCCAGTACTGTGACCAAACTCATCATTTATTTTTTTAAAATAGTCTATGTCAATTATAGCTAAAATCAGTTTATTGTGTTCTTTTGTATGATTGGATATTTCTGTGTTGACTATTTGACTAATGAGCCTTCTATTTGGAACTTCAGTTAAATAGTCTGTATTGGCTATGTCTTCAAAACATTTCATCCACTGTCTGCTTCCAATGTAAATGAATATTGCTGCTAACACCAAAGCCGCTTTTTCTAAAATGAACGTAAACAAAATAGAATGAATGAAAATTTGATCTATTGCATCAACAAAATAAGATAAAAATAACAAGTAAAAACCAATATTTAAGTATAAATAAAAACTGGTATTTTTATATTTTTGAATAGCAAACAAAGGAACCAATATGAATAATGCCAGAAGAAGCTCCAAACCCATATTGAAATAATTTACTTTCTGAAATTTTTGAAACAACCAAAAATCTAAAATAATGACAATTAAACAAGTTATTATGACAAAAATAGCTGTTTTTAATTTATGCAATGACGTAACTTTCAACAAAAAAAGTACTCTAATTTACGAAGGAAATTATCCTACCACAGTATTTTAACACAAATTTATATGTGACAATTTTTCACAAAGGCACCTAATTTATAATGACACTTTCGATAAATATGGCTTCAATAGGAACATTTTCGGATTGCAACTTATCACTGTATCCAACTTTAACTTTCGCCAGTTCATCAAGGACTTCAAATCCTTCTGTCACTTGTCCAAAAACAGTATAACCCCAGTTTTTAGGATTTGGGTCTAAATTACTTGAGTCCGTTAAATTGAAATAAAACTGAGATGTCGCTGAATGGGGGTCACTATATCTAGCCATAGCAATGGTTCCATATTTATTCTTTAGTCCATTACCTGATTCATTATAAATTTTTCCGCAATCTGTTATTTCATTCATATCTTTATCATAGCCGCCCCCTTGAATAACAAAATTTTCTTCGACTCTATGAAATAGACTTCCAATATAAAGCTTTGCCTTAATGTATTTTAAAAAATTATTCACAGTAATTGGGGCTTTGTTTCTATCTAATTCAACAACTATTTTTCCCAACGATGTTGTTATTTCTACTTGGGGAAACATCATATCAGGATACACTTCAATATCTTCACAAGCTAGACAATTCACTACAAAGAAAATCAATAGTAAAGAAATTTTCACAACTAACTCCTACTTAATTTTTTTAATTCTTCAAAATGATGATGTAACCAAGTAATTTGCTGAATCGTTTCTGGTACTCTCAGTCCCCTGGCCCTACTTAAAGAAATTAAAGCTTCATCAACTTGCATGCCTTGCTTTATCAAAATAGAAGCTGCAACTAAACCAGTTCTTCCTATACCGGCGTAACAATGTATGGCTATATTTTTGCCCATTTCTATTCGCTTTACCAGTTGCTCAATTAATTGATTAAAAGGCAGAAAAAATTGAGGGTTACTGTGGTCTTTAATTGGAAAATTTATAAATTCAATTCCATGCTCCTCACACTCAATGCCTTCATTTGTTAAAGCATGGTTCATTATTTCTTGATATTGCAGCAAAGAAACGACTATATCAATTGATTTACTCTTAAGAAATTGAATATAGGATGGTAATTGAGATGATCCTGGAGGCTTAGGCATCATATTGATAGAACCTCGCTTCAAAGGATAAGTAAAAACAGTTTTATCCCATTGTTTGTGCAAAAATAGCAAATCAGAATTGCCAGATGTCTCAGTCATAGAATAAAATTAGTTAATAGTTGTAACATAATGCAATGATATACGTTTTTTATACATAACAATAGGAAATTAATCCATTAATGAGTATTTGGTTCAAGCTACAAGTTAACACTAACAAAAATGGTCTTTACGCAGTATGTTATCAAATGCTCAAAAATAGCTTAGAAGCAGAAGAGGTTGTGCAAGATAGTTTTATTAAACTGTGGCAGGCCAAAAAAAATGGAAAAAAACAAAGTAAAGCTTGGCTTTATCAAGTGGCAAGAAATCAATGTTTAGATTTATTAAGACGAAGGCATTATGAAATGAATTATCAACAACATAACTTAAACAACCAAGAAACAGTTAAGTCTGCCTGTGATGAACTCATCAATAGTGAATTATCAAATCACATAAGCCAGGCCATAGAAAACTTAAAAGAACCTTATAAGTCATTGATAGTTTTAAGAGAAATAAGCCAATTAAGTTATCAACAATTAGCTGAAGTATTAGATTTAAATGTCCAACAAATCAAAGTATACTTACACAGAGCTCGCAATACTTTAAAGCAGTCTCTATTAGATTTGCAAAGTTAAGTGAACTATTGAAAAAGAGTAAGAAAATATGAAAACAAAAAAAACAAATCCTGAACAAGAGTTATCCAACTATTTTAATTGTGCACGTAATCAAAAGTGCCCTGATAGCATGCAGCAAAACCTATACCATAAACTAGAAATTAACAACTATTTTAGTTGGCGGTTGCCACGTTTAGCAATAGCAGGCCTCACCATGGCTTTTGTTGCTACATTAACATTAAACCTTTCAAATCAAAACAATCATCAAGAAAAATTGAATCAGGCACAACAAGACCTACAAGTTGCTATGCACTATATCAATAGAGTCTCATTTAAATCATTATCGGCAGTCAATAACAAAGGATTGAAACCAGGATTAATAGTGCCACTTTCTCGATCTGCAGCATCACTATAAAACAGGATATATTATGAATACTAAAATTAAATATGCCATAGCGATTGTCTCAATTATGATCATTCAATCTGCTAATGCTCAAATAGACAATAAAGTTTTTAGTAAATTGGTTGGAGCAGAACCAACTGTTGAAATTAATCTGGGTCCAATGATGTTAAACTTACTTTCTTCGGCAACTGAAGATGAGAGCGATATTGCCAATATATTATCTTCCTTGAAAGGCATTAATGTGACAGTTTTTGAAATTTCTAAAAACTCAAACATGAATGACATACGATCTGAAATTGGACTTTTATCCAACCAAAGAACAAATTCAGGCTACGAAAAATTAGCAATGGTGAAAGAAGAAGATTCTCTTGTATATATATTTGCAAAAGTTGGAGAAGAAAAATTAACCAGTCTCAACATCTTTGCGTTAGATGATGATAACGAATTGGTACTCATTGACATTAAGGGTAACATTCTTATGTCTCAAATTGGAGCTCTAATGAGTCATTTTGACGTCGATTTAGAGATTAATGGCTTAGAATTAAAAAAACAAACCAATAATTAACACATTTAAGTTTACTTCCTACAAGGTTAGCATTAAGATACGCCGTTCAAAAATTTATAGTCAAGATTTTAGGTTTTGGCGACAACAAAAAATTATATTTTAGGAATAGTAATATGAAACAAGGCATACACCCAGATTACAGAGACGTTGTATTTCAAGATTTATCATCTGATTTTAAATTCTTGACACGCTCAACTATTCACACAAAAGAAACCATCCAATGGGAAGATGGCAATGAATATCCTTTAGTTAAAGTTGAAATTTCATCCAAGTCGCACCCATTCTATACTGGCAAGCATAAAATGGCTGATTCTGGTGGACGCGTTGATAAATTCCGTCAAAAATACGGCAGAAAATAACGCTCATATATCTGAAGATCTAAACAACCCGATAAATCAAATTGATTTATCGGGTTTTTTTATTTCTACTGGCTCAATTTTAAGTTAAAATATCAATAAATAATTATCCAATTGGTTTTCTTTTGGTTAGAATACTAATCGAACGTATGTTTTAATAATTTAATATTTGAGGATTTCAATGAGCAATAAACATGTCACAATAACTATTCCTGGAAAAGATACTTCTGTAGATCTACCTGTGATCGAAGGGTCTATGGGTCCACCTACTTTTGATATTAAAACATTAAACAAAAACACTGGTTATTTTACTTATGACTCAGGTTTTGCCGCAACCGCAGCTTGCCGAAGTGCGATTACATATATTGATGGTGGCAAAGGTATTTTGCTTTATCGGGGATATCCGATTGAACAATTAGCTGAACAATCAAATTTTGTAGAAACGGCATACTTACTACTTCATGGAGAACTTCCAGACCAAGATCAATTTACTCAGTTTGATAAAGATATTCGCTATCACACGATGGTTCATGAAAAAATGAAAATGTTAATGCAAGGTTTTCAATATGATGCGCACCCAATGGCCATGTTGGTCAGTGTCGTTGGTTCTTTTGCAGCCTTTTACCATGATTGGATGGATATGTCTGATCCTGATCACCGAAAATTAGCAGCCATAAGGTTGATTGCCAAAATGCCAACAATAGCAGCAGCAGTTTATAAAAACTCAGTTGGACAGCCTTTTGTGTACCCCAGAAATGATTTGAAATTTTCTGAAAGGTTATTACACATGATGTATTCAGTACCATCAGAACCTTATGAACCTAATCCAGTAGCTGCCAAAGCTTTAGATTTATTATTTATGCTTCATGCTGATCATGAACAAAATGCCAGCACATCAACCGTTCGATTAGTAGGCTCTACTGGCGCCAACCCATTTGCATGTATTTCAGCAGGAATAGCCTCTCTTTGGGGTCCAGCCCATGGAGGAGCAAATGAAGCAGTTCTTAATATGCTTGATGAAATAGGTGATGTGTCAAACATAGATAAATATGTTGCCAAAGCCAAAGACAAAAATGATAAATTTAGACTAATGGGTTTTGGTCACCGCGTTTATAAAAATTTCGATCCAAGAGCCACGATTATTCGTAAAGCTTGTCATGAAGTTTTAGAAGAGCTTGGAATTAATGATCCACAGCTTGAGCTGGCAATGAAGCTTGAAGATATTGCACTTAAAGACCCATACTTTGTAGAAAGAAAACTATATCCTAATGTGGATTTTTACTCAGGTATTATTTATAAAGCATTGGGTATTCCAAAACAAATGTTTACAGTGATGTTTGCTATTGCCAGAACAGTAGGATGGGTATCACAGTGGCTTGAACAATATGAAACTGCCGATACAAGAATTGGCAGACCAAGACAAGTTTATACTGGTCCATCAACTAGAGATTATAAATCAGTAAATGACAGATAAATTGTGCTCAACAAATCTGTTAGCTTAAGATTAGAGTTACTGGGTTTAAATCCATTGGATTTAAACCCTTTTTTATATTCAAGCCCTCAGTATCAAATTGAATTATATGAACGAAAACTTTCTATGTTTCATAAGAAAGATAATCACCATGTTTTTGTCGACTTCAAATCGAAACAATTACAGTTTAGATCCCAGGCACACCTTAATGCTGAGCTGATAATAAAAGCGGTCTTAGGCAAAAAAAAACAACCCACGAGTATTATGGACTGTACCGCCGGTTTTGGTAAAGACAGTTATCTTTTGTCATTGACTGGATCACAAATAACTGCATTTGAATCAAACCCTGTCATGTATGCGTTATTAAAAGATGGATTGAACAGATCCAATATAGAAAATATATTTCTCAGAAAGAAAGATGCCATGAGGGAGATAAAATTAACCGATTGTGATGTTATTTATATTGACCCCATGTATCCAGCAACCAAAAAATCAGCTAAAAACAACAAAAACATGATGTTTCTTCAAGCTATTGTTGGCCATCAAGCAGATATGGCTGAAGAACTATTCAATCAAGGAATGATATCAAATGCAAGTAAAATGGTTATCAAAAGACCTGTCAAAGCCAGTTTTGTAACCAATAAAAAACCCACATTTCAAATTATAGGAAAAGCTGCTCGATTCGATGTCTATGTTAAATAAGATTGAACTTAATCCAGATCAATATTTTTTAACAAGGACTTTGGTATTTCTTTCTTAACTTTAACGCCTAAATTCAATAGTTGTTGTGCTTGATTAACTAAGTTACCTTTGCCTTTATTAAGCTTATTTAAAGCATCATGATAAGTATTTTGTGTTGTGTCTAATTGTTTTCCTAGTTTTTCAATGTCCTCAATAAAGCCCCGAAATTTATCATAAATAATACCTGCTCGTTCAGCGATGATACGGGCATTTTGATTTTGTTTTTCATATCGCCACAGGTTTTCGATGGTCTTTAAAGTTGCCAATAAAGTTGTTGGTGTTACGACTATTATTTTACTATTAAAAGCATCGGAAAATAGTTTTTCATTGTCTTGAAACGCCACCATAAAAGCCGGTTCAATTGGAATAAACATTAGGACAAAATCCAAAGACTTAATACCTTTCAAGCTACTGTAATCTTTCTCACTTAATGCTTTAATATGATTTTCTATGGCTTTAATATGCTCTTTTAGTAACATTGATTGCTCTTCATCGCTTGCTGAAGAATATTTTTCATAGGCGACCAAGGAAACTTTGGAGTCAACAATAATATCTTTTCCTTGAGGCAAATGAATAATTACATCGGGCTTAAGAATATTATTGTCTGCATCACGAAAACCTCCTTGTGCTTCATATTCAAAATCTTTGCGAAGACCAGATTGTTCTAATACCCTTTCTAATATTAATTCACCCCAATTTCCTTGTAATTTTTTATCTCCTTTTAATGCTTTGGTTAGATTTATGGCTTCTTTGTTTAATTGGTGATTGAGATCTTTTAATCCTTTTATTTCAGTTTTCAACGAAGCTCTTTGTTTGGCTTCGTTCACATAAACATCCTTAACCGTGTTTTTAAATTCGTTTAATTGTTTGTTAAAAGGATTAAGAATATTATCAAGCCTTTCTTTACTGGTATCAGAAAACTGTTTATTTTTTTCCTCAAATATATCATGTGCTAGCGATTTAAACTGATTGGTCATTTCAACACGTGATTCGTTAAGTAATGTTAATTTTTCATGTGCCGCTAGTTTTTGTTGTTTGTTCAAGGTGCTTAATTCTGCAATTTTTTCTTTAAAACTGATATTTTCTGTGCTGAAAAATTCTAATTCTGATTTTAAATGACTTATTTTATTTTGTGACTCTTCATAGTGCTTTTTTAAATCTTTAAATTTCTGCTTGCATACCTCAAAATGTGTCGTTAATGTTTTATTTTCGTCACTTATCTTTATTAAAATATTTTCTTGGTTATGTCTTTGTTCCTGTAATTCAGCATTCTCGTCACAGAGAAATTCATTTTTCTGTCTCAATGTATTTTTTTCTTTTAAATTGTGTGTTGTTTCATTGAATATTACAAGTTTTGCTCTAGACCTCATAATCAACCAAGCAATTAACACGCCAATGAACAATCCAACAACAAATAAAACGATGTGTAGAATTTCAATCTTCATAAGTAAATATTTTAACCTATATAAACTCTTTTTATGAACTAATAAATTAGCAGTAACCTTTTTAATTTAATAACATCGATGAATAGAATCAATAATACAAAAGCTGAAAAAAATCCAAAAGAAGAAACTAATATTTTAATTATCATAAGCTTCAAATTAATTAAAGAAAGCTGACGATTAATACGATAAACCCAAAAACTCACCAATATTAGTTTTATCCTGACTATTCACTTTATGCCAACGTCATTTTAGATTTATAATAGGGATTGGTATTAATCCAAAAATTAAAATAAACGAGAGTGGAATCTATCATGAGAAATATTTTTATCTTACTGTCATTAATTTGTTCACCATTTATAATGGCTGGTGATGCTGAATTAGGAAAACAAAAATCTGCAACTTGTGTCGCTTGTCACGGCACTGATGGTAACAGTATTAATCCGATTTGGCCAAATATTGCTGGGCAACATGAGCAATACATTACCAGACAATTAATGCTGTTTAAAAATGGTGGAAGACCAGCGTCTGTAATGGCGGGAATGGTCGCAGGCTTAAGCCAAGAAGACATGGAAAATCTTGGTGCATATTATGCCAGCCAAAAACTAAAAATTGGTTCTGCTGATGAAAACTTGATTGAGTTGGGTCAGTCAGTTTATCAAGGGGGCGTAACCAAAATGAATATTCCTGCTTGTATGTCTTGCCATGGAGTTTCTGGAAAAGGCAACCCATTAACTGGATATCCTGTTTTAGCAGGTCAAAATGCTGCTTATACTGAGTCTATTTTGATAGAGTATAGAAAAGGCGTAACCTACGGTGCCGAAGGAGATACCAATGGTAAAATAATGGCCGATATTGCACAATATTTGACTGATGAAGAAATCAAGGCAGTTTCTAGTTATATCCAAGGGCTATATTCTGAATAAGTTTATGAACTTTAAAACAAAAATACAGTCCAAACCATTTCAATTAACGAACCGAGAAATATAAATGAATAAAATTGTTTTATTACTGCTTACTTTCAGTATCTTTTCTGTCTCTGCACAAAACTCTGCTGTTTCAAAAGTACAAAAAAATTACGTTGCAGGAAAACATTACACTATAATTGACCCTGCTTTTGAAACTGATAATGCTGATCAAGTGATTGTCTATGAGTTTTTTGGTTATACATGTCCACATTGTTCAAATTTTCAAGCTTATATAAAACCATGGCACAAAAAATTGCCAGAAAATGTTAAGTTGGTGAGAATTCCAGTGATCTTCCAATCTGGATGGGAAATTTATGCCAAAGCTTATTATACAGCTGAGACCATGGGGATTATTGAAAAAACCCACCAACCATTATTTGATGCCATTCATAAAGAAAGAAAAAACTTTAGAACGATTGAGCAGCTAGCTGATTGGTTTGAATCTAAGTTCTCGGTTGATAGGGCTACTTTCTTATCAACAGCCAATTCATTTATGATTGATTCTAAAGTGCGCCAATCAAATAACATGATGCGCAAAATGCAAGTTACCTCAACGCCAACAGTCATAGTGAACGGAAAATATAAGCCAAATGTTAAAGAATTAGGCACCATCACTAGCATGTTGGATATGGTTTCCTATTTATCAGATTTAGAAAGCAAAGAAATGAACTTATAATTGATAGTTGATATGGATTCAAAGTATAAAATATTAATAGCACTGTGCCTATATTTGTTGGTTTTAACTGGTTGTAATGAAAACAAAGAGAGTAATGAAAGTAAACCAGTCAAAACAATGGCTTCTTCTCAAGGTACACATCATGATTCAGATCATGCTTCAGATCACGATGTAACGCAAGAGGGGTCTGTTAAAGCCAGTGAATACGATATATTTGATAATCCATACCCTACAGAAAATAATGAACAGGTTGTAGTCTATGAGTTTTTTGGCTACACCTGTCCTCACTGTGATTCTTTTCAGCCATATGTAGATAAATGGTTAGAGAATAAACCTGACCACATCAAATTGGTAAGAGTACCACTTAATTTTCAACCCAATTGGGAAATAATGCAAAAAGCTTATTACACATCTGAGCTCATGGGAATTATCGAAGAATCTCATCATAAACTTTTCAATGCCATACACAGAGAAAATAAAAGATTTAATAGCATAGAACAAGTAGCCCAATGGTTTGCTGATGAAATGAATATTAACAAAGATGAATTTCTCAGTACTGCAGAATCATTTATTGTTGATTCAAAACAAAGAAAAGCTAACAAAATGGGCATGTCAATGCAAGTCACGTCCACGCCTACGGTTATTGTTAATGGTAAGCTTAGACCATCTAAGCACCTTCATGACAGAGATAGAATGATGCAAGTCTTAGATTTTTTGGTTGAGAAAGAAGCTAAGGAAATGGGATTAACTCAGTAGATTAAGTAAAACTGTCTGCAGGTTTCTTTTACAATTCTAATATACTCTTATATTCATTGCTTTTAAAGTAAGACCCATGAGAAGCAATGAGAATACACTTTTTTTCACTGACTTCTAATAACCAATCTTTTAAACTTTTAGCCGATTTATCATCTAATCCATTAAATGGTTCATCCAATAATAAAATTTGAGGATTAGCAATTAAGCAAGCACATAATGTTATTTTTCTTCGTGTACCAAATGACATTTGAGAGAACTCTATGTTTTGATAGGCTTGTAAATTAAAATCATCTAGCCATCTATATAGTTCAGGGTTGAGATCAACTTTTTTAATCTTAGCAATCATTTTTAAATACTGAATACCCGTCATAAATGGATAAACTTCGGGTTTATCTGCGACATAACATATTTTAGATTTTGCCAGTAAACTTTGCGAATGAAGGTCAAGACCTAGAAGACACACATTACCCTTTTCAACACTTATAATGCCTGACAAACTCTTCAGAAAAGTACTTTTTCCACAACCATTTGGTCCTTTAATCCAATGTAGCCCTTTTCCGAACTCTTTACTAAAATCATCAAATACAGTGAGTTCATCGAATTGAATGGTTAAATTTTTTATAGAAATGAAAGTCATGAATAATTATATAAAGTAAATACAGTTACGATGGTTAAAACCATAAAAGTAAGAATGGTTTGATGTGTCTTAGCAAAGACACGAATAGGATAACATACCAAAAGTAGCAGTAAATGATATGCCACTAAATAGAGTAATTCTAGATAACTTAAGAGTGGCTGAATGAGAAAATATAAAAGGCAATGTAGAGACAATGATAACAATAAAACACTTAAATAATCCCGATAGAACCAATAAAATTTTGTAAAAGGTAAAGTTCTAAATAAAAATTGTAATTGATTTCTCTGGTCAACATAAAAAACAAAAAAACCACTTAAATAATAAGCTAACAGCCCTTCAATCACCAATGCATAAGGTAAAAGTTGTCCTGAATTAATCCGAATAAAATGTGAAGCAACAAGGGTAAAACCTATAATAAGTAAAAATAAAAGTAACAATCTGAAACATGTGCTGACAAGCTTTGCTCTGAATAGCATTAGGCAATGCCAGTTACTCATCAGTGGCATACTTTTTATTTTCTTAGTCCAGTTGAATGATTTGATGTTTTTATCTGGTTTCACTATTTGAAATATCAAATAAATCCATAAGGCTAATATGACTAAATTCAAAAAATATTTATTAGAATCTATTGTTTTCACAAATAATAAAATACTAATTAATATATTACATAATAAAAGCTTCAGCTTAAAGTTAAATAGAACAATATACTGTGAGGTTATCAGTGTACACACCAATATTAAGTTATTAAATAATATCAGGAATTTATTGTTATCATCGGTTACTACTTGAAAATAAAAGCTCGAAACAATAATAATCCATAGAAAATGGTTAGCGAATAAGATAAGTATTAAATTTATCTTATGGTACACAATTCCTGATATAGGCAATGATCTTAAGTATATTGCCATACCTCCACCTTTAATACCTAGACTTTGTGACTGACTAAAAGTGATAAATATAAGATGTAAGAGGAATAACCAAATCAATTTTTGTAAAAATAAGCTTTCAGGATTGCCGACTTGTAAAAATGGGGTAGACAGAGCTTTTAATATCAACAATAGATTATCACCAACAGCTATACCAGGAAGAAAAATAATCAAGACAAACAATCCATTTTGGTATCGAATTAAAAACTCCATGGCTTTTAATTTAAACCATTGAATTCTTAACTTTAATAGCAGTTGATTTGTTTGCATCTAGATTATATTATGTACAGGTTTTGTGGCCTCTTAATCAAGTTTTTCAAGCTTTGACTTTTGAGTTTAAAGTAAGTGCAGTTGATTTGCCAATGTAAACCCTAATAGTTCCTCATCAAACTTTCGACTCAGTGCCATAACCTTAAATTTTTCACCCATTTCATTGGGCATTGTTAATTTTTTCATTTCAGTAGATTTTTTATAATAAGCTTCAAATTCATCTTCTGCATTACCCAACTTATTGTGAATATCTAATGAAAGCAAAAAATGTGCTTGAGAAGTATATCCATCAACAACTAATCCACAATCATCTGCTGCTTCAGCCAGAGCAGTAAAGTCAACAAAAGAAGTAATGTCTTGAATACCAATGTTATTAAAATAGTCGAAATTTGCTTGGTGTTTTAAATGACAGACTAATGTACCTTGTTCTCTTTGAGGATGATAATAACTATCCCTTTCATATCCATAATCTACAAAAATAATAACACCTTGTAATAAACAAGAACTAATGCTTTGCAGCCATTGAGATAAAAACGGAATAAACTCTGATTCATAGCCACTTGCTAAATCAAGTTTTTTATTAATCAAAGTAGTCTCTAATTGGCTGGAAAAGTTGCACCACTCTTTAGTAAAGTCAGTGTCGTAACCAACCCGCATTTGCTTAAACTCATCATTAATGAGTTTAAAAACTTCTACTGGCAAAGCATCAACGACTTCATTGGCAAATATAACCCCATTATATTCTTGGGATGGCGGCTGGTTTATCCATTCAACTATTTTTTGAATTGGCTTTGGTAGTTGTTTGATTTTTTTTTGCTGTCTAGACTTTAAGTCAGCACTGACCTCTAGAATATAATATTTATGAGGTAAACAATCTAACTTCTCTAACTCAAGTAAACAATCAAGACAAAATTGTCCAGTACCTGCACCCAATTCTAAAATAACAGGCGATTCTAACTCGGACAGCACTTGTTTAAATTGTTGTGCCATACATTGCGCAAATAAAACACCTAATTCGGGCGAAGTGACAAAATCTCCTTGTTCACCAAATTTATGTAAACCTGATGAATAATACCCCATTCCTGGTTGATATAAAGCCATTTGCATAAACTCACTAAAACTAATGTTTTTATCTTGTGAGATACGTTGCTTAATCATTTCTGTCAATGCTAAACTGTGTTGTTTTAATGATGAATCAATTTCTGACATTTAATTTATATTTTTATGAAAAAAGTAATGTTAATTACGGGATCTGCTCAACGAATGGGCGCTTATTTTGCAAAAGCTGCTCACGCTGATGGTTACAATATTGTTTTGCATTATCGTCATTCGGAACAGCAAACGCAAGCCTTGCAAAGCCAACTCAATAATATTCGTGATAAATCTTGCATTGTAGTACAAGCAGATTTTAACCAAAAAAATAATTTTAGTGAAATAATTGATACCATCAAATCGCATTTTAATCGGCTGGATGTTTTAGTTAATAATGCCTCTGACTTCTTTGCTACTCAAGCTGATAAAGTAACTGAAAATCAATATGAAGAACTATTCAATAGCAATGTTAAAGGGCCACTTTTTCTTTCCAAAGCCTGTTTTTCACTATTAAATAAAAGCAAAGGAAATATTATTAACTTAGTTGATATCCATGCTGATAAGCCTCTAAAAGACTACCCTGTATATTCGATGGCTAAATCCGCCAATAAAATGATGGTTAAAGCACTGGCAAAAGAGTTTGCCCCAAACATTAGAGTCAATGGTATTTCACCAGGATATATTCAAGACCCAATTGATGGTAAAAAAATCTGTAACATTATTAAAAGTCGCATTGCACTTGATAAAAAAGGCGATATTAAAAATATATACCAAACGCTAAAGTTCTTAATTGAAAACAACTATATAACGGGTCAAATTGTGAATGTTGATGGAGGGCGCAGTTTGAATATGTAATTATTAACAATTCAATTGACAATTTATTTTTTAATACAGGTATAATATTTGATCTAAAAATTAATTTTTAGTTTTTAAAAACAACAGGAGAATATTATGAGTGTAGCAAAAGTTACAGAAATTATCGCATCATCTGAAAAAAGTTTTGAAGATGCCGTTCAACAAGGCATTGCTCGTGCCTCAAAAACTATTCAGGGCATTACTGGAGCTTGGGTAGAGTCACAAAAAGTAACAGTAGACGATGGTAAAATCAACCAATACCGTGTCAATATGAAAGTGACATTTGTCTTAAAATAGGAGAGTTGATTATGAGCATAGCAAAAGTAATAGAAATTTCTGCTTCTTCATCTAAGAGTTTTGAAAAGGCCATGAAGAATGGGCTAAAAGATGCCAGCAAGAGCCTTGATAATATCACAGGAGCTTGGGTGGAAAGTCAAAAAGTAATGGTTGAAGATGGTGAAATTAGTCAATATCGGGTGATCATGAAAGTATCGTTTGTATTGAAATAAATTTAACAATCCTTACTCAATAGAGAAATCTAAGCGTTTTCTCTATTGAGCTTTTGTTAACGCATATTTAGTCGCCACAGTGTGAGCAACAAAAACTACAATTAACCACACCCAAAAAGAATCAATGGGTAAAAAATCATGCCAATAAATAAACCATAAAAAAGCAGTCACTAAATTTAAAATGGCTTCGATAAAAAAGTTAATCAACATTGATAAGCCAATATTATCAATGAAATTCTGAAAACTGCTGAAGTTTGTTATAAATTCTATGATTTGATATATTTCTATGTGAATATAAGTCATAAAAACCAACACGCCATAAAATCCACCACCAAAATGCATCCATTTTTTGTGTAGCATTTGAGTCAACCTGTTTTCTTCATCATCATTGACAAACTCAGTGTTTTTCAGCTCTTTTTTCAGCTGTTTTGAGTTTTCTGAGTTCAGCGGTATTTTTTTTCTTGTCAATTGAGTGAAAAAATATGACACCAATGCTACTGGCACACCTGCTATAATTATCGCTTTAATTAAATCAAGAAACATAAGAAAAAGAGTGAATTTTTTGCATCACAAGTAGACCTAAGTTTTGTTTGAACAAAATATAATCATGTTACTTTTACTGAATAGTTTAAAACGATAAAGATTATATACTAAGGTCATAAAAAATTGGAAACAAAAGCCAAGTTTAAAGACGCCTCATCACCTCTTTTTAGCCATTGCTGCAACTTTTCCTATGGTTAGTCCTTGAACTAAAATACTAAATATAACCACTGCATAAGTTGCAGTCAACAAAGGGTCTCTCCAAGGGCCTACGGGAATAGATAAAGCCAACGCTACTGAAATTCCACCTCTTAAACCTCCCCAAGTTAAAATTTTAATTGCGTGCGGAGAATAGGTGTTCTTCATTCTTAATAGTGCCACAGGCATTCCGACACTAATAAATCGAGATAATAAAACTGTAGGGATAATTAACAATGATGCCAATACATAGTTTTGTGTTACCTGAATAATCAACAATTCAACACCAATTAATAAAAACAGCAAAGCATTCAATATTTCGTCAATTAATTCCCAAAAGTCATCTAGTCTTTTTCTTGTATTATCACTCATTGCGAGTCTTCTTCCCTGATTGCCTATCATTAAACCAGCAATAACTATCGCTATTGGGCCTGATATATGTAAATATTGAGCCAATGAATAACCACCTGTTACCAGTGCTAATGTGATCAGAACTTCAACTTGATAATCATTAACTGATCGTAACAACAAAAAAGCAACATAACCGATAACAAATCCATAAACTGCACCACCTATTGCTTCCTTTACAAATAACATACCAATGTGACTTAAAGAAGCTTCTTGTTGACCTGTTGCTAATTCAATGACCACAATAAACAACACAACTGCCACACCATCATTAAACAATGATTCACCTGTGATTTTAACTTCTATTGATTTTGGGGCGCCAATTTTTTTTAATATTCCCATCACTGCAATAGGATCAGTTGGAGAAATCAAAACGCCAAAAACCAAACAATAAAGATAAGATATTTCAATACCTAATCCATTAAAAATATAATATGCCACTATCGAAACAATGCCTGCAGAAATCGCTACTCCAATAGTTGCAAGGATCGCAATGGTGTCAGCTAACTCAGCCAATCTATTGATATTGACATGCAGTGCTCCAGCAAATAATAGAAAACTAAGCATGCCATTTAAAACAGCTTCATTAAAATCAATTTGTGAAAATATTTCCTGAATACTTTGGGTTGAAAACAAACCTATTTTATTCGTTACTATTAAACCAATAGACATCAAAAGACCAATAAGCATAATACCAATGCCATTAGGGAGTTTAATAGTTTTGTAATTTATGAGTGAAAATATTGCTGCCAAGCTAATTAATACAGCAACTAAATCAAATAATGACATATATATTCCTTTTTTAGTTTTTTAAAGTAGGCTTTAGTAACTGAGCCAAGAAAACTATAATACAATAAAATGATTTAAATAAGTTCAATCATTTTGTTTGTTGAGAATCTTAATGGTTCACAACATGATTGAGTTTTAAACAGAATTTTGAAATACTGGCATACATATTGACAAATAATGACTACAAAATTTTACTAATAGCTTTATCAATCGCAATAGAAAGTTGCAATTGAGAAAAAGGTTTAGCAACAATATTATCGATATTTAGCTTTAAACATTTTTGCAGCACATTGTCTGTTAAATCTGCTGTGACCATAATTATCGGTGTTTTATGTACGTTATCCCAAACTTTAACTAAGCTCAGCCCATCCATTTCAGGTAAATGATAATCTAACAATAATAAATCGTATCGGTTCCTATTTAAGCGATTCAATGCCTCTTCTGCATTATCTACTATATCAACAATATGCCCCATTTTTTCCAACATTTCAATACTCACCTGTTGGTTGACAGCATTATCTTCTACAACCAAAAGTTTTAATGAAATTGTCGCTTTTTTAATAGAAGGTTTTTCTTTAAACCCGTTTGTATCTGTATATACAAAGTTTTTTGCTAATTTGGCATAAGTAATTGGTGGCTGAGTTAACTTACTAACATTAATCTGGTTAAGCAGTTCATCTTTTATATGATTAGAATTTAATCCAATAAAATGAACCATGATTGTCGTTTTTTTAACTTTAAGCAATTCAGTTTCAAATTCTTTTTTAATCTCTGATTGTGCATCAACAATAACGCCAGTAGTTTTATCCGATATGACTTTTGAATGATCAATGTTTAAGATCTTCAGATAGGAAGTCACACTTTCCATAAGGTTTTCATTTGCGATTAATAAAGCAATATTATTGGAGGATTTAATTAATGCCTTTTCTTCTAGGTTGGTTTCTAATGCAAGCTTTATTCTTGCTTCAAAAATACTCCCCTTCGGCTTTTTACTTTGGGCCTTAATAGTTCCATCCATCTTTTCAACCAGTTGCTTTACAATAGCTAATCCCAACCCCGTTCCTCCATATTTTCTTGTAATCGCAGTATCTGCTTGTACGAATGGCTCAAACAACTCTTGTGCATGATCATTATCAATCCCTAATCCAGTATCAGAAACATTAAAAATAACTCTTTCACAATCTTTCTTATCTACAGTGACTCTTAAACATACCTCTCCTTGATTAGTAAATTTAAAGGCATTACTGAGTAAATTAAATAAAATTTGTTTAACCCTTATTATGTCCCCAATTCTTAATCTATCAATTTCATGGTCAAATATGCATGTAAAAATTAGTTCTTTTTGTTTGGATTGAGACATAAAAACATTAAGAATTTCATCGATAATAAGAAGTAAATCAAATTTTTTGTGTTCTAACTCAAGCTTTCCTGCTTCAATTTTAGATAAGTCTAAAATATCATTTATGATCTCTAATAAATGGTGACCTGATGCCATGATAGATTCAGCATATATGCGTTGCTCTTCATCCATATTGGTATCCAACATTAACTCTCCCATACCCAACACACCATTTAATGGTGTGCGAATTTCGTGACTTACTCTGGCAAGAAATTCACTTTTTGCATGGCTTGCTGCTTTAGCTATTTGCTTTTGACTTTGTTGCTTTGTAATCTCAAGCTCATAAAGAATTTTTCGTCGATAAAGATATAAAAACCAATATAATAAAGATAAAAATATTAAACTATATAATAAATATGCCCAATAAGATTTCCATATAGGCGGCTTTACTTCAAAAGAGAAACTTTCAATATTTGACCATGGACCATCATTACTTCTGCCCCTAACTTTAAACTCATATGTCCCACCACTTAAATTTAGAAAAGAAAACTTGTCTTCACTATCTGTATTTATCCACTGATCATTAAGTCCATTTAATCTGTACTCAAATTCAATGGCTTCTGCATTCAAAAACGACAGTAGTGCCACATCTATATCTAAAGACCCAAAATTATTTTCAAGTATGAGTTGAGTTTCTTTAGTGTTTTGAATTTTTTGCCCACTTAGCTTTATAGAATCAATAACAATTGTTGGTTTTGACTGACTTACTTCTTTATATTCATTATTGTAAATCGCCAATCCTTTATCAGTAACTACCATTATATTATTCTCAGGAAATAAAACTTCTTTAGTTAAATTTGAAGGCAATCCGTTTTTATCTGTAAAGACAGAATAATCCAAGCTCTTTGTATTAATTTCAATAATGCCAGAATCCTGAGTAGAAATAATTAACTTGTTATTTTTATAAGAGTGTATTTTATCGAAAATAATTTTAGGTAATATTTTATCGAATTTTTCTTCGGTCTCAATTAACTCGTTGTCTTGCCACTTAAGTTTTTTTAATCCTCCATCAGCAATTACCCAAACATTTTGGTTGTTTTTATCTATATAAAAACTTGAAACGTTTTGTTGATTTATACTTTTATAAACTATTCCATATTGATGAGTTTTCATATCAAACGTCTCAATGCCATAATCTGTGGCTAACCAAATTTTTTCATCTATCCCCAGAGACATTTGGTCCACTAAACCACCATTTATTTGGTTTGTATCAGTACTTGGAATAACATAAGCAAACATATCATTTTCATCAAAATAACCCATTTGTTTATCTGTAAACAAATAAAAGTAAAACCTTTTATTTTTTGCCCTATAAAATTTTCTAACCGCACCAAGTTTCTCACCTTGTTGATTAGTAACTATTGAAGTTTCTCCAGTTTGCACATCTACCTTATTAATTCCCTCTAAAGAGCTGATCCAAATAGAGTCAGGATCATCTTGATAAATACTATCAATACGGATACTATTAGTACCTAAATCAGGCTTGATGCTTTTTTGTAGTTTTAAAACATTGTTTTCATACCTGTAAAGATCAATAAGAGATGACATATGGACCAGCCATATATTTTCTTTAAATTGAAATCCGGTTCTGAATTCTTTGGATTCATTATTTTGACCGATATAAACTTTAAACTTTTCCCAACCTGATGAAACCTTAACAAGACCATTTCCTTGAGTAGCAAACCAAATATTACCAACTTTATCTTCAATAATTGCTTGGGTTGTCCAATTGGGATTAATTGTTGAGCCACTTTCATACAAATTAACACGGTTTAATTGATTGTCTGAAAATAATAAAAGTGATTTAGTCGTGCCTATCCATAAATTGTTTTTTGAATCAACCAACAGTCTTCTAACCGTTGTTCGTTCTCCACCATAAAAATCAGCAATCATTTTTTTATTGATAATATGATCAAACTTACTTTGTTCCTCATTGAACTTAAAAACTCCAGAATAACCTCCTGCATAAATATCACCATTGGGCGATTCAACAAATCCATATACAGGGCTAGATGAATTATTAGGACCAGATGAAAAATTAAATTCTTGAGCCACTCCTGTGTTAATATCGTACGAAAATACTTTTGAATCGATTGTACAAATCCATAATCTGTTTTTGCTATCTACTATGATTTCAAATGTTTGTTTAGATGTTAACCAGGCATTTTCATCTGAAGATAAATGTTTATAAAACTTACTTTCCTTTGTGTTCCATTGGTATATTCCTTCTCCATAAAGTGATAACCAAATGTTATTGTTTTGATCTTTATCAATGCCAAATAAATTTTTATTAGGCAATTGAAATAAATGAGATTGGGTGTTTTTAAAACTCTTTGATTGAAAAGTTTTTTTGTCAAATACAGCAATTCCAGTTTCATAAATTGACACCCAAAGTTTATCACCTGGCATAGAAACCAAATCTTCAGCTAAAATTCCTGGCATAGAATATGGATCTGATTTGTCTTTAGAAAAATTGATAAATTCAGACGAATCAAATCGACTTAAGCCTTCTTGTGTTGCTATCCACAAAAACCCTTCTTCATCTTGAATAATGTCTTGAACAACTTCACTGGGTAGACCATCCTTTATTTTATAGACAACTGCAGGAATAAATTTTTCATTCACATTAGGTTTTTGAGCGGATAAAAAAGGTGAAATAAAAATTAACAATAAAAATAAATTAAGTGGTCTGAACAATCTCATGCATCCCTTGAGTAATAGAAATGTTATATCAAAATTCGTTAAATTATTCCAGTTATTTTAATAGCAACGTTATTTGCTAACTTGAAAATTAATATTAAATCCCAAAATTATTAATATTATAAATTAACGGTAAATAAATATGACTGAAAGTATGCATGGTTATAGAGGAACTACAATTGTCGGCTTTAGAAAAGGCAATCAGGCGGTAATTGGTGGAGATGGCCAAGTCACATTAGGAAATACGGTCATGAAAAGTAATGCCAGAAAAGTTCGAAGGCTGTACAGAAATGAAGTGATAGCAGGCTTTGCAGGAGCTACAGCTGACGCATTTACATTGTTTGAAATCTTTGAAGCGAAATTAGAAAAACACTCTGGGCATTTAGTCAGATCAGCAGTTGAAATGGCGAAAGAATGGCGCACTGATAGACGCTTAGGCCGACTTGAAGCGCTCTTGGCTGTTGCGGATAAAGAAACATCGCTAATCATATCCGGAAACGGTGATGTTATAGAACCAGAGCACGGTTTAATTGCAATTGGCTCTGGTGGTGCATTCGCTCAATCTGCTGCCATGGCATTAATGAATAATACTGACTTAACAGCCAAAGAAATAGTTAAAAAGTCATTAGATATTGCAGCTGATATATGTATTTATACAAACAAAAATCAAACAATTGAAGAACTTAACACCTAAGAGAAAAAAACAATATGTCAAACATGACCCCAAGAGAAATCGTTCAAGAACTAGACAAACACATTATTGGTCAACATGATGCAAAAAGAGCAGTCGCCATTGCATTGAGAAATCGTTGGAGAAGAATGCAATTACCAGAAACAATGCGAAACGAAATCACCCCAAAAAATATACTCATGATTGGACCCACTGGTGTTGGAAAAACAGAAATTGCAAGGAGGCTGGCTATTTTAGCTGACGCACCTTTCATTAAAGTTGAAGCCACAAAATTTACCGAGGTTGGCTATGTCGGAAAAGATGTTGAATCTATTATTAGAGATTTAGTAGAAAGCTCAATAAAAATGACCCGAGATAATGCCATTGACAAAGTACAGGCCAGAGCTGAAAGTGCCGCAGAACAAAGAGTTTTAGATTATTTAATACCCAAAGCTCCCTCTCCAATTCCTGGAGAAGAAGTTGAGTCAAAAAACACATCAACTAGACAAAAGTTTTTGGAAAAATTAAGAAATGGCGACCTTGATGAGAAAGAAATAGAGATTAACATCAGTAGCAACATGGGCGTTGAAATAATGGCTCCGCCTGGTATGGAAGAAATGACCGATCAACTACAAGGCATGTTTGAAAATATCGGTAAAAAGAAAAAACAAACTAAAAAAATGACTATCAAAAAAGCGCTTCCTATTCTTAAAGACGAAGAAGCAGCAAAAATGATTAACGATGATGAAACCAAACAACAAGCTATCAATAATGCTGAACAAAATGGCATAATTTTTATTGATGAAATTGATAAAGTAGCAAAGTCAAGTGGTTCTAGTGGTGAAGTTTCTCGTGAAGGTGTTCAAAGAGATTTACTCCCATTAATTGAAGGATCATCAGTCAATACCAGGTATGGTGTCATCAAAACAGATCATATGTTATTCATTTCATCTGGTGCTTTTCACCTTTCTCGTCCGTCTGATTTAATTCCAGAATTACAAGGAAGACTGCCCATTCGTGTTGAATTGCGTGCTTTAACAGCTAAAGATTTTGCTAGAATTTTAGTAGAACCTGAATCTTCACTTACAGAACAGTATGTTGCGTTGATGGGTACCGAGAATGTTGAACTTGAATTCACAAAAGATGGCATCAATAAAATAGCGGAGGTGTCTTTTGCAGTCAATGAAAAAACAGAAAACATTGGTGCACGAAGATTACATACAGTACTTGAAAGGCTATTAGATGAAATTTCATTTGTTAGTTCAGACAAATCTGGTGAAAAATATACCATTAATGCTGCTCATGTTGATAAAAATTTATCAGAACTGGTACAAGATGAAGATTTATCTCGTTATATATTATAATTTATCTCAAACATTTGAGTTCAACATGTTAAATAAGAGATAATGAGCGATTAAAAATTACAATTAGGATTGATAAAATGAAAAAACAATTGAATATAATGATAGTTATCATGCTTATGGCCTTGATTCAAGGGTGTGGCGGTGGAGATGATCCAGTTCAAAAAGCCATGACTAAAGTAGACAAAAGTACTCCAAATGGAACTTTCATGTCAATGCTTCAAGCGGTCAAAAACAATGATATTAATGCCATGATGCAAACAGCCATGAGTCCTGAAGAGTATACTAAGGCTGTAGCAGATTTTGAAGAACAAAAATCTAGTCCTTCAGAAGCAGATAAAGCACAGTATGCGCAAATGATGGGAATGTTGACAGGTGATGGTGCTGAAGACAAATTAATGGGTATGGTTTCTCCACAATTAGCACAGCTACGCACACAAATGCCTATGTATCTTATGATGGGCAAAGGTATGATAGCTCCAAGCATCCAATCTAGTCCAGATATCCCAGAAGATCAAAAAGAAAGTTTGACTAAATTGGCCAATGCTTTTGTTGATTACGCCAGTAATACTGATTTGTTGAGCGAAGAAATTACTAGAAAAGCAATTTCAACTGCTGTAAGCACAGCGAAAAGTTTAGATATGGCTACACTAGATGATGTTCAAAACATGTCTTATGATCAAGCCATGGGTAAAGCATCAATAGTTATGGGTGGTGTCAAAGATATTATGGAAGTTTATGGCATCTCAATTGATGACATGATTGATTCTGTTAAAATTACAGATGTAGTTGAAAATGGTGATTCAGCAAGTATGCAGTTAGCTTACGAATTTTTTGGTGAATCATTTAATCAAAATGTTAAAATGAAAAAAGTTAATGGACAGTGGATAACTGATCAGTAACTCTTATTAAAGATATTTTTTAAATAGCCAGGTTTTTAACCTGGCTTTTTGTCCATGTCGATATTATCAAAAATTCTATATTTAAGAGTCAAAGCAAAAATCATTCCCAGTGATTTAGCTAAGCTTGGTATAGATCAAGACAAACCCATTATTTATGTTTTAGACACTGATTCTTTAGTTTCTCGTGTGGTGTTAAAAGCAGAATGCAAACGCAATAAACTCAGTTATAAAAACTTACCAGAAAATTGGCCGAAATTCTCATCAGTAATGGCCAATAAATACTTACGTGGATTTTGGAATAAAAAACCAAATTACGTTATTTTTAAAAATAATTTAAAAAGTATTATTACTTTTCTTAAAGACAATCCAGACCAGCAAGTTCAGTTAGTTCCTGTTTCTGTTTTTTTAGGAATGGCTCCAAATAAAAAAAGTGGCTTTTTCAAAAATCTGGTTTCCGAACAATGGTCAATTGGTGGAAGATTGCGTAAATTCTTTTCCATTTTGTTTCACGGAAAGAATACGCTATTGCGTTTCAATCAACCCATTAATCTCAACTATGATCAAAACTCATCTGAATCAATTGATGATGTTGTTAAAAAAATATCGCGGGTTTTTCGAGTGCACTTCTACCGGGTTAAAACTTCAGTTGTTGGCCCTGATTTATCCCACAGAAGGACTGTAGCTCAAAATATATTAAAACGACCTAAAGTTCGTGAAGAAATTTCTAACTATGCAAAAAGAACAAAAATAACTGATGTACAAGCTGAAAAAGAAGCAAAAAAAATCATCAAAGAAATTGCCTCTGATTATTCCTATTCTATAGTCAGTATTTTCGCTAAAACATTAACAAAATTTTGGACAAAAGTTTATAACGGTGTTGTCTTTAATCATTTTGAAGAGTTCAGGGCAAAATCACAAAAATATGTCGTCATTTATACTCCATGCCACAGAAGTCATATTGACTATCTCATCATGTCGTATGCACTTCACGAACGCGGAGTAGTACCGCCACATATTGCAGCTGGAATAAACCTAAATATGCCAGTCATTGGTTCAGTGCTCAGAAGAAGTGGTGCCTTTTTCATTCGAAGATCCTTCAATTCTGCCTTATATTCGACTATTTTTTCTGAATATTTAAGTGCATTACTAACCCACGGTGTCTCTATTGAATATTTCATTGAAGGGACAAGAAGCAGAACTGGAAGACTATTACACCCTAAAGCTGGCATGTTAGCCATGACCATCAAGAGCTATATTAATGAAAGAAATAAACCATTAATGTTCCAGCCTGCACATGTTAATTATGAAAAGTTAATGGAAGGGAACTCTTACCAAAATGAATTGGGAGGAAGCTCTAAAAAAGGAGAATCATTGGGTGGATTATTTAAAGCAAGAAAACTTCTAAAACAGGATTATGGTCGCCTTACTGTCAATTTTTCTGATCCTATTTTACTAGACGATTTACTTGATAAGTTCAAACCGAATTGGCGAGAAATTACATTGAACCACAATAGAAAACCCGACTGGTTTAAATCATTAGTTAATGAATGTGGTAACGAAATAATGCAACGCATAAATGCTGCTGCCCATGTCAATCCTATTAATTTACTGGCCATTGCTTTATTGTCTACTCCTAATCATTCAGCTGCTGAAGAAAACTTAGCACAACAAATTGAATTTTATAAAGAGTTGCTCATTAAAACTCCCTATTCAACAAGAGTGACAATAACTGATTTAACGACACAAGAAATTTTTCAACTCGGAATTAAGCTTAATTTTATAGAGATTGTTCCGCATGAATTAGGTGATGTCATTCGGGTTAAAAAAGACCAAGGTGTCTTGTTAACTTATTACCGCAACAATATTTTGCATCTGTTTGCAGCCAGTTCATTCATAGCGATGTGTTTAGTCAATCAAAATCAAATGCAACGCCGTGAAATTTTACGGTTTATGGGAGTTGTTTACCCTTTTGTAAAAAGCGAACTGTATTTGCATTGGAGTTTAGAACAGTTTATTGCACATGGAAGAGAGACACTTGAAATTCTTAAAAAATTAGAAGTATTAAAATCTGCAAGTCGAACGGTTGAAAGGCACACAGGTGGAAGTATTGAGGCAGGAAAACTAAGGGTTTTAGCCAATGCTCTTATGCAAACTTATGAAAGATTTTTTATAGTGATTGCTGTATTGAGTAAAAGTGGCTCTGAAAAAATAACAGTTCCCCAACTTGAAACCTTGTGTCATAAAACTGCCAGCAAGTTGTCCTTATTGTATGGTTTTAATTCTCCAGATTACTTTGATAAGTCCTTATTTAAAAATTTTATTTCAAAGCTTAAATCGGAAAATGTCATAGAAACCAGTGCAGAAGGTAAAATTATTTTTACAGACAATCTAAAAACTTTCTATCTTGGCGCTAAAAGGCTACTATCTAAACGCATTAGACACAGTGTACTCAATTTATTAGAACCAAAATCTTAACTTCGGTTATTCCACCAAGGAAATATTATGAAATTTTCATCTTTTGGCTTTGCCCCAGAAATTTTAAAAGCACTTGATAAGTGTGGTTATAAAGACATGACTCCAGTACAAGAAAAAGTCATAGCCCTTGCTCGAAAAGGCAAGGATTTATTGGTTAATGCACAAACAGGTACAGGTAAAACAGCAGCTTTTGCACTTCCAATCATTCAAAATTTACTGGATAAATCAAACAAAATAAAACAAAAGTCTGTTCACCCTAAAGCATTAATCTTAGCACCAACACGTGAATTAGCAGAACAATTGTCTGAAACCATTAAATCATATTCACAGTTTTTAGATTTAAATGTTTTAGCAGTATATGGTGGTGTCAAGATCTCTAGTCAATCTAACAAACTCAAATCAGGTGTGGATATCCTTATTGCTACTCCTGCTCGATTGATTGAACACCTTGAATTAAACTATGTATCCTTATCTCAAGTAGAAACTCTGGTTTTAGATGAAGCTGATCGCATGTTAGATATGGGGTTTGTTTCTGATGTTAATACTATCATTGCTCATATGGCAACCAATCATCAAACTTTGCTGTTTTCAGCGACAACAACACCAGCTCTCAACGAATTATCTTATAAAATTTTAAGAAACCACAAAGAAATTCGTATTTCAAAACGTAACATCACCGCTGAAACAGTTAATCATGTCATGTACCCAGTTGTAGAAAGTCGTAAAATTGACTTATTTATGGCCTTGCTGGAAGAATACAATTGGTACCAAGTTTTGGTTTTCACCAGTACCAAACAACAGGCCAATGAATTACTAGAAAATCTAAAAAAAAATAAGATTAAAGCTGCAGTTTGTCATGCAGATAGAAGCCAAGGCGCTAGGCGCCGAGCTTTGGCCGATTTTAAAACAGCCAAATTACAAGTCTTAATTGCTACTGAAGTGGCAGCTCGCGGTATTGATATTATTGGTTTGGACTACGTAGTTAATTATAATTTACCTTTTCTTGCTGAAGATTACGTTCACAGGATTGGTCGTACAGGACGCGCTGGCCAATCTGGCAATGCCATATCATTCGTTAGTCGAGAAGAAGAACAAGCTGTAAACCGAATAGAACGCATTATAGGCAGCAAAATTAAACGCTTGCGCAAAAAAGGATTTGAAGTCAGTGACAGAGAAACTTTAATCAATACCATAGCACAAGGCAGAAATTTAAAAAAATCGAACAAACCTTCTGAAACAACGATTAAGAAAAACAAAAAAGTCACAAGATCGAAACCAAAAAAATCAAAAAAGAAAGGAATTCGAAGCAATAGAAAATAGCCTTCAAAAATACGTTAATCCAGTCTATCTGCTACTGTTTCCTGTAGCCTTTCACCTCTGATCATTTCTCGATAAGGTATATTGGCTAATGCCAAACATTTCAATATTTCAATTTCAGCTAGTTGGCCTGCATCTTCTTTGAAACGAACAACAAGTCTGTGTTGCCCTTTTTTACCTAGTTTAACTTCAGTTACCATATCAAGATTAGCAAATATGTCTTTAATATTCATATCTGCATCTTTTTCAAGCCTAAATGTTAGCGCTTTAGTCCTGGCTGTCATGTCTGCAATTTTTTCGTGAGAATGCAATCGGCCTTTTTTAAGAATGATGACTTGTTGACATAAATCCTCAATCACTTCTAGATTATGGGAACTAATTATTATCGATGTCTTGCCACTCAAACTCCGAATAACAGATTTTATATTATCTGTTGTACTGGGATCGAGTCCTGCAGTTGGTTCATCTAATAATATTAATTCTGGTGAGCCTATAAAGGCTTGAGCGATTGCAATGCGTTTAAGCATACCATGACTGAGTTGATCGGCATTTTTATGCGCAGAAGAAGCCAAATCAACCATTTTCAATACTCTTTTAGATTCTTCTAAAGCTTGCTTTTTATTAAAGCCTTGAAGCTCTGCCAGCATAGATAATTGTTTACCAACTGGTATCGCTTTTAATAAAATCGCGTCTTGAGGTAATATTGAGATACGTCCTCTTAAGTCTGAATGATCGGGATTACGATCTAATATTTTGATGGAGCCTTTGGTTGGTTTTAAAAAACCACATAACAATGAAAATAAAGTGGTTTTCCCTGCACCATTAGGTCCAACTAAACCGGTAGTCTGGCCTTTCTTAACTGTCAAATCAATGCCATATAGCGCCCATTGATCACCAAAGCTTTTGGCCAGTTTATCGGTTGTGATGATTGTGTCAGTCATTATATATCTCGCTTAGAGAAAATCTTCCAACCTAAAAATCCATAGGCCAAGACATAGATAGGAACAGCCAATGAAGCACTGATAGTTTTGCCCCAACTTAATTGTAAGAACAGTGATTTTGTAGAGTTTGGCAAAGCATAAGACACTAAATCAGCTACATCAGGCATTTTAATATTAATAACCGTGATTAAAACCAATAGGATGACATAAATACTGATACCCATTAAAGCTGATAAACCAACTGAACCGACAATCACTGAACACAAAGACATTAACGCTACAAAAGGTATGGTATAAAGAATTAAAGACACAATTACAAGAGGTGTGTCTTTTAGTACCATTGTCAATGCGTCTTTGTCTACCGCAATGGCAAGCATTGCTGCGACTAAAGTAATTAAAATATAGGAAACCGCAACCAGAATTACTGCACCTATGAATCGTGCGATAAAAATTTCAATGCGATTACAACGGGGCGTTAAGAACCTTAAATATTTACTGCCTATATCATTGGCCGTTTGATCACTGGCTGCTAATAGAACAAATAAAGGAACTGTGGACATTGCCAAGTAATAGAATGCAGAAAAGGTAGGAGAGTGATTTACAAATAAAGTTGAAGCAACTTTAGGGTCAATAATATAGGACATTATCATGCCAGCTTCTGAGCTGGCTAGATGCTGTGCATTACCACTGCTTAAATTCCATAACACCCAAAACCAAAAAACACCAAAAAACACCAGAAACAATAAGCCTCTGGCGCTTTTTAATGAATAATATATGTCTTGGCGAGTTAAGGTGCTAACAACACCCAATCGCAATGAATTCATCCGCTTTTATTCAACTGGCTCTGGAGCCGATCCACCGCTCATGCCTTTTGCAGCAATTATTGCCATAATTCCACCAACTAGTCCAATGATATTCGTCACACCAAATGTGGATATCATACTGCCTATGGCCTCCGCAGCTATTGCCATTCCACCAGCAACCATTATGAATTGAGCCTTTTGGTTTTTAAACAAGAATACAGCACCAGCTATTAAAATACCCACACTCACTAACAAAAATACTCCAAATGCCATCAGACCCATACCAGTGCTTCCAGCCTCTGATCTGATTTTATCGGCTTGTTCTTTCTGCTCAGCAGTCATTTGTTGACCACTTTGTTGTTGGGCAACATTCATCACTTCATTCATTCCATCGGAACCAACGGCTGTAGCAAGTCCTCCACCTGCTAAATACCCCAGTGAAGCCACTAAATTGAAAACAGCTGCAATTATTAATAAAACACCGGCTGCAGTACGCATATCTTTTCCCCTTAATCTTTGTTTTTATGTTAAATCAAGCTCTCTTATGAAGCCTGTACCAAGCAATATCATATTACAGACGCTTGATTCTGTCAAATATGAAAAAATGATTATTTTACAACACCTGTAATTCTACAAGATTGAAAACTTGGATTTGTGTCCAGTATGGTATATTCACCATTACCAACATCTGCTTTTAATTGTCGAGTGCCACTGGCATAAAAATAGGTCACTTCAATGTCACCTTTAGATTGCAAAAATGTATCCCAACGGTTACCAGGCTCATGACAGACAACAGAACAGCCTTCTTTTCCACATTTAATGACCTCTTTTTCAGTTGATGCGTTGCTCTGAGCTAAGGCTAATGAACTGATAAATAAACCACTTAATAAAATAATACGTTTCATGATACTTCTCCAATTTAATAAAATAATGAGTCCATTTTACAAGCAAGCATTGAACCTAATCTTAATTAATTTATTTCATAAATTAGAGGTGTGTCACACTTATGTCACTTTCATAACAGAAGTTTTATATCACTTTGGAAAATCGTTGCTCCGATTGTTTTCTTAAATAAATATCAAAAACCATACAAATGTGTCGAACCAATACTCTGCCTTCCGGTGTGACAGTCAATCTTTCATTATGGATTTTTAATAAACCATCAACTTGCATTTCTAACAAGTCACTTATTTCACTTGAAAAGTATTGGATAAAATTGATAGTATATTTTTGCTCTATGGATTTAAAGTCTAAAGCAAATTGACAAGCTATTTCTTGAATAACCGCTTTGCGAATTAAATCATCTTCATTCAATAAATAACCACGGTATAT